>CAJUMQ010000067.1 GCA_910587035.1 uncultured Desulfovibrio sp. | reverse complement strand
TTTCCCTGGCCTCGGCAATTTCCTCCGGGGTGGATTTTTTGCTTGCGATTTTCTTTTGCAGGGCGGTTATGGCAACTGACACATTTTTTGTCTTGCCACCATGACGGGCAGCCCATAAAAGGGCGGCATGAGCGGGATTGCCAGATGGATTGAAAGCGGCGATATTTTTGCCATTCACAGAGACAACAGGCTGCAAAAAAGCCTGGATAAATGCCTTTGCCGGTGTAGTGCCTTCAATGCCGGCCAACATGCCGGTATTTTTTTGCAGACCTTCAGCGCGAGCTGTGAAAATACCAAAGCGCGCGAATATCTCCTTTTGGGTGGCATTGCCAAAGGTCAGAGCCAAAGCCTGCACAGCCGGCCTTTTTTTGTCGGGATCAGTGGCAATAAGATCGGCCTGCCCAAGCCAGGTTGAAATGTCCCTGTTTTCCATGCTGGCATTGCCAAGAAAACGCAGGGCGGGCAGCAGAACATTGGTAAGATCCCAGCCTTCGCCTCTTGCTTTCAGTCGCGCAAGAGCCGGGATGACACGATCCAGCTTGTTCAGGACATTTTGTGGCGTGTTCGCAAGAATGTCATAATCCGGCGCCACCAGTCCGCGCAGGGCATCCTCCACAAGCTTTTTGCCGCTATCGTTCAGCTTGCCCGCGCTGTCTGTGAGACTTGAATATTCGGTTTTCTCTATGACGCCATCGGCAAGCAGGGATTTGACAAACTCCCTTGCCTGGGTGGAATCAAAAAATTGCCGCAAGGTGTCAAATTCGGCCATTTTTTCGGCAAGAAGATCTATAGTCTGCCAGCTTAACAGTTTTGCGCGGGAGACACCCTCCGCCTTTGATTGCAGCCTCTGGGTTGTGGTCTGGTTATACAGCCGCGATTTAATGGCCATATCATCCAGGGCCAGGTTGTTATCCACCACTCTCACCAGCACCGGCTGCCGCATCCTGTCCAGATTTTCAGGGTTAATGCCAAACTGCCCGGAGATTTTGGCCAGCTGCTCCCTGTAGGCTTGCGCCCCAGCTTCATTATTGGCATAGACAAGCTGGAGGGTCATGGCCCTGGAATTGCCGCCAAGCACAATGCCGTCTTTTGTGATAATCGGGGGACCATTGCCGGCGGTGGGATCCGAGTTCAGCACAAAGGCCGGCTGGTAGGAGATGGCATTGCCGCGCACCTTTT
>CAJUMQ010000066.1 GCA_910587035.1 uncultured Desulfovibrio sp. | reverse complement strand
GCATGGCCGACGGAGTGGATTATGTGGAGATGCCGGTCTGGAAGGTATGGCTGGTGCAACTTTTGAACATTGCCGGCGTTGGGCCTGTCTTCGGCCCGATTTTAGGCGCCTTGTGGGGGCCATCCGCCCTGCTGTGGATCGTTATCGGCACCATCTTTGCGGGCGCGGTTCACGACTATATGGCCGGCATGCTCTCCGTGCGCTACAATGGCGCCAATGTACCGGCAATAGTGGGATATAACCTTGGCAATTTGGCAAAACAGTTCATGCGCGTTTTCGCCATTGTGCTGCTGGTGCTGGTTGGCGTGGTCTTTGTGGCTGCCCCTGCCGCGCTTCTGGCAAAGCTCACGCCATCCACAATGAATCTTACATTCTGGGTGTGTGTGATTTTCGCCTATTATTTTATTGCCACAATCATGCCCATAGACAAGATTATCGGCAATTTCTATCCGGTATTCGGCGCCATACTTATCTTCATGGCTGTCGGCGTTACCGTGATGCTGTTTGTTGATGATGCGGGCCTGTTCTATAACTCCTTTGATTCCTGGACGCAAAATACCCATCCCAAGCAGCTGCCCATTTTCCCGCTGGTGTTCATTACCATTGCCTGTGGCGCGCTCTCCGGCTTCCATGCCACCCAATCTCCGCTGATGGCGCGCTGCATGGCCAATGAAAAGCTTGGCAAGTCCGTATTCTATGGCAGCATGGTTGCCGAAGGCTTTATTGGCCTGGTGTGGGCAACCGTTGGCATGACATTCTACCATGGACCGGCTGAGCTCTCGGCTGCTCTTGCAGCCGGCGGGCCCGGCAATGTGGTCAGCCAGTCCTGCATGTCGCTTATGGGCACCTTTGGCGGCATTCTCGCCATTCTCGGCGTTGTGGTTCTCCCCATCACATCCGGCGACACCGCTTTCCGTGCCGCGAGACTCACCCTGGCCGAGGCCATTGGCTACAAGCAGCATGACATTATGCCGCGCCTTTATATCGCCGTGCCCATGTTCGTCATAGGCATTATTCTTTCACTTGTGGACTTCACAATAATCTGGCGCTATTTCGGCTGGGCAAATCAGACTCTGGCAACCATAATGCTGTGGGCCGGCGCGGCATATCTTATACGCCGTGGCCGTATACATTGGATCTGCACGATTCCGGCCGTGTTCATGACTGCCGTTTGTATTTCCTACATCTGCTATGAACCCACCATGGGATTTGCGATCTCCATTGACATTTCCAATATCGTGGGCGTGATTGGCGCCATTGTGGCCTTTGCGGCTTTCATACTCATGGGCCGCAAGCCTGTGAAGGGAGCACCCTCCGTGCAGGAATGCTGACATAACCTTTCCACAAGCCATGCGGCGGGGCCATCTGGCCCCGCCGCTGTTTTAGAGCAGTTCACGGTTGAAATGCTCCAAAAGATGTGGGGCTCCGCCCCACACCCCGCCGGGGGCATGATGCCCCCCCCGGATTGTTCAGTCCCCCCATTTTGCCGGCCGGCGCTTTGCGCCGGC
>CAJUMQ010000065.1 GCA_910587035.1 uncultured Desulfovibrio sp. | reverse complement strand
CCACGCGCACATACATGTGGCCATTGCCATCTGTGGCCAGGCCGCCGCCAGGCTTGATCAGGTCCTCCAGCTTCACGTAAAAGTCGCCGTTCTCGTCCGCGCCCAGGCCGCCGCCAGGCTTGATCAGGTCCTGAATGCGCACATACATGTCGCCATCCGGATTGACGGCCAGACCGCCGCCTTTCTCGATGATGGCCGGGCAGTCCACATAGATGCCGCCCTCACCAGGGCAGGTGTTGGGGTCATAGGCCAGACCGCCGCCCGGCTTGATGGTTTTGTCCGAGAGGCAGTTCTGGAGCAGCTTTTGGGCCAATAGCGCGGAATTGCTGGCTGCCAGAGCTGAAGAAGTGGCGGAATCCGCAGCGCTCATGGCAACGGCAATGCAGCCGCAATGCTGGTCAGGCTTGCAATGCTCGTGATGATGCCCATGGTCAGGCGGTGGACATGGTGCAGGCAGATTTTTGTGACAGGCCATAATATGACTCCTTTATAATAAGGGTGATTTTGACTTGCTGATTAAAGGGGCGGCGTGGGCCAGGGTGTCTCTTTTCCGCCTCCGTCCCAGGGGGCGCCATCCTGATCCGGCAAGGCGCAAAGGGCCTGGGCGTAATCGTCCCAGGCGTCTATCTGCGCGGAAAGCTCCCTCTGCTCCTCCATGGAGCCGGCCCGGCGCAGTCTGCGGTTGAGCATGGCGATCTGGCTGTCAATGACAAGCAGGCGCCGGTTGCGCTCGCTGCGCAGACGGGTGAAAAGCTCGTCCTCTGTCAGGGGGATTTCGAAATGTTGCGGCTGGCCTGTGGCGTTGATATCCGCGTCCGCTGGCGTCAGGAAGGTGTCGCAAAGCTCAAAATCGGCCAGGGAGTCACCGGACAGGGCCGAGATGCCGGCGGCATCATTCAGGGCCATGGTTGCGGCGGTGGCGGCGGATACGGACACGCGCCGGCTCTGGGGCAGTTCCGCGGCTGTGGAAAGGGAGGCCACGGAGGCCGTGGACGCCAGGCAGGTCCGCACCCACCCCAGGGTGGCGATCCAGTCACCACCCCAGCCTGCGGGCGCAGTGGGGCAAAAGGCTGTCTGTGTGCCATCGGAACCAACATGCAGACCAAGTGTGGGCGTCTGGTTGTTATGGGGATTTACCAGGGCAAGAGCTACCTGCCGAATTCCATTCTCGTGCACATAGCGCATTTGGGCCAGCTCTTTCTGGTTTTTATCCTGTATCTGTATTGGCACAGTCCAGGCACTTGCCACGCCGTCCTGGTTTGAATCCCGATAAAGGAATGATGGATATGCGCACTCCAGATATCCTTCCTTGCACAGGCCCAGCCCATTTATAAAAACCTTGTAGCCCGACACCCACTCTATATCTGTAGTCAGGAGATGCAGATAGTTGCCATCATTCAGACCGTCCAGCTTCTTCTTGTCCGCAGCCGTCATCAGGCCATTGGCCGTCTGTGTTGCCGCTCCATAGGTGGTGTTTATATCCGGAGGCACCTGCCAGGTGCCGTCCGAACGCAGAAATCTGTTGGCAGCCCCGGCGGTGG
>CAJUMQ010000064.1 GCA_910587035.1 uncultured Desulfovibrio sp. | reverse complement strand
AGATTGAAGTAACCAATGTGTTTCCTCCCGCGTTTTACGAGCTGGCCAACAAGAACAATCTTTATCGTTGCTCTGTACCGGAGGAATACGGGGGCTGGGGGCTTAATGAGGAAGAAATTTTGCGCATTCAGGAAGAATTCAGTCGCGGCCCCGGTGGAATGCGCATGCATCTGCACTATGCCATGGATCTCAATTGGCGTCCTCTTTATGACTATGGCACGGAAGAGTTGAAAAAGGAGCTGATGCCCGGATTTCAGGATCGCTCTGTCTTCACCTGCTGGGCCGTCACTGAAGAAACTGGTGGGACAGGCGCGGATATTCATGCCACAGCTGTGCGGGATGGCGATGACTACATTATAAATGGCGAAAAATATCTCATCTCGCATACCGACTGCTGCAACTATGCCTACATCACTGTGCTGACAAATCCTGAAGCGGATAAGAATCACAGACTTTCCACATTTATGGTGCCCTGCAATACTCCGGGCTATGAGCTCACCCCCATGCCGCATATGATGGGGTGCCGCGGCGCGGGCCACACGGGGCTTAAATTCACCAACATGCGCGTGCCGAAGAAATACCTGCTTGGCAAGGAAGGACAGGGGCTTGAAATTGCCATCCATTCCCTGTCTGTCTCCCGCGCGCATATAGCCGCAAGCAATCTGGGCATGGCTCAGAGGATGCTGGAAATGAGCATTAAGCGCGCTCAGGATCGCGTTACCTTCGGCAAACCCATCATTGAGCGCCAGGCCATCCGCATGAAACTGGCGGATATGGCTACGCATGTCCATGCCTTGCGCACCATGATCTATGATTTTGCCAAAGATTACGAAAAAAATCCCAAAGGTGAATATATCGAAGAAAAAGCCGCCATGTGCAAGCTTTTCAGCATATGGACAACCAAGGTTGTTTCAGATGAGATGCTCGAGATATTTGGCGGCATCGGCTATTTTGAAGATTGCGAATACGGCCCTGTGGAACGCATGTATCGTGACTGCCGCGCCATGTGGCTGGAAGAGGGCACTCCCACTGTGCAGCGAATCACCATTTCCCGCCAGAATGTTAAGCATGGTGGTGTAACCCAATACAATCATAACTGATGGGAGCAGACAATGTCTAACCGTAGAGATTTTATAAAGGGAGCAGTAGCCATATCCGCCATGCTTGCCGCACCGGGTCTTGCCAGAGCGGCAGCGCCCGCAAAGGGACCGAACAGCTATCCTCTGGGTATCGCCCCGCTCAGCCTCATTGAGCTTACACCCCCCAATCGTGTGGCATGCGCCGCGGAAGCAGGCTATTCCGGCATTGGCATGCGTCTTGTTGAAGCTACGCCGACCGAAGCCAAATATGATCTGGTGTCCAAAGATTCCGCTGTGCGTAAAGCCACATTCGACATGCTCAAAAAAACAGGCCTGAAAGTGCTGGATATTGAAATTATCCGCTTCACGCCCAATTTCAAGGCAAAGAGTCTGGAACCTGTCATGGCATCGGCAGCCGAATTCGGCGCCTCACGCGCACTGGTGGCCGGCAATGACAAGGATCTTTCCCGCACGGCTGACAATTTTGCGGCGCTTTGCGAGGTTGCCGCCCCATATAATATCACATGCGCCATTGAATTCATGCCGTTCACAGAGGTCAAATCTCTTAAGATGGGCGCCGAGCTTGTAAAAAAAGTCAATAAGCCCAATGCCGGCATTGTGTTCGATCTCATGCACTATCATTACTCCGGCTCAACCATACAGGATATCAAAAATACGCCCGCCGAGTATATTTCCTATGTGCAGATGTGCGATGGCGCCCTCAATCCTCCCACCACCAATAAAGAGCTTATCCATCATGCCCGGGGCCTGCGCGAGACTCCAGGAAAGGGCGGCATAGATATCGTCTCGGTGATGAAAGCGTTGCCTAAGCACCTGCCCATTTCAATAGAGTGCATTAACGAAAAGTATGCCTACTCTATGTCCGCTCTG
>CAJUMQ010000063.1 GCA_910587035.1 uncultured Desulfovibrio sp. | reverse complement strand
ATTTAACAAATCAAAAGGAGTTTTGCTAACATCTCCAAAGCTATAAGCTTTTTTGCCCCCCCCGCCTAGCGGGGGGTTTTATTTTAACCAAAAAGCCCTTCATCGCTGAAGGGCTTTTGACGCATGAGTGTTGGATTAATTTCCGCCGTGCTTTTCTTGCCGCGAGTAATATAACCCGCAAAGAAACACAGCCAAGCCTATAAGGCCATAGCATGTCCACATAAGCATGTTATGCCCTCCTTGTTAGATAGAAGCAACCGCATAGCATCAACGTTCCGAGTATAACCGGATAGAGGCGGTACTGAAATAGCCCTATTGCCAGAGCGGCAACGGCCAGTTTCTCAAGTACATCAGCCGCACGTTTAATCATTCGCGTATCCATTTATCAACCATAACCACCTTTAAAAAAGTTGTCCAATTTTACCAGCGCGGCCGGAAGCTCCCCACTCCCTTGCATGCCTTTCGGCTTTTTCGGTGTCGTCATGCTGTCCGGCTTTACGGTTCACACTTGCACCCCGCACGGGCCTATCTGCCCTTGCCAGTGCCGGAAAACTCTCCTTCACTGGCAAAGACATAATGAATGAAATTCAGTCATAAGTCAATTGTTATTTTGCATGAAATTCATTTTATCTTTTAACACTTTTTGAGCTTGTCGCATAACCTCTGGGAACGACAACCCTAACGCCTCACTCAAGTTCATGACATCAGTTAAGCGGAGCTTTTGAAGCTTGCGATATTTATCTGCGCCTTGGCCAACAAAAATTGCTTGAACTTTTGTACGCCTTCCACCCATAAACCCAAAAGCAATCTTACCGACTGCGTCATCAGTCAGATTCAATTTTACTTGCTGGGCTTTTAAAATTTCTCGCACAACGTCATCAAAGGCATCCATTTCTGCTAGAGAAGTAAACATAAGGGATTCTCCTGTTTTACCTTCGTCTAGCATAAAAATTTCATTTTTTGTTTGTTGCTTGAAATTCATGCTTGACATTATAAATGAAATTCATGCAAAGTCAAAGCAGCGGCAACCATTCGGTATTTCCGAACAGTTGGCCGCCTTTGACAACCAGCCTCGAAGAAGCACTAGCCCGTGCGGCGCCGGTTAGCTACCGCCCTAGCGGTGATATGTGTGGAGAGATGTCGGATTGGATCCGGCCGCGCTTGTGTAGCCAGTCTGGAGCTGGGCGCGAAACCGCTTTGCCGCAAGGCATAAAAAAGCCCTCCCGAAATGGAAGGCTTGGTATTTATAATTAGTTTTTTATTATCTTTTTTTAAGGAAAAATGTGGCCGCAAGTGTTCCAGCCACACCAACAATTATGGCAATCGCTGTCTTCTCGATATGCGCGAGTTCGTCGCCTTTTAGCCATCTCCACTCATGATAGCCTATCAGATGCCACCAATATATGATAATTATTGAAAATGATAAAAATGCTATGAGACCCACAGCAATAATTCTCACCCAATAAAACCAACCCTCTTCTGAAAAATCTCGTCTTTTTCGTTTTTCATCAAGTTCAGATTCAAGCTCTTGTAATTTTGAGGCTTTATTTTTTCGTAGAAAGTTAGCTTGGTCATCACGCATTAACCTTTCAGTATCTGGATCTTTATCCTGATTTTCAGTGCTTGGTATTGTTGGACGCCTGATTTCATCAAGGTTATTTGGCATTTGTCATCAATCCCTTAAAATAATCCTTGATAAGGTCATCGGGGATCGCAACATTCCGAGTATCGCCATATCTATCGTGAATTTGTTTCCAAGGAGAACCTTTGGCATGTGTCATGTCCGATAATTGCCCACCAGAATATGTGCCAAAAACTTCCCATATCTTCTCCAGCAAGGGTTGGACAATCCCTGTCAAGTCAGCGATTACTGGGGGAACCCAATTTAACTCGCCTGTTGGTAAAGAAACGATTTCAGTTCCCAAGGTTGTTATGCCTAGCACACCAAAAGATTTAAATTCATGATATACTGTAGGCAACACGGGCCCATAGGGCCATGCTTGAAAAGTTTCATCCACCAAAGGCGCATCGTATAAAGCAAGATGCCATCCATGGGCAAAATATAAAAGTTTTTGTAGCTTCATCTGGGTTGGCGGAGCTTTTTGCGCCAATGCCAAGGTCAGCATCGCATTTGCAACTGCCAGTGATTTTTCCATTGCTTCCCCCCAGCCTACGGGACAGGAAAGGCCGCTGGCGCGGCATTTTTTGTTAAGATAATTTTTAAGATAAATATAACTAATCAAGCCAAGTTGGCAATATAGATTTTTTCTAAACTTCGCTCCAGTCCAGCCCGCTTCCGTATCGGCAACGGGCTGTCAGGAACGGAATTCATCTTCATGGCCGGTTAATACCTTTCACCATGTCCCGATATTGTCGGTCAACGGGAGACCTTGCGCCCTTTTGGGTAACGCCGTTCCTTGCCGGGTGTACGACGATATTTTTTCACTCCAACCCCTTCGCGCCGGGCCAGCATGCAATCAAAAAAATCTCGCCCTGCCTGCCGTCGTGTGCTTTC
>CAJUMQ010000062.1 GCA_910587035.1 uncultured Desulfovibrio sp. | reverse complement strand
GCTTTATAAATGATCTGCGAGAGCAACTTGCCAGCCCCCCCTCGGATGTGCGCGGCGAGTTGCGGATAACAGCCATGTTTTCTTTTTACAATCATATCCTGCCGCTGCTGCTCGAACGCTTTGGGATGCAATATCCGGATGTCTTTTTTCGCCTTACTTCCGGCCTTTTGGAAACTAAACTTTTTGAAGATATCCAAAGCGGCAATGTGGATATCGGCATTCTTTCTTCAAACCGCATTCCTGAAGACCTGGAGGCCACGCCGCTATTTTTGAGCGAGCTTGCTTTGATCACCCCACTTCAGATAACAATGCCGGAAAATACAATAACATTGGATTTTCTCAAGAATCTGACGCTGGGGGCCACCATGCCAAAGTCCAGTCTTTGGCTGAATATTTCTTTTCAATGCCAGCAATTTGGCATAACACTTAAACCAAAACATATTATTGACCATCAGGACACGCTTTTGCGCTGTGTGTCTGCCGGTCTGTGCAGCACAATTTTAGACAGATTTGTCGTTGATGACATGCCCTGGCTAACTTGCAATATTTATTCCCTGAAAAATATATTCAAGCCTCGCCAATATTATATGATTACCCAGAAATCGATTTCCTATCAATATCCACAAGTAAAGGCCTTCCATGCCTATATGATGCGAGAATTTGAAGTGAAATATGAGTCTGATTAGGGAGCGGGAATCAATAACTATTTTCCAACTTGAAAGTAAGGATCAATTTGATCCATTGCCATAATAAAGAGGTTATCTTCCAGATAAAAATAGAGCTCGCATCCTTTCTTGCAGCCATAGAGACATTTCCGGCAAACCTTGCGGCCGCAATACGCGTAGGCATCCTCATCGGCCAGAGCGAAAATTACCGGCGATCTCTTTTTTTCAGGCACTATTTTAAAATACATCCCCACAAACGTTTTTAGCGCTATCCATGCAGGTTTCTGTTCCCGCCAATGGACGACAACGGCATTATTATTAAAACCGCCGACTATCTGATAAGAAAATTCTTCGGGCGCCGGTTTTGCCTCCAGCAGTGACATCTTTGAGCCACAGCAGACGGAGTGTGTGGAAACACCCCCCGGCAATTCGTAATATATTTTGCCGCAACCGGCACATCTGTAAAATGATGCTCCCGAGATCAGACAAGCCGGTTTACGGGGTGATTTGCACCGGAAGGGACTGAAATTATATTCTTGCATAGGGCAGCCTTGAAAATCAAAGGAACCGGCAAAAGCCGGTCCCCTGATAGCAGTAAAAGATTTTTATTAGAGGCCAAGAAGGTGTTTGACTTTTTCCACAGCTTTTTCGTAGGGCATTTCAATGCCTCCGGTCCAAAGCGCGAACCCGGCTCTGGCCTGTTCGACAAACATTGTAAGACCGCTTTCCACTTGCCAGCCGGCGGCTTTGGCCTCTCGGATTAACCGCGTTTCCAGCGGGTTATAAACAATATCATAAACAAGGCCGGTTCTGCCCGCCAAGGCCGAAGCCTCATAGGGCGTCATGTTTACCTGATCACCTTTCATTCCCTCGGAAGTGGCATTCACGATCAAATCGGCATCGGGTTTCATGCGCTCATCCCAGGGAATGACTGTCACGCCAAATTCCTTTCCAAGGGTAGCAGCTTTTTCCTGAGTGCGGTTGGCAAGAGTGATGCTTGGCACGCCCAATTCCTTGAGCCCCGCCAGTACGGCGCGCGAGACGCCGCCAGCCCCGAGCACCAGGGCATGTTTGAATTTTTTGCCTTTAAGCGGCGCCATAAAGCCGATTACATCGGTATTTTCACCGCAAAGATTGTCCCCTTCCCAATAATAGGTATTGATTGCGCCGATATTTTTCGCTCTATCCGTAACCTTGTCAACAAGCTTGAGGGCGGCAACCTTGTGGGGGATCGTGATATTTCCACCGAGAATTTTCAATGTGCGCACAGCGTTGAAAAAGTCTGTCAGCTTGTCTTCCGGTTCCGACCAGGCCAGGTAGACGCCGGGAAAGTCGACTTCATGAAAACCCCAGTTATGGAGGGCGGGACTCATGCTATGGCCAAGCGGATAACCGACTATGCCAAAAAGTTTTGTAGGAAAGTCCATAGTATCTCCCCGAGTTATTTGAAGCTTGCATTTGAAAGGGGCTTTTTGTCGCAAATTGCGCCTGAAGTTGCCCACTGCGGCGAAGCGCGGTTGGCCTTGCGGGCAACTCCGCGGGCGTATTTGCAAGCCAATCCGCCATAGTGGATTAGGCAATTTCATTACCGATCCGCTATCGCTCTGCTCCTTGCACCGTGTCCTTGTAAACATCCTTCAAAAGCAGCCCGGCTATTGTGCCGATAATTGAACACACAAAGAGAATCATGAAAGCTGTGTGGTAAGAGCCTCCCAACGGCAAACCGGCGCTCTTGGCGCTGTTGACACAGGAGCCGATAATAAGCTGCATGCAGCCACCGCCGCCAAACAGCACAAATGACCATACCCCGGCCAAAGGACCCGCCATGCGCGCGCCGAATACAACACGGGTGGCTGTATAGGCAATGGAGCTGGCCGCCACGGAAAGACCTATGAACAAGGTAACCAGATAAAGTGACCAGTAGGGCAGGCTTTCCGTGCAGAAGGCAATCATTGCCGCCCCGATAAGGGCAAGAATGTTGACCATGGCCATGCCGATTCTGAAAGAATGGAAAACATGGCTTGAGAGCCACATGACTATTGGATTGCCGATGGAAAAGCCCACGGCGCCCAGCGTAAGGATGCCGCCAATTTCCAGCTTGCTCAAATGATAACCGTCGGTGATGTAAAGGCCGGCCCACATGCCGTTGAAAGCATAATGCACGGCGGCAATGGTCATGTACCAAATGGCGATGCACCAGAAATTTTTGTTTTTCATGGCGCTCCCAAGCACGGATAACAAAGATGCCTTGGGAGCGCCGCTGGAGGAGGAAGAGAGATCATCCGCAACCACATAGTCTTCCGGA
>CAJUMQ010000061.1 GCA_910587035.1 uncultured Desulfovibrio sp. | reverse complement strand
CCTTCCATTCATTTGTTAGCATGGGGTTAATCGCCATATTTTTTTGTGTCCTTTGACCCTAGCGCTGACAAATTGCCTGCAGGCATGAACGCCTGGGAGGATTTTATCCATGCGCCTTTTCCAGACAAGCTGGCGCAACTGGCGCTTTTGCTTGTGGAATTTGAGGCGCTCCATCCATTTCTGGATGGCAATGGCCGGATTGGCAGGAGGGGGCTGCTACAAAAATGCCTTGTCCTCATCATATATGCCGTCAGCGTTACGATTTTCTCATTTTTTCTGGATTGGCTGGACAAATACATCTGCTTCAGGATTATCGCCAGTGCCGAATCGCAAGGAAAGATTGCGGAAAATATCGCCCAGGCATTCGTAAATATCATTGCAGCGCGCGGCGAGGCATTTTTCTTTCTGATTATCCTGTTCTGCATAATTTGCGCACTGATCGTCTTTGGCCTTATCAGGCAGACGGCTACGCTGCAACTTTCATGGCCCGTAGTCTTGCCGGAAGCCATTAAATTTCGCCAGGCAATGAAAAAATTGGGCATATATGACCCAGACGATGGAATTGATTTTGTACGCAAGCATTATGTGCCGGTATATATTGCCTTTAAACCCATAACCAGCTTTTAGCGGAACGAACTGAAATGACCGGAGCAGTGTCAGGGGATTTTCTTATGGAGGAAGAGTTGGAAACAGAAGCGCCAGCCATAAGGCCTTGGCGAGTAACTGTTTGCTTGACAGCGGCCTGAATGACAGCTACGCAAGCAGAGGCGGGAGAAACGGCACAAGGCTGTTTACAAAATTTGTTCACAAAAAGTGGTGTATCCTGGTGCATCCCAATGCTCCAAGATGAACATAAAACCCATGAAAACAGCGAGTAGCAAGCGTCCATTGTACGCCTTTAAGGCCGCCAGCGATGGCTCCCTCATGGCCGTTGCCGATTGCGACTCCTTCTATGCATCCTGCGAGCGCGTGGCCAGGCCGGATCTGGCAGGCCGCCCCATTGTGGTGCTGAGCAATAATGACGGCTGCATTGTGTCCCGCTCCCGCGAGGCCACGGCCCTGGGAATCCCCATGGGGGAGCCGGAATTCCGGATAAGGCCCCTGCTCAAAAAACACAATGTCGCCGTTTTTTCATCCAATTACGCACTTTATGGCGATCTTTCCCACCGCGTGATGCAAACTCTGGCCACTGTGGTTCCCGATGTGGAGACCTACTCCATTGACGAGGCATTCCTGCCACTCACAGGAGCCCTGGCCACCAATGCCGACGCTGTGGCCCATGATGCCAGGAAACGCGTCTGGCAATGGCTGGGGCTGCCCATATCCATCGGCATTGCCCCCACCCGCGTGCTGGCCAAAATCGCCACCCGCGTGGCCAAAAAATATCCCGCCTGCCATGGCGTGTTCAACCTGCTCAAATGCCGGGATGCGGACAGGCTCCTGGAGTGGGTGAAGGTGGGCGACATCTGGGGCATTGGCCGGCGCGGCGCCCTCAAGCTCAGGGCTTGCGGCATACGCACTGCCAGAGAGCTGCGGGATGCCGACCCCGGCTTCATCCGCAAACTCCTCACCGCCACCGGCCTGAATATTCTTATGGAACTGCGCGGCATCCCGGCCATTGACGAGGATGTGCCCGAGAATCACACCTGCATTGTCTCCTCCCGCTCCCTGGGCTACAAGGTGCGCGAGGCCGCCCCCCTGCTGGAGGCCGCGGCCTTCCATGCGGCCAGGGCTGCCGAAAAACTGCGGGCCAGAAATCTTCTGGCGCAAATGGTCTGCGCCCGCATCCAGACATCCTTGGCGCTCAAGGATCAGCCGGCCCATGATGAAATGGCCATGACAAGGCTGGGCCGCCCCACTCTCGACAGCGCCAGAATCATCGCCGCGGCCAGATGCGGCATTGAGCGCATCTTCCGCCCAGGCTATGCCTATGCCAAGGTGATGGTCATGCTTACCGATCTCACGGATCCGCGCAAAAGCCAGGGCGATCTGCGTGACCTGCTGGACAATGCCGCGCAGATGGACAGCAAACGCAAGATTCTCATGGATACTGTGGATCGCATAAACCGCCTTAAGGGGCGTGGCGCCATCCGCTTTGCCTCCCAGGGCATGCCCGATGCCTCCTGGCACATGAAGCGCGACAGGCTCTCACCCGCCTGGACCACAGACATCAATGAGCTTTTGCGGGTTGGCGCAGGATCAGGGGGCACGCACATCTGAAGCCGGCTTCGATCATAACCCGCAACCGCCAACTGCAATTCCAGCAAGGACATATGCAACCCAGGCGGATGTCATTTTTTTCTGCCTGGCCCATCTGCCACAGCAGCAGTTGATATTGCCCCAATTTCAAGCACACCCTGCGCACAAATTGTTCCTGCCTGCAAACATGCTGTGTACTCCCAGGCGATATTTTTATAAAATTTGCCAAAGCCGGCCCAGGCTGGCGCAAAAAAGGAGAAAACAATGCGCAAATCACTTCTTGCCTTAACAATGATTCTTGGTCTTGGCGTGGCCTGTGTTCCAGACACCGGCAGCTGTGCCGGCTGGGGGCATGGACAACCTCCTCCGCCTCCCCCTGGCCAGGGTGGGCAATTCCACGGGCCCGGCCCGCACAGGCCTGGGGGCCCCCAGGGTCCTGGCGGCATGTTCCAGAGACCAGGCGGTCCGCAAAGGCCAGGAGGCATGTTCCAGAGACCAGGCGGCCCGCAGGGTCCACGGCCTCATGGGCCAGGCGGACCACAAGAGCCAGGTGGCCAGTTCCATCGTCCCGGCCCGGATGGCTGGCAGGGCCCTCCCGGCCATTATGGCAGGCCAGAGCCGCGGCACAGGGATCGGCATGATGGCCGCTGGCATGATCGCGGCCCCAGGCCGCCACGCGGGGATGGCCAGTATCGGCCCAGGCAGGGCGATGATGGCCAGTGGTGGCCAGGCAAGTATCCAGGCGGAGATGGCCAGTACCGTCCCAATGGCCGCTGGTGACAAATCAATGCCATGGCTGCCAATCCGAAAGGGCCTGAAATTGGGATCTGTCCCCTGTTTCAGGAGCTGGCGGCCATGGCCGCCAGCATCCTGTCATAATTCTGCAATATCAGCTCCTTTGTGCGGTAGGCGCCA
>CAJUMQ010000060.1 GCA_910587035.1 uncultured Desulfovibrio sp. | reverse complement strand
CCGCGCCATGCTCTCGCATGGCGGCTAGTACACAGAAACTTTAAATGTTTCTGTGCACTAGACAGAGAGTGGAGACGCCAAAGGACATTGAAAATGTTGTCGCGGGCAAGGTATTTCTTCTTGCAAAAAATTGTGGCAATTTGTCCACAAGGAAGGGAACCATGAGCAAAAAAGACGTTCGCAAACAATTCTTCCACTGCCTGCTGGAAAAAATGGATCGCCGGACCCGCGATCTGGAGCCGGAGGATGTTAGCCGTTTCATTGACAATGCGGCGCTGTCCATAAACTTTGCGGACAGCTCCGGGCGTATTGTCTGGGCCAACCGGGAGGCTGTGGCATCGGGTATCATACCGGAGGATTTTATTGGCCGAAGCCTGCGGGATCTCAAGAAACACAGGATTATCCTGGACCCGGGCGCGCTGAAGGCGCTGAAAACCGGAAAAAGAACCATTGGCGAGGTGGTTCAGTACAATGGTCGATCCTTCCTTTCCATAACCGCGCCGGTACAGGGGGACAGGGGGGAGATTGACGGCGTGGTCGCAATCACGTGCGATATAGCGGAAGTGTATGACTTTATCCGCGAGTCTGCCGCTCGCGCCGTGCGCGCTGTGGAAAAAACCGAATCAGGTTCCCATTTTTCCCTTTCCGATATGGTGGCCGAGTCGGATTCCATGCGCGAGATTACAAATCTTGTGAAAAAAATGGCAGCCGGCAATTGCCCTGTGCTGATTCTTGGCGAGTCCGGAACCGGAAAGGAAGTTGTCGCAAACCTCATTCATGCCCAAAGCTCAAGGCGCGCAAACCGCTTTCTTGCCGTCAACTGCGGCGCTATTCCCGCGGCCCTCATGGAATCAGAGCTTTTTGGCTATGAAAAGGGCGCCTTCACCGGGGCGTGGAAAACGAAGCCCGGCCTGTTTGAAGAAGCCCGTGGAGGGACGCTGCTGCTGGATGAGATCGGTGATATGGACCTTCAGCTTCAGGTCAAGCTTCTGCGCGTCCTCCAGGAAGGAACTTTCAGACACGTGGGAGGCCATGAGGAGATCAGGGTCGAAACACGTATTCTTGCCGCCACCAACAAGGATTTGCCGGAATTGATCAAACGCGGCCAGTTTCGTGAAGATCTCTTTTACCGGCTAAATGTGTTTGCCGTCAAAATTCCTCCCCTTCGTGAGCGTCTGCCGGATCTCGTAAAGCTCATCCCCCTTTTCCTGGGCAGATACAACAAGGAGCACGGCGCCGCTCGGTATCTTTCCCGTGGCGCCTGGCTGCAACTTGTGGAGTATTCCTGGCCGGGGAACACGAGAGAGCTGGCCAACGTAATGGAAAGGCTCGTGGTGCTCTCGGAAAATGACGAGATCAGGCCCGATGAAGTGGCGATGCATATCCGCCCTGAAGAAACGGCGCTCCCCGCCCCGCTGCGCCATGACGGCTTCCTGACCCTGCCCGAGGCCGTGGCGGCCCTGGAAAAGGAAATGCTTGTCCGCGCAAGGCTCAAATACGGCTCATGCCGCGCCATGGCGCCTCACCTTGGCCTGGATTTCTCCGCGGTCGCTCGCAAGATGCGTAAATATGGAATTGCATAGTTTTGTGGAAATATACCCACAAAACCTCAATTTTGTGGATAAATTGCAACACACGCTGCAATCTGACAGACAAAATTTATTAAAATTATAACCAGTTACAAAATGGCATGCGCATTGCTTTTCCCCGGTTAAACCAGGAGAAGCAAGCCATGAATATGCCTTCATCAGAGAATTTCGTTTATTCGCCCCAGGAAATTTCCGTCATCAAAAACACCCCCCATTCCCTCGGCCAGGACGCTTCCTGCCATGCAAGGTTCCAAAAGATCTACAACAGGGTTTTCTCCGACCCCACGCCTTATGTTGACGTCAACCGGGCGTTCCATTTTACCCGGTCCATGATGGAGACGGAAGGCGAGCCGGTAATCCTGCGTTATGCCAAAGCGCTGCGGCATATGGCCGACAAGATGCCCGTCTATATTGAGGACGACCAGCTGCTGGTGGGCAGAGTCGGCACGGATAAGGGCCGCTATGGGCTGCTCTATCCCGAAATCATTGGCGATATTATGGCCCCGGGGTTGGAGGCGGCGCATGCCGCCAAAAAACCCGCGATGAAAATCTCCAGGAGTGATCTGGACATCGTCAAGGACTTTATCGTGCCCTGGTGGCAGGACAGATCCTTTCATAAAAAACTGATCCGGACCATTCCGGCCGAATATCGCAAATTCTCCTATGCAAAGCAGGACGGCAGCGTCCCCCGTCCCTATGTGGGCGAGCAGGCTTCCATGATCGGCTGTCTGCAATGGGTTCCGGATTATGAGAAGGTAATAAAGCGCGGCGTCTGCGCCCTGCGTGAAGAAGCCATCGGCAGGCTGGACAATCTGGACAGGAACAATAGCCGCGAGCTTTGGCAAAACGGATCTTTTCTCCAGGCAATGATTCTCGTCTGCGATGGTCTTGTTGTCTGGGCCAGGCGGCATGCCGCCGCGGCGAGGATGCGGGCGGAGTCGACCGCCGATGCCGACCGCAAGCGCGAATTGCTGCTGATTGCCGACAATTGCGAGCGTGTCCCGGAATTCCCGGCCCAAACCTTTCATCAGGCATTGCAGTCCATGTGGTTCGTCCAGAGTTTCATCCGCCTGGAGCGGGCTATGGGCTATATGCTCGGCAATGGCAGGCTTGATCAATATCTTTATCCGTATTTCCTTGCGGATAAAGAAGCGGGACGCCTCGATGAGGACATGGCCCTGGAGCTTTTTGACTGCCTGTGGCTTCAGGAAGCCCAGTTTCTGAATTTGCCGGTATCGGCCCAGTCCGCCACGCAGCATGAGGGATACGCGCATTGGGAAGCCGCCACGGTAGGTGGTCAGACCAGGGACGGCCAGGACGCCACCAATGAGCTCAGTTACCTGATTTTACGCTCACGTCGCGAATGCCCGTTGCAACAGCCTGATCTGGCGGCGCGCGTCCACGCACGGTCCCCCCAGGAATTTATATGGGCGGTAGCGGAAACCGTCAAAGTCGGCCAGGGTTTTCCCAAGGTGCTCAATGACGAGGAGATCATCCCCCTGCATCTGGCAAAAGGGGCTCCCCTGGCGGACATTATGGACTACTGCGCCTCGGGCTGTACGGAAATCAGAATGCCCAATGTGGATTCCTATACAAGCCCATGCACGCAGACCAATTGCGCGGCCGTCGTTGAAACGACCATTTTCAACGGCAGATTGAAGAGCTATGGCGATGACGTATTCACTTTCGAGTCCGG
>CAJUMQ010000059.1 GCA_910587035.1 uncultured Desulfovibrio sp. | reverse complement strand
TCATTCAGCAATTTGCCCTGCCTGGGGTCGCGCAGCTGGCGCATCATTTCCGCGCGCATGTCGTCCACCTGGGTTTCAAAGAATGCCGCATCGGCGAAATTGTCCGGCGATGGGTCCTGGCTGGCAAGTTTCTGGGCCATGCGCATGTCTCCCACCAGGCATACAAATCTGCTGACATCTTTTAGCTTCATCACCAGCTCCAGCGTAAAAAAAACACTTTACAATATGCCAAAGTAAATCTATTATCCAGCCAACGCATTGAAAATCGCCATATCACCGTAAGCGCCCTTGCCACAGGGCGCTTTTCAGTTTAATCCGCGCCAAGCTCGGCCGCGAATTCCCTTTTGATGAAGGCCTCCTGGTCATTGACGCGGTTCAGCCAGCCCTTGAGAAAAGCCTCCTGCAGATTTTTGTTGAGTCCGAGATAGTAGCGCTTGCGCAGGGCTATGGCATGGGCGAGCTTTTCGGCGCCACATTGCCGCAGGGCCATGATGGTTTTGGGGCCGATGATGCCGTCAGCCGCGATTTTGGGCTCATCGCACAGGTTGTGCGCCTCCTGGATCATTCTTATGCCCCTGCCTGTGCCGCAGTTGACGCATACATCATAGGCAAAGGCCGCGGCCACCGGGCAGAGCTCCATGACTTTGGAGCGGAACCAGAACTCGTAGCGCAGGATCAGCTTCGCCTGCTCCCTGGTCAGGCGCAGCACGGACTGGCGGCCTATGGGCAGCCGCACATTGATTGATTCGCAATATTCCTTGTGGCGCCTGGCAAAATCCGTGAGGAATTTGAGACATACGCCATAGGCGGTGACGCCGCCCGGATCCCTGGGATGATCCACAATGCCGCCCTCCCATTTGGCGGTGAAGGGATGCACCCGGTCAAACAGCTCAATCATTTTCGACTCTCCCCTGTTTCTTCTGTCATTTTTACGGCTGCCCTGCAGCACTGCCGCCCCTATTTCACACAGCGCCTCATATGTGAACAGGCGCCGGACAAGGTCATAAGCTTCCGCCTGGCCCATGAGCCCTCCCCGGGGGTTCCCCGGCAAAAAAAGCCTATGCCTGCCCCAGCAGCTCCAGATAATTGCCGGCCAGGCTGAGATAATAACCGCTGTCCTTTTCCACATAGAGGGTGAGGCATTGCTGGGCCAGTTCCACAATGCGGGCCCTGGCCCGCGCATCCGGCGCCTCCCTGGCAAAGAGCCTGTGCAGCTCAAAGATCTCGATGTCGGACAATTCCGGCCCGGCATGACTCATTATTGCCAGAGCCCTCTCACTGCCTTGCATGGTCATCTCCCCTGGCCTGGCTGACGCGCCACTGCTGCAGCTCCGCCATCTCGGCCGAGTATCTGGTTCTGGAGCCGCGCCCATCCATTGCAATGGGCGCCCCCATTTCCGCCCATTCCCTGACCTGCGTTGGGCCAACCCCCATGGCCGCGCAGATCTCGGCAAGGTTTTTCAGGATAAGCGGTTGATAAAATACCATTGTTTTGCCCTCCCGTGATTTTTTTGCTAGTCACAAAACCACGGGGCGGCCATGCTGTCTCCCCATATCCAGCCAGCTGCATGGCCGCGCATCCCGTCATCGGCCTGGCCAGTCCCAGATGGCCAGCATGAGCATCACCAG
The DNA here is from genome assembly GCA_910587035.1 of uncultured Desulfovibrio sp. Taxonomy (GTDB): domain Bacteria; phylum Desulfobacterota; class Desulfovibrionia; order Desulfovibrionales; family Desulfovibrionaceae; genus Desulfovibrio. Next base: position 1,998 of record CAJUMQ010000059.1, on the reverse strand, counting down.
CCACACCAGCCCCAGGCCTCCCGATATCTGGGCCAGAATGCCAAGAGCCCCCCTGCGATCCACATAGAGCCAGCCAAATCCGGCCAGCAGAACCCCCGCCGTCCACATGCCAAGCATCTTGAGAAACACATCAGACAAAATCGCATTGATCATTGCGCCACATCCTTTCTTTTTTTCCATTCCTGAAATAGAACCCGGCCAAGCCCTGGCGTCCTTTGCCCCTTTTCCTCCGGCTCATGCTCCGGCAAATTCCGCTTCAGGCGCGCCGCCTCCGCCACAGCCGCCGGCGCCGGGATGCCACCCAGACGCCGGAAAATCTCCTCAACCCGCCGCATGTCCACCTGCTCGTCCAGCCTTGTGGCCAGGGCAAGAGCCAATGCCACAAGCTCCAGCTCCGAGATGTTGCGGCCCGCCGCAGCCTGCCTATACAGGGCAAGGCAGCGCCCTGAAATCTCCGCCCGCGAGTCCATGGGCTATCTGCTGCCATTCCGGCGCCAGGCTCTCCAGATAGCGCCTGGCCTGCCTGATCCTTTCCTTGCGCCATTCGGGCATTCCGGCAAAGGGGTCCGCGGCAATGGCCGCCCGCTCAAGCCAGTTGCGGATGAAGGCGTCCATGCGCTCGCAGGGTGTTCGCTTCTCCGGCCTGCTCTGGTCCAGATACAGGGAAATCGCCGCCAGCTCATGCCGCGCATGGGGATATTCGCGCTCAAGCGCGGCAATGTATTTTTCCGAAATCCTGAAAACGCCATCCCTGGCCTTGAATGCCTGCACATAACCGCCCTCGCTTTTCTCCTTGCGCCCCGCCTCCAAAGCGCCGGCCCCGGGGCCGGACTCCTGCCGCGCCGCTTTTTTATCCTCCCCGCTCTCCTGCCGTCCTGGGTCCGCGCCGCTCCGGCCGCATTGCGCAGCCCCTTTGGCAGCAGCCTTGACCTGGCCGCTCCCTTTGGCAGCAGCCTTGCCGTCCGGCTTGCCCAGGGGGAGATTCTGCTGCGCGGGCATGCCTATGGCCGCCAGCCAGGGCGCTCCCAGACGCCGGCAAAGCCTGGCCAGGGCGCCCCAGGCCTCCCTGCGCATGACAGCCTCCGGTATCCTGGCGATGCCCCTGGCCCAGGAGCGGGCGACATTGGGAGACTCCGGCCTCTTCATGGCCATGAGCCAGGGCAGAAATATGAAATTCCTGCCGGTGATGGCCATGCCCGCAGCCACCAGTTCGGACAGGGCCTTGCGAAATTTCGCATGCGACATGCCGTAGGCCATGGCCAGACCTGCGCTGTTGGCCCTGATGCAGCCAAAAGGCGAAAGCTCCGGCGAGGTGTGCATGAACAGGAACACAGCCCTGGCCGCGGTTGACAGGGCCAGAAATCCCTCATGGTTCCAAATATCCTGAAAAGAGCGGGGGAGCATCGCCAAATCTCCTTTTTTCGGAAAAACCCCGGCCATTTTCCTGAAATCCGGCCGGCTGCGCGCGGATCGCCGGCCCCTTTTGCCCAGCCTTCCGCAGCTTAAATCTTGCCGTCACGTGACAGGTCTATATGCAATGTATGGTTATGGGCTCACCTGGCGCCGCATGATGGCGGCCATGAGCAGGCATGCCCCGGAATTTTTTATCCGCGCCGGATGCGGCATGAACCGGCTAGTGTCGCGTCAAGCGACAATAGTCGCAAACCCGATAAGGGATTGCGCGCCGCCAGCGGCGGCGTGAGCAAAGCAAAAACCACGTTTTTTGCTTTGCGATCTTCATGTTTTTACGACAGTAAAAACATGACATCTCACTAGGCCGCAAACAGCCAGCGCTCCACGCGGGGCGGAAACAGCCGGCCCCCCTGCGCAAGCAGGCACGAAGCGCTTCCAGAAACCGGATATGCCGGCCTTTGCAGCCTTGCCCTGATGAGCGGACCCCTGCCAGCAGCCGGTGGAACCATTGCCGCCAGAACCGGAAAACCCGGACTTGAGAGCCGGAAATGTGCCGCCTTGGGCCATGAACTGCGGCGCCCGGGC
>CAJUMQ010000058.1 GCA_910587035.1 uncultured Desulfovibrio sp. | reverse complement strand
AAAGTACACCTTGTTAGAGTAGGCTGGCGTCATTTTTTATTGTTCCGGCCTTGCGGTAAAAGGTGGATTGCGGCATATGGCAGCGCCTAGCGGCTTCAAGCCCGGAAATGTCGCCACTTTGCCATAGGTCGTAATTTTCCCAAAAATTCTCCGGTAGCGGCTTTACTTCCCTGCCAAAATGGACGCCACGAGTTTTGGCTGCCGCAATGCCCTGTGCCTGGCGGCTCCGGATATTTTCACGCTCATTTTGGGCCACAAAAGACAAGACCTGCAAAACAAGGTCGGCAATGAATGTGCCAAGCAGGTTTTTGTCCCGTCTGGTATCCAGCAGCGGCATGTCCAGAATATAGATGTCAATCCGCTTTTCTTTGGTTAGCAGACGCCATTGCGCTAAAATCTCCTCATAATTGCGGCCAAGCCGGTCAATACTCAATACGCAGAGTAAATCTCCGGGGCGCAGTTTCCTAAGCATGGCCCTGTACTGCGGGCGGTGAAAGTCCTTGCCCGACATCTTGTCCATAAATATGTTGACTGGCGGTATGTCCATCTGTTCCAGGGCAATCCGTTGCCGGCTTTCATTTTGGTCTGTACTTGATACTCTGATATATCCATAAATTTGCGCCATGTTCTATCTCCTTATAAATAATTCCTATAATTCACCGGCGGGAGTATCAGGGGTGATTTTGAATTTCCCATAAGAGCTATAGTCAGTTCTGGGCCGAACCCAGTCCTCATCGTCGCCCCAATCAATTTGTTTCTGTTGCTTATCAGGCTTATCTTGTGTGGCCGTCTGTGTCTGCTTGGGGGGTGTGTCTGCGGCCTGGGGCCCCGCATTGCGACAAGCCGTCTTCGGCGCGGAGCAATGTGGGTTGGCCGCCTGTCTTTTGGTCTTTCTGGAGTCCTTTTTGCGTCTGGCTTCGGCAAGATATTTCGCCAAGGTCTGCGGTTTTATTTCAATGCCTTTTTCGTGAAGCCTCTGGATAATTTCCGACATCTCAAAGCCGCGTTTTTTCATCCGCTCCAGGGTGTCTGCCAATGCAAAAATTATCTGCTTTACAGACATTTCAGCATTCCCCTCCAGAGTGACGGATGCGGGTTTGAGACTGTTCAATTCCTGTCGTATGCTCTTGACCTGTTCCGCTGTAATTGCCATTTTTTCTTTCTCCGTATTTTCGCGCGGCTTACCGCGATTTTGTCTTTTGCCTTTAGCGCTCAAGCGGCACGCTTGCCCACGGACTTCCTGAAAGGAAGTATAGTGGGCTATATCTTGTGTCTGCGCCAAGATATTTGCCCATTGCCTCAGCGCATTCTGATCCGCTGCCGTGTTTCATGGGCTGGAACTTCCGCCTGAACATGTTTTTCATGACCAAGCGAATCTCTGGCCAGTTCCTGCAAAAATTCGTTGTACTGCTCAACATGGCCTTTGAGCGTGATGAAGCCCTTTAATATTTTGATTTCATTATCAGCTGCCTGATTGGCATGATTCAGCCTTTTAACAATCTCCTCAGATTTCGCTTTCTCCACTTCCAACAGTTTTGCCAGCTTGTTGGCCCGGATTACAGCTTCATCCCTGTCACGCAACAAATTGTTGGCCTGATAAATGCGTCTGTCCCTTTCTTCTTTTGCCGCTTCCTTGTCTGCGAGCGCAGCCTGAAATGTTTCAATAAGTTCCTTGGCTTCTTTCAAGACTTCCTTGTAGTTGAATAAATTTGCCTCGCGGAGAGTGGATTTTTCCACCAGCTTTTCTTCGGCCTGCTGAATCTGGATTTTCTGTTTTTGCAGTTGCTCATCCAACTCAGTTTCTTCGGACTTTTTGTCAGCAAGTTTTTGTTCCAATTCGGATAGTGAGCGGTGCAAGACTTCAATCTGGTTTTTCATTTTTACCAGCATCTCCTGCTGCTGTTTGAATTCCCGCGTGTCCAGATGCTTTTTGGCTGAACCCTGTTTTTGCTCCACACCGCGTTCAATTTCAAAGCCACGCTCCTGAAGGAATTTGGGCAGCTCATCCTGCAACTTTTTCAGGGCGGTTTTGGTATAAATGTCCTTCGCGCAAAGTCTGCCATCTTTTGTTACAGGCACATGCAGAAAGTGCATGTGCGGCGTTTTCTCATCCATATGCACCATTGCCGAGATGACATTTTCCCTGCCGACAAAATCGGTCAAAAAATCCCTGGCTTCCTCAAAAAATCTCCTTTTTTCCTCAGGCGTCAGTTTATCAAAAAATGCCTTGTCCGAACTGACCACAAGGCCGCACATATGCACGGCATCCTTGCGGATAGCTTTGACCATGAGCAGATCGTCAATGCGGTTCTGGATAGCCTGCGCATAATTCTGGACTGGATTTTCACATAAATCGCAATTGCCCTGCGATTTGCCATAATCAATATCCGGATTGGAGTGGCTTTCACGCTCGCGGCGATTATGGGACTGAATGCCGCGAATTGCGTCCTTTTTGAATTTGTCCATATGCAAGACCAATAACGACATAAATACCTTTCCTTATCCAGTAAAAAACAGGTGTCCCACTGTCCCGGCGCTTAAGCGGTGGGACAGCGGGACACTTGAAAATCCCTTCAAACAATCCCTTCAAGTTTTCTTTTCAGTCTATGAATTGCCGATTTGGATTTACCCATTTCCTCGGCGCAATCCCGGATGCTGTAGCCGGAGCCAAGCAACCTTTTCAGTTCCTCCAGTTCCACATCCTCAATTTCCCGAACATGCCAATGCAAAATATTGCCTTCAGTTACCAGGCTGGCTTCAAAAGGCTTTGCGTCATCACCAAGAATGCCTCTGGCCTTGGTTAAATGGACTTCAAACCTCGCGCCTTCGGCCATTGCGTATTCTCTTGGTCGCCGCAGGCTTATCACCGTGTCCATGATGTCCTCTTTTGCGCTCGTGCCCCTCTGATCGCCTGATTTCCCGGCATGATGGATAAGCAGGACTGTCATTCCCCTACGCCGCAGCTCAAGCAGCCATGCCTGCATAGCCTGCCATGATTGCGATTCATTTTCTTTGCCAGTTCGACAAAGAGTGGCGATATTATCCAGCACTACCATGTCCACGCCCTTGAGAAGTGGTTCAAGCATGGCTTGTCCGCTGGTTGTTGACAAATCTGGCATGGCGCATGGCTGCAAATCTGGAGTTATAAGAGACAAATTTTTTAAAGCCTGTGGCGGGGCGGCCATGCCGCCAATGATTGAAGAAAGCCGCGTCTGCATGGAAGTGGCCGGCATCTCCCCATCAACATAAAGTGTCTTTTTGGGCATGGGCGCACGCCAGTTAAATACCTCGCCTCCGGATGCCACCGCTACTGCCACGCTCAAAGCCGCGAACGTTTTGCCTACACCCCTTGGAGCGTAAAGAATTCCTATTCCTTGTACTGGCAGAATTGGCGATAGAAGATAGCCTCGGTCTGGTATCTTCATGGATAGAAAATCGCTCATATCCATAGCCACCAGTCCATGCTGTCTGGCCAGCGCTTTATCCAGCTGGGAGCGGACGGATTCAAGGCCTTCTATTGTGTGGAGATCATTGAAATCTGTACCCGTGCCATTCTGAAAAATCGGCAGGGTCAACTGGCAGTTGACTGCCTGGGCAGCTTCCTCACCTTTTTTACGGCCTGGATCATCATTATCTCCGCAAATAATGACTGGCCGTTCTGGAAATCGTTTCCGCACAATTTTGGCAATGGCGGGAAGATTATTGGCTGAAAATGCCACATAAACAGTCCAGCCAGTTGCCATATTGATGCTTGATCCAGTAGCAAACCCTTCACAAATCGCAATCGGTTTGTCAGAATGCCCTTGAAAGATGTATTGACCGCCAGCCGTTTTACCGCCCAAAATGAAACGCTTTGTGCCATCTGGATAAATTCGTTGAAGACTTTGGAGCTGGCCGAATTCGTCCAGAACTGGAATAAGCAATGCTCCGTCTTTGGATTGCCGAATATCTTTATGGGCGGTTATTCCCTTGCGGCGCAGGTATGGATGATTGGGCTGGCATATCATGCCAATAGCCAGTTCATGGCGGGCCATCTGGCTTGCTTCCGCATGGCGTCTGGCACATTCCTCCTCGCGCTGCCGGCGGATTGACTGCTGGCGCTCCTGCCATGCGGACAGTTCGGAAAGTGAAAGCGTCTGTTTTTCCTCAATGCAGAATGTGTCCTGATCGTCAGTTTCCCAGTTGCACCACCATAAAGTTGCCGGCTTGTCCATGTGGGCAATATAGGCGCCATTCCGTTTGCCTGGTTTGCTTTCAGTTGGACAGCGGTGCAGATTGCCATCCGCGATTATTTCCCCAGGAATAAGCCCATGCTGCTCGAGCACATCAAGGAAAGTGTTCACATGGTTATTCATAATCTCCATCCTTCTTTCCGGCGTTTTCAATAAATGCCCTGATTTCCTCGGCGCGCCAGACGGTTGTGCGGGGGCCGATTTTGAGCGGCTTGGGATAGCGGCCAGTGGCGCAGCCTTTCCACCATG
>CAJUMQ010000057.1 GCA_910587035.1 uncultured Desulfovibrio sp. | reverse complement strand
TTGCGATGGCCACGGCGTCATCGGCTTTGGCATCCGCCGCGGCCGCTGTCTTGCCTGCATTTTCGGCTGTCTCCAGGGCCGTCTGCGCTGTGGCCAGGGATTGCCCGGCTGTGGCTTTTGCATCATCTGCCATTTCTCTGGCTGCGTTTGCATTTGCGGCCGCTTCACCCGCAGTGCTGTTGGCAACGGATGCAATTTCCATTGCCTTGCCGGATTGCGCATCCGCATTGGCGGCTACAGTTTCGGCATTGGCGGCTGCCTGTTGCGCGCTGCCTGCGCCGGTCAGGGCATCACTGGCCACCTTTTGCGCAAGACTTGCGCCAGCAAGAGCCTCATCGGCTGTCTGTCTGGCAGAGTTGGAAATTTCCGTTGTTTCCCGTGCAAGCCCGTCCGCTACTTTAGCCACTTCCAGAGCTTCATTGGCAATTTCAATGGCCTCATCGCAGCAGTTTTCGCCAACTTCCTGGATTTTCTTTTCCAGCTCCTCATCTTTGGCGCGTCTGGTTTCCGCCTCCAGACAAATATCAGTCTGTTTGGCCATTTGCGCATACCCAAGGGCAAGCCGCGCATTGGCGGCAGATGCATTGGCATGGGTTATGGCCAGCTCCACACAGGCATTGCATGTCTCCTGGCAGCATATGGCGACCTCTTCCGCGGCTTTCAGGGCCGCTTCATTGGCTGCCACAAGCAGGCGCTTTTGCATATCCGCCGCGATTGCATTGCACTGGCTGACATTGGCGGCAGAGGCATTGGCATTTTCCTGACAGATTTCAGAGGATATGACACAGATATTTTCAAGGCAGTCGGCAACCTCAGACGCAGCCCTTTGAGCTGCATCCAGCGCCTTATCATGGATGATAGCGGCCATGTTGGCGGCATACCAGGCGGCGCTATTGGCGCTTGCTGCGGCTGCCCTGCTGCCAGAAGTGGCAATGGCCGCCTGCATCTCACAGGTATCAATCACACAGGCGGCAGCCTCACGGCCAGCTTGCGCTGTCATCTCGCGCACCATGAGCCAGGTCTGCTCACCCCTGGCGGCAGCCTCACAGGAGCTTTGGGCGGCGCTGGCTGCCATCTGCTGGCAGATCAGCGCATAGCTTTCCATTCTGGCGACTATGCATGCCGCCGCCTTTTCAGCGGCCTCCTCAATGCGGCCCTCCACGTCGGCGGCAAAACTTTTGGCGGATGCCGCCGCGTTCAGGGCCTGGCGCAGGGCCTGGGATATTTCATTGGCCACAAGCCCCTGTATCTGGGCAAGAGTCCTTTTTGCCTCCTCTTCAGAGCCTGCGGCCGCAAGCTGCATCTGCCGGGTGGCTTCACGGTTGTCCGCAATTTCCGCAATAGCCCTGTCGCTGGTTTGCCTGAGCTGCTCAAGCGCGCCTGTTTTGCTGTTCTCAATGGCATCAAAATATTGCCGCTGGTATTCCTCCGGCGTAATGGAGCTTGTGGCCGGAACTTTCACAGCCCTGGACAGCTCCTCATGGAGCTGCTGGCGCTCGGCGCAATCCTGATCAAGCCTGTCCTCAAGCTCGGCGGGATTGAACCGCGAGCCTTGTGTGTAGGTGTCAGTCTGGGTGAAGGGCATTGCCCTCAATATGGCAATGACAGCATTCTGCCCTGGTGGAGTGGTGAAATGAACAGACGCGCCAGTGGAGCCCACATCTATGCGCACATCAGCGGTGACATCTCTTTCACCGGCTGCATCGGCCATGAGCACCTTTACCTGTGCCGGCTCCCAGATCCTGAAAGGAATATCAAAATCAGTGGTGGCGCCATTGCCGACATAGCTTGCCTTGCTCCTGTTTCCGGGAATGCTCATCACCAGCTCCTTCTGGCCTCAAGCCAGCTGTCCTGTGAAATTGGCATCTCAACGCGCCCCTCGTTTGCGCCATGCCCCTCGGCTTTGGTAAGCGCCTGCTGGTACAGGGCGGCCAGCTCCTGAATTTTCGCGGAATTGTTTTTCAGAAGCGGCACGGCAATGAGCATGGCCAGCCTGTAGGCCATAGCTATGATAAAAAGCTCATCCCACAGACCTGCATCCACCACATCAACCACACACAGGGCACAGGCATGGGGTTCATTGCAGTAGATTGCCAGGTCAGTACTGCCCTGCATAAGCTCAAAAGGAGCGCACTTGCCCACGGCAAGCACTTTCAGGGCGCTGGTGGGCACCGAGTAGGCATATTGCCAGCGGGCTGCCAGCTCCCCGGGCATTTCCACGGGAGCCAGCCTGATCAGCTTTTTACTGAACGGGTATGGGAAATCGCGCAGCGCCGACCGTCTGGCCCTGTCCCAGTACAGACGGCACTGCGCGGCCTCAGGTGTCCGCTCGTCATAACTTGCCATGGCGCGGGTGCCGATGAAGCCCAGCGCCATGTTGCAGATCTCTACCTTGCCAGTCATATCAGCACTGGAGAATGCCTTTATCGATGTACATGCCATCCTCGTACTCAATGGGATCCTCGCGCACCACCGCCGCGAAGATACTCCCCGAGGTGAACTCTCCAGCCGGGGTTGCCGTGATCTTTATCCACGGCCTGGTCACCGATGGCGGCAGCCAGCGCCAGCCAAGAATGTTGCCGGGCACCAGCTCAGCCGCCGGAATGCTGGCGCTTGCCACCTCCGCAAATTCTCCGGCCTGCGTATCGGACTGGGAAATGGTGATTTTCAGTGATTCCCCACCGCACAGCGCCTCTGTTGCCCTGATATAGACGCAGACAGGCTCTTCCCGTCCAGGCCGGAGCAGGGAGGTCAGGGGAATGGCCTCGCCCTCCACAGCGCTTGTGGTTACCGGCTTGCAGTCAATGGAAACATTGTTGGAATCTATAAGCATGGGTGGATACTCCTTATATGGCTTTTTCAGTGGAGAGAATCACATCGCACTGGCGAATGGGTCTCCCATGGAGACTTGGCACCGATTTGGATGCGAATGCTTCGCCATATGTGAGATGGATATTGCCGGCATCAGAGGACTGGAGCTCAAGAGCGGTCAGCAGATCCTGATTGCAATACCAGATCGCCTTGCTGCGCATGTTTTCCGGCATCATGTTCTTGGCCTGAATGGTCAGCGCCTGGAGATCAATGAAATCCTTGTCACCCTTGCGTGCCATCAGTTTTGTGGTGTCAATATTGGCGATACGAACCACAGCCCGCCAGTCGCGTACCGCAAGGCCGCATTTCCATTTATATATGTCAACCACAGCCTGGAATTTGCGGCCTTCATCATCGGTTGTTGGCTGTTCCCCCTTGTCTTCGCTTTGCAGGCCGGCAGTGCTGCCTTTTGGATAAATGCCATGCACCGTGTTGGCGCCCCAGCAGATAAGCCATGCGGAAGTGCATTTGTTGCCCGTGCCTCCGGCATTAAGCACATGCGGGCTATTTTGGGCGGGATAGCGCATGCAAAGTCCGTTGAACTCGTCAGGGCGCACATTGCTGTCACCATAAAACAGTGTCTGTGCCACTTTCTGGCGCATGGCCTCGGTAAATGCCTGGGCTTCAGAAAGCCGAAATGCCTTTGCCCTGTCGCCATACAGCTCGATTTCAGCCACATCCAGCTCCACGCGAGCCTCCAGCATGCCGCAGGCCTCTTTGACCTGGGACCACTGCGACTTGGAGGGCGGAGTGCCACGATAGAGACGCCGCCAGTACACCTCTGGCAGCCCTGTGCGAATGCGCGTCAAGTGGCCGTCGGAGTGATTGGATTCACTCCATTGCACATCGGACAGAATGTCATTGGTCTGGTTCATCAGCTCTATGACATCGCCAGCATGTTTGCCCCTGTAGAAGTCTTCCAGTTCCGCAAGTGTGGCCACCAGGCCTTTTTCATAAGCCATTTTTTACTCCCTGATATTTTTACATGTTGGGGTACATTCTTTCATGGAGCGGAACGCCTGCCGCCTTGCCTTCGCCATTCTGGGCAATGAAGTCATGCTCGGCCAATGCGCGGCCAGCCCTGGTCACAACGCGAATGACTGCCGGGTTGCGGTCATAGCCTGTTTCCTTGAGCATGCCCCGCAGGGACCCGTCTGGATCAAGATATTTCAGCGCCTTGCGGGCATCCGCCACGGTTGCTTTCAGGTTGGCGCCCCCAAATTCCCTGTCCTGCGCGATCTCCTTTTCCCATTGCGACAGGATGGTGTCCCAGGCCTGTTGCGCCTCGCCTGTGACTGCGTTGTGAAACTCCCTGTGCCAGTTGAGCATTCCGGCAGCCTGTTCACGGGTAAGGCCCAGCTTTTTGGCGGCTTCACTGAAACTTTTCAGATTGTCCTCAGGCAGGGGAAAGTCCTCTGGCGCCTCCAGTGTCCAGTCATCAGCAGGCTTCTGTTCCGGTTCATTACTCTCGCCAGCCTTTTGTCCATCACCCTCCGCGCCTGCTTCCGGCTGCTCCTGGGCTGCAGGTTCCGTGTCCGCGATTGATTCAGTCTGGTTTTCAATGGTTTCCTCAGCAATGGAACCGACATCTTCCGGCATAATTCCCTCCATTATTCAAGAATATTTGTGGCGCCGGCTTTCACCAGCAGGGCAAACACGGCAGCGCCCACAGACCTTTGCACCTCCCTATAGGCTGCAAGGGCATGCTCCTGCGGATAGCTGGCGCTCAACAGGCCGGAGGAATCCACCAGCCAGCGCAGGAAGTAGCGGCCATCCGGACTTTTCAGGGATTCTTTCACCCCATTGAGCAGTTTTTCCTCATGGAGAGCTCTGGACGTCTCGGCATCTTGCTCATTTTCATAGCCAATCCAGTCATGCTCAGTCATACCGCCCCCAAACCGCCAAGCAGGGAGTCCATGAGGGACTGCCCATCAGCTCCCACCGGCGTTTGTCCAAGATTTTTTGCCGCTGTTGTCATGTTGACAGCCTGTTCCGCCGCCTGCTGTTCCTGAGCCTGCTGCGCGGCCTGCTGCTGGGCCCGCGCCCTCTGCTCCCTGAGC
>CAJUMQ010000056.1 GCA_910587035.1 uncultured Desulfovibrio sp. | reverse complement strand
AGTCTCCAATATCATGATAATAGATTGTAGCCTTATCAAGTTGCACTGGATTTTTAACCAAAATAGTTATACAGATTGGTGTCCTACTTCCAAGGCCAAAAACATTTCCTTTTTCTTTTTTTCTTTGTTCTCCTGATGTGCGGCAATTACCTCTTAAATTATATATAAATATTGTACTAAACTCATCTACAAGATATTTCCTAAATCCATCTGTCGCATTACCTTCAAGCCAACCAGCATTGCAGACAAATGCAATAATTCCTCCTAATTTTCTATCTATTCTATCAGAAGCCCAGCGAAACGCTTTAATATATGAATCATAAAGAGCTTTTTTATTATTAGAAGATGATTTTTGCGCATAAGTCTCACTAATTCGTATTTCTAAGGATGGATATTTTTGATTTTGTGCATTGTCATTAGCGGAGCGCTGTCCAATGGAATAAGGTGGATTACCTACGATTATTTGTATGCGCTTCTTTTGCTCGCGCTCCACACGCTCAGAATTTTTCTTCAGAAGCGGAGTTAGCAAATTACCTTGTTCTTCCTTCTCACCAAGCTGGAAGGTATCAGTCAAGCAGATACCATTAAAAGGCTTATAAGGTATTTCCTCGCCCATTGCCGTGTGGTAGGCGTTTTCAATATTTATTGACGCAATATAATAAGCAAGTAAAATTATTTCATTTGCAAAAAGCTCATTTTCATATTTTCTTTCAAGGTCTTTTTTATCGATTAACCCGCTTTCAATCAACCGAGCGATAAATGTGCCTGTGCCTGTAAAGGGGTCAAGAATATTGATTTCTTCATCTGATATTGAATGACCGAATGTATTTTTGAGAATATCCGCCACTGAATTATTGATGTAATCCACAATCTCCACTGGGGTGTAAACTATACCAAGACGTTCAACTGTAAGTGGGAATGCTATACGGAAAAATTTGTCGTAAAGCTCAGTTATGATTTTTTGTCGGGCTGGCGCATTATCGATGTTTGAAACGCTTCTCTTAACGGAATCGTAAAATCTGCTCAGGGTTATGGTATCTTTCTCAAGAGCCTGTTCTTCCAGAAGATTTAGCATTTCCTGCAATGCCTGGGAAATAGGATTTTCCTTGACGAATGAGTAATTTTCAAACAGTGCTTCAAATACAGGTTTGGTGATATAGTGCTGTGCCAGCATTTCTACCACTTCACCTGATGTAACTGCCGGATTGATATTTTTTTGCAAGTCATGCAGAAATTTGTCAAATGCTTCCTTGTGCGGGCCGGGCTTGGTTATCAGGCGGTTTATGCGCTCCATGTAACCCTGGGCAATTTCGGCTACATTTGAAGCCCATTGTTCCCAATAGCGCTTGTTGCCGACTTTTTGCACCATACGGGCATAAATGGCATTTTGCAGGGATTTGATTTGGGTAAAAGGAAACAAGATTGGGTCTGGTTTTGTCCCTCCCCCTGTGGTGTCCGTTCCATTTCCTTTTTTCTTGCGGGGTATTCTGCCGGGAATAAGTGAGCCGCCGCCAGTGGGCTTGTGCCTGTTCAGCTCAATTTTCTTGATTGTGGCATCAAAGCGATCATCATGGGCGCGTAAGGCTGTCAGCACATTCCAGACCACTTTGAAACGGTCATCATCTTTCAGTATTTCGTCAGGAGTTTCATTCTCTGGAATAAGAACGGGGATAATGATATAACCAAATTTTTTATTGGGCGCTTTCCTCATTACCCGGCCAACGGATTGCACCACATCAATATGGGAATCTCGGGCCGACAGGAATAACACGGCGTCCAGAGATGGCACGTCCACGCCTTCTGACAGACAGCGGACATTGTTCAATATCCGGCACTCATTTCCCTCGGATGGCGAACTATTGAGCCAATTAATCAGGTCGCTTCTTATGCTCGCGCCCATTGTGCCATCTATGTGTTTTGACTGAATGCGGACTACATCCTCCCGTTCGGATAGGGGAAGGCTATCATAATACTGGTCTTTGAAGTCGTTAAATACTTCCTTGATGATTTTAGATTTTTTGATGCTCTGGCAAAAAGCGACCGCCTTGCGCATTGGCTCCGGATCTGTAATTTTCAAATTGCCCTGGTCTATGAGCATCCTTTTGGAAAGGGCATTTATGCAGCCGACAAGTTTACTGGCATCGTCCATGCTTATCAGCCTGTCCTTGTCGGCCACAGCGATTTGCATATCTTCTGGAATATCGGATTGTCCCAAAGTCAAGACCAGTACCTTGTAGTCGGATAACAGGCTTTTATCCACAGCTTCGCCAAAACCCAGCCTGTAAACCTCCTTGCCATATAAAGCGGGGTCATCCATTGAACATACAACTGCATCATTCTTTTCAGCCTTGTCTTTGGCATTTGGATGGTACAGTCTTGGTGTGGCGGTCATATAAACACGTCTTTTGGCCTTGATGAATTTATTGTCATGAACTTTAACAAAGGCCGACTCATCTTCGCCTTTCAAGGTCACGCCAGTAGTGCGGTGGGCTTCATCGCAAATAATCAGGTCAAATTCGTGGCCAAACTTCTTTTGCGCTTTGGAGATTACATCTATGGATTGATATGTGGAAAAAACAACGGTTAGACCATTGCTGTGGTATTTCTCGGCAAGGCGCAACTGGCGCAATATTTCTGGCACTTTAGTTGAAGCGGGAAACGCAAGGTCAACTACTCTAGAACCGTCAATATCATCGTCATTGCTCTTGCTTTTGCTGACTTCCGGGTCGGAGCATATGCAAATAGGGAATATGGGTTTATCCGCCTGCGCTGTCCATTCACGCAAGGTCTGGCCGATAAGGGCGATTGACGGGGCAAGGAAAAGCACAAGACCATTGCCGCCGGTTTCCTTCTCAGCAATTTTCAGGGAAGTAAATGTCTTGCCAGTGCCGCAAGCCATAATGAGCTTGCCGCGCTCGTCTGTTTTGAAATGCTGATGGAATTCTTCGATGGCCTTGTCCTGATGGGGCATTGGGGATTTTTTAGCTTGCAGGGCTTTTGCGCCATGTACGCCTTTTTCAAGCGCTTCCCAATCTACTGGAGCTTCATTCAACTGCGTCAAGCCAATGCGGGTCACTGGCGGATCTTGATTGGCAATGGCATGTTCAGCCTCACTTCCCCATCTGTTGGTGGTGGAAATCCAGAGCCTTTGGGCAAAGGAATCTGTTTCCCCCTTGTCGTTTACAAATTGCTTGCTGGATGTGGCAAGAAAACTGTCCACGGCTGGCTTGTTGATGGCAGCCTTTTCATCATAGCATTTGCACTGGATGGCCCAATAATCGCCATCCACAGTCTGAGCCACAAGGTCAATACCGGTATCCTTGCCGCCAATATGACTTTTGCAGGGAAATTCCTTCCAGAGCCAAACATGCCTGAATTTGCCCGCATACCAGGGCACAGTCTGCAAAAATGCTTGCATCAGACGCTCAAACCTGCCGCCTTTGTCGCGTTCCGAAAATGAAAATTCCCGATACTTCTGGAGAACTTGCTGGAAAGTCATGGCGGCTCGCAATTTGGAGAGTCGCCGCTGTCAGATACACTGTTAAGGCTATATGCCCATCCAGTTGAATAGCTATAACCTTGCCCTGTAAGGGCATGGATTTTTTAATCATCTAAAATTTGTTTTAGTCCCAATTATTGTCAAATTTGGCCCGCAAAGGTATAAACATCTAGCGCCTGCCGTCAGTGTATCTGACAAGGGGAGCATTTGGGTGTGTCCTATCATACTCAAGATTGTCCAACTGTAGCTGAATACACCCAAATGCGAATGTGCTATTTTTTCTGAATTTGCAGCCGAATTTTATCTTGCGGATTTGCCTGTATTGCCTGGACGAGCATAAAATCCACTCACTTTTTCGGCAGCCGCCACAAGCGAATCTTGCCCCAGATGGGCATAGCGCATGGTGGTGCGGGGATCGCCGTGTCCAAGCATTTTTTGCACTTCGTACAGGGAATGGCCGGAATTAACAAGAAAACTGGCGAATGTGTGACGCAAGTCATGGATGCGGACATCCTGCAAACCAAGCTCTCCGCGCAATTTTTCCCAATAATCGAATAAGTCCGCCAATGGCTTGCCGGGGATATGACCGGCAAAAAGCCAGGGCGAACCGGCAATGCGGGGAATTTTGCGAACTATGGCTATTGCCGCCTCGGACAACACAATATATCTTGGCTTGCCTGATTTGGACAGGGGAACTGTGATAAGCCTTTGCTCCAAATTCACATATTCCCAACGAGCCTTGAGAATTTCATTTTTTCTCGCGCCAGTGAGTAATAAAAGCTGGATAGCCCTTGCGGACAACGTTCCATCCCTCTCCAGAGCGGCCATGAGCCTTACAGCTTCGGCTTGGGAAAGATACCGCTCTTTTTGATATGGTGTTTTGAATGAGCTTACACCATTGCATGGCGATTGGCCTTGCGGCAAATATCCGCGAATTTCAGCAAAGCTGCAAATGGTCTTGAATACCGCCAAAACACGATTGCAAGTTGCAGGGGCAAAACCCGCTTCCAACAGACTGTTAAGCCAATCCTCAACTTCAGCGCGGCTTATCTGGTCAAGTTGACGCGCTCCAAAAGGGCCAGATAGATGCTTGCGAGAAAGCCTTTCGTCAACCTGCCAGCTTCTTTTGCGGGTCTTGACGTATGGCAGGTAAATTTGCGAAATAAAAGCATCCAGAGTGGGGATTGGGCCATTCTCAACTTGCCTGTTTTGGCGGGAAGTACTCGAAAATTTATTGTTTTTGGTTGGATATGCCATATAGGAATCTCCTTTTTATGGTATTCCGTAAGCATATCACGTGGTTAATAATTAACCGTTTAGGGAAATATTTGGGAATGTCCATATATATCTATTTGCACATAAATACCATTACCATGTATCATAAATTTCTACTTGACAAGAATTAATAATTATAAAAATTATTTTTGTTATGGAAAAATT
>CAJUMQ010000055.1 GCA_910587035.1 uncultured Desulfovibrio sp. | reverse complement strand
GAATGCCAAGGCTTTTTACACCTTGGCATTCTCTATTATACCCAAATTTGGCGTCCTCAAGGGGATTTGAACCCCTGTTGACGGCGTGAAAGGGCACATTTTCAATATTGAGCTTCAATGATTTCAATAACTTGAAGTACATCCTGATACGCCAAAATACATCCAGCCGCACCCCGAACTAACCCCCTCGCTAACCCTCTCCATCAAACTTTTGGAATTGCTCAACACTCATATATCGTCTTTTAATATGATAAAGCTACCAACAATCTTGAGGGTTTTATCAAAGTAATAAAGGTCAAACCCCAAACTAGCATTTCATGCGGACAGATATCCTAAAAATCATTTATTAGTTAACACCATCCCAATCTTTGCTTCATAAAAGCCAGTAAATGATTTTTCCTTGCATGTATTCGTACTTTACATGTTTGATTTTAATCCTAGAGGTCATCTCAAAATCAAATTTAGATACATCATAATACAAGCAAGCTGAACCATAGAAAGATAATTTCCTGCATAGTAATCGTAGCGGACACAAATATGTCGATAGCTTTGCAACCATGAAAAGAATCTTTCCACTTTCCAGCGGCGCTTGTACCTGCGCAGTTGCCTGCCGTCCTGGGTTTTACCCCTCTTCCTGCGGTTGGGCGCTATCATATCAATCTGGTGCTTCTCTTTTAGCTCTCTATCCAGCCCATCACTGTCGTATGCCTTGTCTCCGATTATGCGCTTTGGCAGCGTAGCTATAATCCTGGCTTCCACTGTTGCTCCAACAAGTTTCACCTCACCAGGGGAAGGCTCTCAATATGCAGGGCAACTGGATAACCATGCTCTTCCACTATGGCCATAATTTTTGTACCTTTGCCTTTTTTGGTCTTGCCTACGCATGCCCCCCTTTTTTTGCTGGCGCGAAGGTCGCGTCTATGAATCCTTCTTCCATGCCCAGTTTCCCTTGTTCCAGTGCCATGTTTGCAAGAGTGAAGAGTATTTTTTCAAATGTGCCGGTTTTTCTCCAATACTGAAGCCACCTGTGACAGGTTTGATAAGGTGGATAACAATCTGGCAAAAGGGCCCAACATGCCCCGCTACGCAATTTCCACAAGATGCCTTCAAGGATCTCACGCTGTGAATGGACAGGTGGACGGCCCTGACCGCGTGGACCTTTTGGTGTATCTGGCAATAATGGCTCTATCAGTTCCCATTGTTTGTCGGTAAGTCTCATGCCCCCATATAAAATCAGATGGAAGCCACTTGTCCAGACAAAACCTAAAATTTAGCCCTTTTAATTATGAGATAGCCTCTATAGTATTCATACTGTTTTTGGGAGTATTAAGGCAACCAGTCTCTTTCCAGAAATCCACCTTGGGGATGCCATTCTCCCGTAGTTGCGTAAGTAGTCAAATACAACCACGCGTTGGTTAAATATTTGTTCGTCGGCTGCCTCTTTTTTCTTCGTTCTATCTCATTGGCATATTTTCTGGCAGTTTCCCGAGCTTCTTCCACTCCTCTTGTTTTTGCTACATATCTTGTGTCACCATCCCCCAAGGATATAATTGGATAAAAATCATCACGAGAATTCGGATCATCATCAAGAAGTTTTAGTATTCCTTTGCCTTCAATGAAATATTTATCCGCTTTTATCGTGTTTTCCGTAGTCATCGCAAGCTTTAGTAATACTCTGCCATACGCATGCCGTGCATAAGGTTGATCATAAACTTGTATGGATGCATCGAGTTTATCTTGGGCATCTTCATACTTACCATAAGCATGTAACACAAGCCCATACTGCAACCAGTAATGCCCGTCTGCTTCTAGCTGTTTACCGATAGACTGGAAAAGCGATTCGATTTCAGCAAAATCCCCAATGCGATGTCGTAAAAAGCGATGATTGATTATAGCTTTAAAAACAGCATAATCACCTTTTGGCAGGGAACGCGCATAGGGAAGAGCATAGGCTGAAAAGGATTCTATAACTGCACGTACCGCATCCGCGACAGGAGCGCCCTTCGCCGCATTGTCATATAAATGCTCAACATACACCGGATGCCGGACAAAAAGACGATCATGCTCTTCGTAAATAATGCCTTCAAGCCCCTTCAGGAGGGATGGAGGGAAGCAAGAAGGATACGCTTTTTTCAGAGCAGACAGAGCTTGACTTTTGCGTATTTTTTTATCATGAAGTGTGTATAAACCAGTTATATTTACCAAAAGCTTCTCAGCCGGTGATTCCAGCCTCTCGTAATCATCTTCTATTATTTCCTCGAAACCTTTTCCACTAGTGGCCTCAAGTAGAGCGATGAGTAGTTGTTTGTCTGCGCGCACTATAAATTCGTTAATTCTCTCCGCCTCGCTCATTGTTCCTAGCCGAATCCAGCGACCATACTTTTGCAATTTTGTCAGGATATGTTGTATATCTTCTTTCGCAAGCCGGCTTATCCGCATGACTTTGGCAAGTAAAATGGCCTCACATTTTTTTCTCCAAATATTTGCTCTTTCTACCCCCACAATATGGCATTTGGTTAGAGCATTTTCATGGAACAGTATTTTTAATGGATCTATATAATCAGATATTCTATGAATAAATAAAATATATTCATCATAAAGCTTATTCAGCTCTCTGATTAGACTGGACAATTCTGCTCCCTCATTATACCAAAAAATAGGCTTTTGGCTTTCCATACTGAGAGCATAGGCCGTTCGCATAAGAGTAGTAGTTTTGCCCGATCCAGCTGGACCTGTTAGCACAGTAATTGAAGACGAACTGTTTGAGATATTATTAATGACAAAATTGTAGAAATCGTCAAAAATCTTCAATTTTGCTGGAATGTCAGATTTGATATCTTCCCATGTGGGTTTCATACCTGTGTAGAACCTCTTTTCTCCTGCTTCTTGGGAAATATCCTGAATACTTGCGAAAAAAGCCCTCCCCAATGGAATGACCGCGTTCAAAACCGACAGAGATTCAGCTGGCAGCTTTACCTCTTTTTTGATGATAGTATCTGATAGGTAAGGATTATTGGCCCTGTATAGATTCTCAGGAGAATTTCCAGTAGGAAATTCACGTTGTAGCCATGCTGAAAAATCTTCTATCGTGCCGTCTATGCACTCAATATTATATTGATCGGCAAGAGTATTTCTTTGATGACGCGATATAGATGGAACAAGTAAATATTGTTTTCTGGAAGAGCGACCAAATTCAGCTTTATAATGTGCCAAAACCTTAGCAAATGCGGGCTCTTTTAAAGTTGTGCCAATAAAAAGAAACATGGATTCTGTGTAGATTTGGGGCAAAGTAACATACCAATAATGTGGTTCCGATGATAAATGGGCATATTGCTCAGGAGAGAATATCACACCATCCTCAAGACGGTCTACCGAGCCATGCAGCTTCACGAAGTCCAAGCGGCTGAAGTTTACACTGCAACTCCTATAACGCGAGCGCATACCACAAATATTGACATTCTGCGGACTATGTAGTTTAAGGGCCACATCAAAGGCATCGTCAATATTAGTGGTATAAATGCGCTTCCAAGCGAATGATGCGATATGCTTGTATGCTGAAGAGGGCTTGCAATATCTGAATTTGTCTTCAAGATACTCATTAATCTCATCATGAAATTCTTTCTTAATTGAAGCATATACAATATCCAAGGCTTCCCCCTCATAGGGAATATTAAATCTTTCATTCTCACTCATATCTTTCGCCAGATCGCTGCTCAATAGCAGAGGCTCACCATGTTGATTTTGGGAAGTGCAAGCCGCCCCGGCGCCGAGGAAGAGAATAAGATTTCCTTTGTTTATGGCGATTTTAATTGTTTCATTCATACTCTTCCCTTAATATAGTTGAATTCTATAGCAATCTTATGTGACCCCGTGTAAAGGGCAAAATTGCCTTTTTGCATTTTGCCTTTCTAATAAACATCTTTTGACCAAGCCCACGTCGGCGGCATTTCCGGGCACATGCAAAATATTGCAAATCTATGATTTCAATAAGTTGAAGGGCATCCAGATGCGTCGAAATACATCTAGACGCACCCCGAACTAGCACCCTCGCTAACCCTCTTTTATTCAATTGAGTCTAAATTTTCCCCGACAAGAAAAGCCAATGGACGAAGTTCTTCAAGGGGCAATGGCATATACATCGCATAATGAGTATTTAACAGTATGTAAATTATGGGATCAGAAAATATAATTTTTTTGTCAGATCGAAGAATTTTTTTGTCATCATTGCAGAATCTTCTAGAAATTCACAACCTAGTGTTGTGTCATTCTATAAATGTCGGATAAAGACGTTTTAACTTTATCCTCGCCTGTTCAGTCGTAAATTGCCAATCAATTTTAGCTCCCAAGGTATTTCTTGAGGCCTGCCAACAATTGACTGCTTTCTTCATCTCTTCCACGCTTTCCATACGACGTGAAAGACATTGTTTGACAAGTACATTGAGTTCTATTTCTGCCATATTGAGCCAGCTACCATGCTTTGGCGTAAAGATAAATTCAATTCTTTCCGAAAGCTTTCGTGCTTTTGCAGGCATAAACGTTTCATATAGCGAGCCAGTCGAATGGATATTCAAATTATCCATCACCAACGTGATTTTTTCCGTATGAGTATAGAGCGATGCAATGTCTTCAAGAAATATCGCCCAGTCTTGCTTTGTTCTTCGTTCTGTAACCTTGACAAATCGTTTTCCTGCAAGTGGCTCTAATGCCATGAAAATATTACATACCCCACAACACTCATATTCATAATCTTCTCGCGCTGGTCTGCCAGGTTTTATAGGCAATATTTCCCTTGTGTTCCATATTAACTGTCTTGGTGATTCATCCATACATACGACAGGACGAAGCGGATCATATGAACGTTTATAGACATCAAGCACCATCTCCATTTGAGCAACAAAATCTCCATCCCGTTCAGATGGAATAACCCATTGCTTCTTTTGCCAGGGTTTTAATTCGTTTTTTTTAATGCTTGGCGCACGGTTTCATATGAAATTGAATCCACATAGTCCAATTCAACAAGTTTATCCGCGAGTAACCGTAGAGTCCAACGTGCATAGCCTTCTGGGGGAGCGCTGCATGAGAGGGCGATTAAACGGGCTTCAGCATCACCATCCAATTTTCTAAATCGTTGGCGATCCGCCTTACGTTTATTAAGCGCTACATCAATGCCATGTTCAACAAATCTCCGTTTCACCCTGTCCACTTTTCGTGTGCTTATCTGTAGAGTTTCAGCAAGGTATGCTGTTGTCTTTTTTGATTCTTGAAATTCTCCCTCATCTACGCCCAATAAAATTAAGGCATTAAGGACTTTTTGGCTGTTATGGTTGCCAGTCTTCGATATTTTTTCGAGTTCGGCCCGTTCATCTTGTGTAAGTGTTACCCTGTATAAAATTTTAGGCATTTTCTCTCCCTTTACAGGGAGAAAATAAGTCCATTTATCGACTTTTCAAGACTGACGAGACACTAGGGGCAAAGGACACAAAAAAATATGGCGATTAACCCCATGCTAACAAATGAATGGAAGG
>CAJUMQ010000054.1 GCA_910587035.1 uncultured Desulfovibrio sp. | reverse complement strand
AGATTACAGGAGGCTATGCGAAGATGGCCGATCCTGAAAATATTTCTCTCCTGCCGCCCATAAGCCACAATCCCGATGTCCTTTCCTGTCTGGCAAACCTTTCCAATGACGAGGTATTTACGCCGCCAAATGTAGCAAATGCCATGCTGGATATGCTGCCACAGGAATTGTTCAAAAATCCTGATATGAAATTTCTTGATCCTGTCTGTAAGTCTGGCGTTTTTCTGCGGGAAATCACCAAACGCCTGATGAAAGGTCTTGAAAAGAAAATTCCTGACCAGCAAAAGCGCCTTGATCATATCCTGCATAATCAGGTCTATGGCATTGCCATAACCGAGCTGACTTCACTCCTATCCCGCAGAACGCTTTACTGCGCTAAATACGCCACTTCACCGTATTCCATAAGCAAATTTTCCAATATTGACGGCAACATCCGCTTCAAAGCTATCCAGCACACATTCGACAAAAACGGCAAGTGCATATTTTGTGGCGCGTCCCAAAGCCAGTATGAGCGCGGGGAAGGATTGGAAACCCATGCCTATGAATTTATCCACACGGATAATCCCCAGGAGATTTTCGGAAATATGAAATTTGATGTGATTATTGGGAATCCGCCGTATCAACTTGACACAGAAGGTGCTGGGAAACAAGCAAAACCAATTTATCAAAAGTTTGTTAATACAGCAAAAAAATTAATGCCCCAATTTTTGGTTATGATTACGCCATCGAGATGGTTCGCTGGTGGAATGGGACTAGACAATTTTCGAGATGAAATGTTAAATGATAAACATTTAAAAAAAATCGTTGATTATTCTTTATCAACGTTATGCTTTCCAGGAGTTGATATAGCAGGTGGTGTAAATTATTTTCTTTGGGATCGAGGATATACATCAAATATCTGTGAATATACATTTATTGATAGAGATACAGCTACAACATCCAATAGACTATTAAATGAACATGATATATTTGTAAGAAATAATAATTCAATATCAATCGTTAATAAAGTATTAAAGCAAAATCATATATCAATTTCATCAATAATGTCATCTTTAGGCGTATTTGGGTTGGGTACTGCTGAAAGAGGAATAAAAATTTTTGAAAAAAATTGTCTTAAATTACTTTCAAGTGCAGGATATAGTTATATAAAAAAAGCGAAAGTAAAAAGTGGAATAAATTATGTAGACAAGTGGAAAGTTATAATTGGAAAAGCAACTTCTGCTGGGGCTGCAACTGCAGATAGAGAAGGAAAACGAAAAGTAATTGCAACTTTAGATTTGCTTGAACCAAATGCGGTCTGTACATTTTCATATTTTATTGCAGGAAGTTTTGCATCCAAAAATGAAGCAAAAAATTGCTTAACCTATATTTCTACAAAGTTTGTAAGATTTTTACTCTTACAAACTTTAAGCTCAATAAATATTACAAAAGAAAGATTCCAATTTGTACCAATACAAGATTTCTCAAAGCCTTGGACAGATGCTGAACTCTATGCAAAATATAATCTCACCCAAGATGAAATAGATTTTATTGAATCCATGATAAAGCCAATGGATATATCACTAGAAGTTGATAACGAGGCAGAAAATGCCTGACCAGCTTGACAAATTCACTACTGGCAAGACCAAAAGCCAGCCGCTCATTTATGCCTATGCGGATCCGCATTATCCAGGGATGCTTAAAGTCGGTTTTACCGCCCGGACTGTAGCTGAGCGCATGGCCGAACATTATCCCACAAAGACTCCAGATAGCAAGCCGCCATATAAAATCGTTTTTCAGGAATCCGCCATGTATGAGGATGGCGGCACATTTACCGACCATGCTGTTCACAGGAAACTGCGGCGCAATGGTATCCAAAATCTAGATGGAGAATGGTTTCGCTGTGGCGTGGAGGATGTAAAAGCGGCTTGGCTTGCCGTGCGATATAACATTGAAAATGAGGAAAACCGCGACCAGAACTTTGCCATGCGCCCGGAACAGGCGGCGGCTGTAGCCAAGACGAAAAAATATTTTGAATCCTGCCTTGATGAGCCAAACCAGACGCCAAAATTTCTCTGGAATGCCAAAATGCGCTTTGGCAAGACATTCGCTACATACCAGCTTGCCAGACAAATGGGCCTGAAACGTGTGCTTATTCTGACATTCAAGCCTGCCGTGCAATCGGCATGGCGCGATGATCTTAACCGCCATATTGACTTTGAAGGCTGGCAATTCATATCAGGAGATGCGGACAAGCCCGAACTGGACAGGCAGTTTGAACTGGCGGACAAGGAAAAACCCATTGTCTGCTTTGGCTCCTTTCAGGACTTTTTGGGCGTCAACAAAGAAACTGGCGGCATAAAACCCAAAAATGAATGGGTGCATACATCCAATTGGGATTTGGTGGTTTTTGACGAATACCACTTTGGCGCATGGAAGGACAGCGCTAAAAAGCTGTTTGAGATGGATGACGAGGAAGCGGCGGAGCCGGAAAAATTTGACCCTGGCAATGCCCTGAATGAATCCTGGCTGCCTATTACCGCCGACCGCTATCTTTATCTCTCAGGAACGCCATTCCGCGCTCTCAATTCCGGCGAATTCATAGAGGAGCAGATTTACAACTGGACATACTCGGACGAGCAGAAGGCAAAGGCGGAGTGGAATGGGCAAGACAATCCATATGCCGCATTGCCGCGCCTTGTGCTGTTGACCTACAAGCTGCCGGATCAAATACGCTCCATTGCCGAGGAAGGCGAATTCAACGAGTTTGACCTGAATGAGTTTTTCTCTGCCACCGGCAAGGGGAAAGAGGCCAAATTCGCGCATGAGAATGAAGTCCAGAAATGGCTGGATCTAATTCGCGGCGCATACATGCCGACTACCAAGGAGGATTTGAAACTTGGCAAAGGCAAGCCCGCCATGCCATTTGCGGATACGCGGCTTTTGCAAGTCTTGTCGCATACCCTTTGGTTTTTGCCAAACGTGGCTGCTTGCGAGGCAATGGGCAATCTTTTAAAACAAAAGCAGAACCGTTTTTATCACGACTATAAAATCAATGTCTGCGCCGGCACAAAAGCCGGAATTGGTCTGGACGCGCTTAGGCCTGTGCTGAAATCAATGGAGGATCCGCTTGCCAGCCGTACAATTACTCTTACATGCGGTAAGCTGACAACCGGCGTGACCGTAAAACCATGGACTGGAGTTTTCATGCTCCGCAACTTGCAATCGCCGGAAACATATTTCCAGACGGCTTTCAGGGTGCAAAGCCCTTGGGAAATCACCATTGACGGCAACAAAAAGGAAATTCTCAAGGAAAACTGCTACGTTTTTGACTTCGCTCCCGAGCGGGCCTTAAAGCAGATTGCCGACTATTCCTGCCGCCTGAACATAACCGAGAACAACCCCGAGAAAAAAGTTGACGAGTTCGTGAATTTTCTGCCAGTAATCGCTTATGACGGCTCCACCATGCGCCAGATTGACGCTAAGGAAATTCTGGACTTTGCCCTTGCCGGAACATCAGCAACGCTCTTGGCCAGACGCTGGGAATCCGCACTGCTGGTAAATGTGGATAACGCCACTCTTAAGAGGCTGATGGACAACCCGGAGGCAATGGCCGCTCTGATGAAAATTGAAGGATTTCGCAGCTT
This sequence comes from uncultured Desulfovibrio sp., assembly GCA_910587035.1. GTDB lineage: Bacteria > Desulfobacterota > Desulfovibrionia > Desulfovibrionales > Desulfovibrionaceae > Desulfovibrio. The sequence goes on along the minus strand of CAJUMQ010000054.1, from coordinate 2,305 downwards.
GAATTCGGATATTGAATTTATCATCAATAAATCCGAGGCCGTCAAAAAGGCCCGAAAAAACGCTGACAATCTGGACAAGAAAGAGAAAAAGCAGCTTACCGAGGAAGAAAAGGAATTCAAGTCCAAACGCAAGGAAATTCAGGAAAAACTGATAAAATTCGCCACCCGCATACCGATATTCATGTACCTGAGCGATTACAGGGAATATAGCCTGAAAGACGTCATAACTCAACTGGAGCCACGGCTTTTCAAAAAAGTAACCGGTTTGGATGTAGCGGATTTTGATTTGTTGTGTAGTCTTGATTTATTCAATGCTGCACTGATGAATGACGCAGTTTATAAATTCAAACGGTATGAAGATTCCAGCTTGGGCTATGCCGGAATTGAATCGGTACATGTGCATGAAAATGTGGGGCTGTATGATACTGTGTTGACTGGAGAAGAGTATAAAAAGTGGTTTTTATCCCAGCAATCATCTTTATTTTTATAGTTCAATTTATTCTTAAGGGAGTGATAAAACTTCTTTTATTATATCAAAAATCTGCTTAAATTCAGAAAAATCAAAATTATTAAACTTATCTTCTCCAAATAGTATGGCATTAGCAAAAGCTGATTTTGGCAAAGCCAAGTTATTTTTATTTGCATCATGAATTTCTATCACTTCTGCTCCAGAAGATCCATCTATAATAGCAATACTTAAATTACCACATAAATCTTTTCTATGGCATAATAGTTCTCTATCCAGTGATAATCCACTTGAATCAAATTCATTACCCAAGAACAGCCTTCTGTCGATATTAAATATTGTTTTTAATGTTTTTATCTCATCATCTCTATAGTAATGTTCTATACAAACATCAGGAGTTTCAGAACGATGTGATGGTACAGGAATGACAAATGAATAAACATTATTACCCCATGTTTTATAGCTATTATTATTAGACATTTTATCTTTAATCTTTTTATTGTCAGCGTCTGCAATAAATATTATTTTTCGACTTTGTGGCAAAAGAGAGGCGCTTTTACAACAGTCAGCAAGTTGAGAGTCACCCATTTCTAAACGTAATTTATCATCAGTTTCACCATGTATCTTTGGTTCATATTCTAAAAAGTCAAAATCTAAAGATAAATATTCATCTTTGGTAGATTCATTTGTACATAACCATCTTAATGCAGATTTTAAATGTTTCCAATCAGTTGAACCTTCAGTAATAATTAATGGTTTATCTTTATATTTAGCAATCTCAGAAGATATTTCATTTCTGTATTTAATAGTATTTGAATAATGTTGGTATGCATTTTGAAATTCAGAAAAATTTTCTGAAGATATCCTAATTCCAGAAGGACATTCTATAATATCGTAATTATCTGATCCGATGTACTCATCCATACCCAATAAGAATAGTGGTGAATGGGTAGTTATGATAAACTGTACTTTCGGGAAAAGTTTAATAAGCTTAGGCAACACTATTCTCTGTAATTCCGTATGTAAATGAAGATCGATTTCATCGATAATAACAATGCCAGAAATATTACTTAATTCTATGCTATTATTAATATTATTATAATCTGCGTAGCGTATTATTGTGGAAAAAATATTAAATAAAGCACTTTGTCCGCATGATAAACCTGATAGAGATGGAATTATTGTTCCACTTGTTCTTTTGTCTATAATATTAAATCGAGAAGAATTTAAATTTCTAATATTTAATCCAAAATATATATCACGACCTAAAATAATACTTAAGATTTTCTCAACGTTTTCCCTAGCTTTTCCCAAGAGATAAAGATGTCCTATATTTGTATTTTCTGTAACTAGATTATTTCCTTGAACCTTCACGTCACAACGAGAATCAGTGATAATATCTAGTAGCCATTGAAGTGTAAGTTCATTGACATCTTCAATTGATATTGGTTTGTCATATTTGTTATTTTCCTTATATCTTAGTGATATGTGTTCAACTTTTTTAATATTAAAATAACTATTTCCTAACCATATTGGTTTTTCATATCTGTTAGGAGGAAAATAACATATTACGGACGAATTTATATCTTTTTTAATAGCTGCTTCATCAAAATGTATATCTTTATGATTTGATTCCATATTTGTGACATTAAAATCGTAGTCAAAATTTAAATTATTGTTATCTATATCTTCTTGTGCAATCAATCCAGACTTAAAAATATAATAAAATCTATTAGTTATATCAGGTGTGGAAATAAATTCTAAATAGGAGAGCATAAATTTTTGCCCAACCATAACCTCTATAGGAGTAATACGTTTATAATAGTTATATACACCAGA
>CAJUMQ010000053.1 GCA_910587035.1 uncultured Desulfovibrio sp. | reverse complement strand
CAGCTTGCCCATGGCGACAAGAATGAAGTCCGCGCCGCTTACAATTATGCGGAATATCTGCCTGAACGCAGGAGAATGATGCAGGAATGGAGCGATTATTTGGACGGTCTGCGCGATAAAGTGAGCAATAAATAAAAAAGCAATTCTTGAAAAAATCAGCTCTCGGAACAGGGTGTTGCGGTTAAACTGTGATGCCCTGTTTTATTATGTTCTGAGGAGCTAATGCCCGTAATATAATTGAATAGCTGGTCAACGGCCAACTGGCCGCCAAGAGGGTCCTTTGTAAGCAGTTGATATTATGTAAAATTATTATTTGTGGAGGGGGTTGGTTACAGTTTTTGGTTACAAAATGCCTAAAATTCGATATTTTTTAAATTAAATTCAAGTTGCTCAAAGTCATTGCCATCAATGCAACTTGCTATTTTTGTTATATATTTGGGGATGACGTCAATATGCATCCTAAAATTTTTTCCTGGTAAAAAGTCCATTTGGCCGTTGCCAGGGGGTAAATTTAAGTCTTTATTTTCAGGTAATTGCATATCTCAATACGCATTGGAAAGCATTTGCAGACATGCTGGTTACAAACTGAACCATGTGGATTAATTGAATAAATATCTGCTATAACACTCCGTAAACCATTTTTAAACGGAGGAATGGTTATGGCAACGCAAATACCCGCCACAGGTTTTCTCAGGCTTCATCAGATTCTTGAATTCTTCCCAATCAGCAAAAGCGCATGGTGGAAAGGCTGCGCCACTGGCCGCTATCCCAAGCCGCTCAAAATCGGCCCGCGCACAACCGTCTGGCGCGCCGAGGACATCAGGGCGTTTATCGAAAATGCTGGCAGTGAGCAATTCACGACTCAAGGCAATCCTGTAAAGCAAGGATAATGCCATGAGTTCCGACATTCTGCAAAATTTTGCCGAATGCCTTTATTCCGCCAATCTCGCAGTGGAGGCTATCCAAGCGGATGGCCTCCTGCACCGCTGCGGCACACTGGATAAGCCAAGAAAAATGGATGGCGCATACAAGGCTTTTCTGGATGAGCCGCCATCCATCTGGTGGAAAAACTGGCGAACAGGCGATGAAGGCACATGGACAGCCGCAAAGGAAGAAGACTGGACGACACAGCAGCGCAAGGAACTGCGGGAGAGGATAGCCAAAGCACGAGCCGATACAAAGGCCGAGCAGGAACGACGCTGGCAGACAACCGCAAGGCTGGCGGCTCTTGTCTGGAAGCATAGCCGTCCCGCCGATGGCGAACATCCCTATATCAAGGCCAAAGCTGTCCCGGCCACAGGTTTGCGACATACAAGGGATAACCGCCTGATTGTACCCATTATAGGTGAATCTGGAAAAATCCAGAGTCTGCAATTCATTTTGCCGGAGAAACTGGAGAATGGCACAGACAAGCTTTTTCTGAAAGGAGGCAGAACTGGCGGCGGATATTTTCCCATAGCTGCAAAAGACGGAAGAACCGACGGCACACTGCTGATTGCCGAAGGCTATGCCACAGCCGCAAGTCTGCGTCTGGCCACTGGCTATGCCGTGCTGGCGGCATTTTCAGCGGGAAATCTTTCCGCTGTGGCCCAGATGGCCAGACGCAAATACCCGGAACGGGAAATCATCCTTTGTGCCGACAATGACATTGAAACAAAAGACAATCCCGGCGTGGCAAAAGCAACTATGGCAGCACACGCCATAAATGGCAAGCTGGCAATCTGTCCAGTTTGTGACAACCATTCCACTGATTTCAATGATCTTCAAAGACTGAAATCCATTCAGGCAGTGAGGACGGTTATTGAGGAGGCAAGGAAGCAAAATATTGAATGTCCCATGCCTGATGGATTTTTCATAATTCCTGACGGCAAACGCGCCGGTTTATACAAAATGGATGTGAAGCCTGACGGCGACATGGCCGAAACCAGGATTGGGCCGCCACTCCATGTAAAAGGCATGACCCGCGATAGTGACGGCAATGAATGGGGCCTTATGCTGGAATGGACTGACCCGGACGGCAAGAAACATCTTTGGGCGATGCCCATAGACCTGCTTTTCCGCCAGAACTCGGAATGGTTCAGTGTCCTTGCTTCTGGCGGCTGGCTTGGCAATCCGCTGACCAAAAAGAAGCTTGTGGAATTCTTTTCTTCTGTCCGTCCCATAAAACGGATTCGCTGTGTTTCCCGCACAGGCTGGGATGCTGACGCCTATGTGCTTCCAGATACAGTTTATGGGCATACCGGTTTGGAAAGCATTGTCTTGCAGGCGAACAATCAGGCTGGCCTTTACCAATGCGCAGGAAGTTTGGAAGGCTGGCAAGAAATAGCAAAATTGTCTGTTGGCAATTCCCGCCTGGCTTTTGCGCTTTGTGCATCTTTTGCCGGGCCGTTATTGCAACTGGCAGGGCTTGAGGGCGGAGGCTTCAGCTTTGAAGGAGGTTCATCGTCCGGCAAGACAACGGCCTTGCAGATAGCGGCATCAGTTTGGGGAAGTCCAGCTCATGTTCGCAGTTGGAGGGCAACAGACAATAGCCTTGAAGCCATTGCCGCCATGCACAATGACAATGTGCTGATTCTGGATGAAGTTGGCCAGGTCAATGGCAAGGTGCTGGCAGAGTGCGCATACATGCTGGCCAATGGACAGGGAAAAGGCCGTTCCACCCGCGAGGGCAATTTGCGCAAACTTCACACTTGGCGGCTTCTATTTCTTTCCAGTGGCGAGCTTGGACTTGCGGACAAGCTGGCGGAAAACGGTATCAAATCCCGTGGAGGCCAGGAAGTCCGTTTTGTGGGCTTGCCGGTGGACGCTTCCATGCTGACTGATTTGCATGGCTTGCCCCATGCTGGAGCAGTGGCCAACCATCTCAAGGAATTGTCAGCATCCCATTACGGACATGTAGGACGCAAATTTCTGGAAAAACTGGCAGCTCCGGAAAATCTGGAAATGATTCACCGTGAAATACACGAAGCCATTGCCAATACAGTTAATAATTTTGTGCCATCTGATGCTGATGGACAGGTGCGCCGAGTGGCCAGACGTTTCGCCCTGTGCGCTCTTGCTGGATGTCTTGCAGTGCAGTTTGGCATTTTGCCAAAGGAATTTGACGCAATTGGTTGCGTAAAAATCTGCTTCAATGACTGGCTGGCTATGCGCGGCGGCATTGGAGCATCCGAGGATGCGGCCATTTTGTCCACAGTGAGGCTTTTTATTGAGCAACACGGCATGAGCCGTTTTCAGGACATGGACAGATGCGTTGACAGTTGCGTCAACCGGGTTGGCTTCCGCAGGGAAGTGCATGGCGTGACTGAATATATAATTTTGCCGGAATCATTCAGATCTGAAGTCATCAAGGGATATTCACCAAGACGGGCTGGCGCTGTGCTTCGCAATGCGGGCTGGCTCAGATTGAGCGATGGCAAAAGCACCACCAAAAGGGAACTTCCCGGTTTGGGCAGGATAAGGGTCTATGTAATCGTCCTACCTGAGGAGCCGGACGAGGAAGAAAAACCATATGAAAACTTTTAACTCTATATCTATACCCAAAAACAGTGGGCATTGTGGGCTTGGCGGCATCGTAAGGATTGACGGGCATTTCCCGCGCCCCATGAATGATTTTCGCCAGTGGGCAAGGAAAAAAGTGGGCTGCCTGCCCACCTGCCCAAGTTGCAAAAAATTGATTTTTGCAAAAGTGGCCCCTGTATTTGCTTGCCTGTGGCTGATTTGCCCCGTTTCCCACTTTGCCCACCCCAAAAATAATAATGGTGAAGTAATATGTCATATATGGTCTTGCATATGGACAAATTCAAAAAGGAGGCAATTCGCGGCATCCAGTCCCACAATCGCCGTGAGCGTGAAAGCCATTCTAACCCAGATATTGATTATGGCAAATCGCAGGGCAATTACGATTTATGTGAAAATCCAGTCCAGAATTATGCGCAGGCTATCCAGAACCGGATTGACGATCTGCTCATGGTCAAGACTGTTCGCAAGGATGCCGTGTATATGTGCGGTCTGGTGGTCAGTTCGGACAAGGCGTTTTTTGACAAACTGACGCCGGAGGAAACAAGGAAATTTTTTGAGGAAGTCAGAATTTTTTTGACCGATTTTGTCGGCAGGGAAAATGTAATCTCGGCAATGGTGCATATGGATGAGAAAACTCCGCACATGCACTTTCTGCATGTGCCTGTAACGAAAGATGGCAGACTGTGCGCGAAAGACATCTACACCAAAACGGCCTTGAAAAAATTGCAGGATGATTTGCCCAAATTTCTTCAGGAGCGTGGTTTTGAAATTGAACGCGGTGTGGAGCAAAAGCAGGGATCAGCCAAAAAGCATCTGGACACGCGTGAATTCAAACAGCAGCAGGAAATGCTGGCAAAAATGATAAACCAGATTGAAGTTTTGCACCGCTCACTATCTGAATTGGAGCAAAAGCTTGCTGGCAAACGCTCCGAAGAAACTGAGTTGGATGAACAGCTGCAAAAGCAAAAAATTCAGATTCAGCAGGCCGAGGAAAAACTGGCGGCAAAATCCACTCTCCGCGAGGTAAATTTATTTAATTACAAGGAAGTTGTGAAAGAAGCCAGGGAACTTATTGAAACATTTCAAATTGCCCTTGCAGACAAGGAAGCAGCAAATGAAGAAAGAGATCGCCGCATCCAGCAGGTCAACACTTTGCTGCATTGGCGGGATGAAGCGGAAATGCGGGCTATCAAAATTGCAAAACAGTTGGAGGCGGAAAAAGCAAAAACAGCGGAACTTGTTAAAAAGCTGAATCGAGCCAATGAGTCAGCTGAAAATGAAATCAAAATATTAAAGGGCTTCATCACGCTCAAAGGTCATGTTGAGCAGTACAACGAATTTTTGCAGGAACTGGCCAAAAATTCGCTTGGCCGTGAAAAACAGGTTCAGGCGGAAGTTCCAGCACAGAAAACACGGCAGCGAACAAGAATGCGCTGAGGCAATGGGCAAATATCTTGGCGCAGGCACAAGATATAGCCCACTATACTTCCTTTCAGGAAGTCTGTGGGCAAGCGTGCCGCTTGAGCGCTAAAGGCAAAAGACAAAATCGCGGCAAGCCGCGCGAAGATAGGGAGAAAGAAAAAATGGCAATTACAGCGGAACAGGTCAAGACCATACGACAGGAATTGAACAGTCTAAAACCCGCATCTGTCACTCTGGAGGGAAATGCTGGAATGTCTGTAAAGCAGATAATTTTTGCATTGGCTGACACCTTGGAGCGGATGAAAAAACGCGGCTTTGAGATGTCGGAAATTATCCAGAGGCTTCATGAAAAAGGCATTGAAATCAAGCCGCAGACCTTGGCCAAATATCTCACAGAAGCCAGACGCAAAAAGGACTCCAGAAAGGTCAAAAGACAGGCGGCCAACCCACATTGCTCCGCGCCGCAAACGGCTTGTCGCAATGCGGGACCCCAGGCCGCAGACACACCCCCCAAGCAAACACCGACAGTCCCACAGGGCAAGCCGGATAAGCAACAGAAACAAATTGATTGGGGGGACGATGAGGACTGGGTTCGACCCATAACGGACTATAGCTCTTATGGGAAATTCAAAATCACCCCTGATACTCCCGCCGGCGAATTATAGGAATTATTTATAAGGAGATAGAACATGGCGCAAATTTATGGATATATCAGAGTATCAAGTACAGACCAAAATGAAATCCGACAACGGATTGCCCTGGAACAGATGGACATTCCACCTGCCAACATATTTATGGACAAGATGTCCGGTAAGGACTTTCACCGTCCGCAGTATAGAGCCATGCTCAGTAAAGTGCGCTCCGGCGATTTGCTTTGCGTATTGAGCATTGACCGGCTTGGTCGCAATTATGAGGAGATTTTGGCGCAATGGCGTCTGCTGACAAAGGAAAAGCGGATTGACATCTATGTTCTGGACATGCCTCTGCTGGATACCAGACGGGACAAAAACCTGCTTGGTACTTTCATTGCCGACCTTGTTTTGCAGGTTTTGTCATTTGTTGCGCAAAATGAAAGAGAAAACATCCGCAAAAGGCAAGCAGAAGGTATCGCCGCCGCAAAATTAAGAGGCGTCCGATTTGGACCGGAACCCAGACCGTTACCGGAAAATTTTTTGGATATTTTATCCCAATGGGAGGATGGCCAAATTTCCATGACAGAAGCAGCAAAAAGAACCGGAATGGCCAGATCAACTTTCCGCGTTCGTATGGATTCTTACAGAAAAGCTAATCCATAAACCGCCAAAGAAGTGTAC
>CAJUMQ010000052.1 GCA_910587035.1 uncultured Desulfovibrio sp. | reverse complement strand
TTTGCTTTGCGATCTTCATGTTTTTACGACAGTAAAAACATGACATCTCACTAGGAAAATTGCGCACTGCCCATATCTGCGTCTTCCTGCAGGTGCGCCAGACATGCAATCCGCGCATGGGCAAGATACGGACTTTTCAGAACAGGAAAAAGGATGCAAGCCCCAAAAATATGAAAAAACCGGCGCCATCAGTAATTGTTGTCAAAAAAATGCTTGATGCCTGGGCGGGATCGCGCCCCAGATAGCGAAACACAAGGGGGATGGAGCCACCAGCCACGGCCCCGAGAAACATGTCGCACAATATGGCGCCCCCCATGACCACTCCAACCATATAATTGCCGGTGAACCACCAGGAGCCAAGAAAGGACAGCACTGCCATGACCAGACCGGTCACAAGGCCAATCCTGGCCTCGCGCAACACAGCAAGCCACGCCTTTTTCTGATCAAAGATATCGCGGGAGAGCTGGCGGATCATCACGGCCAGAGCCTGTTGCCCGGTATTGCCGGCCTGATTGGCGACCATGGGCATCAACACCGCAAGCACTGCCATTTGAGCAATGGTGCCCTCAAACATGTACACAACAGAGGCGGAAAAGGCGGAATTGAGCAGATTGACCACCAGCCAGGGGAGACGCTTGCGAACGCTTTCCAGCCAGGGTGTATCGCAGCTTTCCTCCGGGTCCGCGCCGACCATGCCAAGCATGTCAGCGCTGGCCTCTTCATGGATGATATCCATGATGTCATCATAGGTCACGACGCCAAGTATGTGACCCTCATAGTCAACCACAGGCATGGCCAGGTAATTGTAATGGGAGAGGAGATTGGCGACTTCGCCCTTTTCTGTATCAAAAGTTACGCTGACAACATTCTGGCCAGCCGCTATGGCGCCAACTTTCACTCCAGGTCTTGCAAGCATGAGATCGCGCAGAGAGAGCACGCCGATGAGAATATCGTGCGAATCCACAACATAGCCGTAATAAGGGCTCTCCTTTTCCTCCTCCATCTCGCGCCTTATATGGGTTATGGCTTCATCAATGGTCATGTTCTGATCAAGCAGGATCAGCTCGCTGTTCATGACACCAGCTGCGGAATCCGGATCAAAACGCAGAAGATGCCTGAGTTCTTCGGAATCCTCCTGGGTCAGCTTTTCAAGAAGCACATCCCGATGCTCGTCGTCCAACTCATCCAGAACGTCCGCCGCGTCATCCCGATCCATTTCGGCTATGATTTCGGCAGCCTTGTCAATGTCCAGATTTTCGAGAACCTCGGCGGCGATGTTCTCCTCGAGCTCGGCAATAGTTTCAGCCGCATCCTCCTTGGACATGGAGTTTACTGCGCTGACCCGCTTCTCTGGGCTTAAATGCTCAAGGTGATCGGCAATATCAGCTGGGTGGAGGGATTCGGAATTGAGATGCGCGGCAAAATCCAGTCTATCAGTCTGGCGGTCTGCCCCGGTCTCCATGTCTTCGTGATGAGAATCATTGCGGCGCGCTGACATATGCTGTATCCTTTGCGATTGCGCCGCACCTTGACTGGCGGCCATGAGCATTCTATGAAAAAACAGCCATGCGGGCAATGAGTATTAGTGAATAATACCCGGCTGGCATCCCTTGCGACAATACAGGAGAATCAGCATGAAATCAGTGTTTGCGGCGCTTTTAATTCTTTCCCTTGCAATTTGTGGCTCGGCCATGGCAGCCACCCCTCAAAATCCCCAGCCTGGCAAGCCGGTGCAGGATGCTCCCGGGCCATCCCCTGACCGAACAACCGTTGTCAGTGTCTCGGTGGATGGCACGGACAGCCTTGGGGCCAGGCTTTCAACTCGCCTCAAAGAGCGATTCAACCAGTCCAGCCTGTTTCGTCTCAATACCGATGAGGAAAAGGACAACCCGGAGTTGCGTCTTTTGCTGAATACGGCCCCTGAATTTCCGAGCCGCCCAAGTGTTGGCTCTGTTTATGGGGTTTGCTGGGTTTTCAGCCACGGCAAAGGCTATCTTGGCTATCTGCTGGCGCGCGAAGTTGGCACTGTCAATGCCGATGATCTGGATACACTCGTGGACAAGCTGGTGGAGCGTACTGATGGCATAGCGGCCAAATATGGCAATCTCTGGAAATAAAACCAGGGACATTACCATTCGCCTGCACATTGCCGGACAATCTGATCCGGTTGATGTGCTGGCGAAAGCAGGGAGCAAACTTTCCGAAGCCATCTGGCTTTCTGGAAAAATCCCGCCAATTTCCCTCTGCGGCGGTCTGGGCCGCTGCGGACGCTGCCGTATGCGCTTTATGAATTGGGCGCCAGCGCCCACCGCAGCCGACAGGGAATTTTTTTCAGCTGCCGACCTTGAAGAGGGCTGGCGGCTTTCATGCTGCCACAAAGCCACTGGCCCAGACGCCAGCATAAACATTGAACTGCCACCCCAGCCTGAATTTTTTCACAATTTGCACCTTGACCCGGCAGCAACCGGATCAAGGTCTGCTTTTCTTGGCATTGATCTTGGCACGACTTCGATCCAATGGCAGGCGGTAACAGGCTCTGGTGCTGTTGCGGCTTGCGGCAGCATGCCCAACCCACAGGGCGCGGTGGGGGCGGATTTGGTGGCCCGGATTGCCCATGCCCTTACCCAGGATGGACTGGCACAGCTATCTTCCCTTGTTTGGGATGGCATAAAAGCCATTCTGACCACTCTTGCCCAGGCGGGCTTTGCGGTTACCTCAACCTGTGTGGCAGCGAACAGCGCCATGACAGAAATATTTTTGCGCAAGGATGTTTCCGGCCTGGCAAGTTCGCCCTGGTCACTGTCTTATGAAGGTGGGGAAATCATAAGACGCGATGCCGCAAGGTTTGTCTTCCCACCCCTTTTTTCGCCATTTATTGGTGGCGACATCAGTGCTGGCATCCTGGCCCTCCTGCATGCTCGCACCCCTCGCCCCTTTTTGCTTGCGGATCTGGGCACCAATGCCGAACTGGCCATTGTGGATGAAAATCTGCGTCTGTTTATGGCCAGCGTGCCGCTTGGCCCTGCGCTGGAAGGCATAGGCCCTCTTTGCGGCCAGCCAGCATCTGAAAATGTGATCACTGCCTTCACGAGCGATCCCAAAGGCCTTAAAACACGTGGTTGCGGCACGGACACTGCAGCCGGCATCAGTGCCACGGGCTATATTTCCCTGCTGGCCCTGCTTCTGCGCATGGGCATCATGGATCGCCATGGACATTTTTGCGATAATGCCAGATTGCCCATGGCTACCGCCATTGCCGCAAATCTGGGCGCAATGGGAGATATGCCGGTTCTAAACCTGCCCCTGGGCATGCGCCTCACAGCAAATGATGTGGAAATTCTGCTCAAGGTAAAGGCCGCCTTTGCAACAGCCCTGCGCATGCTCATGCAAACATCCGGACTTGGACCGGCCAGGCTGGCAAGAGTCTGCATTGCCGGAGCTCTGGGCGAACATACAGCCAGCGCGGATCTTGCTACACTGGGATTTATCCCTCCAGTTCTCGCTGCGCGCACCAGGCCTTGCGGCAACACCTCCCTTGCTGGCGCCACCCTGCTTGCGCATCTGCCCCAAAAAATGCGTATTCTTTTAAAAATGCGCGCAAGCGCAACCATTTTGCAGCTTGCGAATGATCCGCAATTTTTAAACACCTACCTTTCAGCCATGACATGGGATTGGAATGCCAGCTGACTCCTTCAATTCTCCCGAATTTGCATGGCAGCCATCAGGCTGTCTGTTCCCTGGCCTGGCGCCTGGCATTGAGCGCGATTTGCACATGCTCCATACCGCTCTTGCCACTGTGCGGCCGCTGAACGCAGCCCACAAAAAATCCCTGCCGCGTGATATAAGGGATCTTTCAGAAATTCTCACAAGCAATAGATCGGAACTGCGCCACCCCTACTGGAATACGCCACGCTTTGTCAGCGCATATCTGTACTATTTTTTGCCGTGGAACATTCTGCGCCTCTGCCGGCTGTTCTCTGGCCTGAGCCTCCAGCCTCCCCATATTGAGGGCAGGCATTCTCCACTGCTGCTGGATATTGCCTCAGGCCCCCTAACTTTGCCCATTGCCCTGTGGCTGGCGCGCCCTGCCTGGCGCAGACTACCAGTAACTGTTTTGGCAGTGGATGCACACAAACACCCCCTGGCTCTTGGCCAGGAACTGTTTGCCGCCCTGGCTGATGTTCTGGGGGAATCCTGCTGGCAGGTCAAAACCATGCAAGGATCAATTTTTACAGGGGTTGCCAGGCATTGCCAGACGGACAATTCAAATCCATGGCTCATGACTTGCGCCAATGCACTCAATGAGGTCGCTCAGTGCAGGAAAAAACAGCGTTATGCAGATGCGGAGAACGAGAGCGAAGCTTCATCACTCCCGCAAATGGAACGTATTTTGGCTGGTTGCGAATCATTCCATAACCTGCTTTTTGTGGAACCGGGTACGCGCCTGGGCGGCAATACAATAATGAATCTGCGCCAGTCCGCTCTGGAGTATGGCTTTGCCCCCCTTGAGCCCTGTACACATGCCAGGTCCTGTCCACTGGATTTCCCGGATACGGGAAAGCGCAACCATCCCTGGTGCCATTTCACCTACTCAGCAAGCCATGCGCCGCAATGGCTGGAAAGGCTGTCCCTTGCAGCTGGATTGCGCAAAACCTCCCTGTCCCTGTCATTTTTGCTGCTGGCAAGAGAAACCCCCGGCCCAGGCGACAATGCCCGCCTGCAGACTCGCATTATTTCGCAAGCCTTTGATTTACCGGATCAAAAATGCAAGGCCAGATATGGCTGCGCAAAAACAGGCCTTGTCATACTGAAAAACTCCCAAAACTGCCCGGGCGGCTGTCTTGTGAATGCCAGAATTCCGGACAATCCAGCCAGGGATGCCAAAAGTGGCGCCATATTCATAGAACCAGCCTCCATGCCGTCTGCGCCAAAATCCGCTATCCACAAAAAGTCTGCCCATAAAGGGATGAAGAACAAAAAACATGAATGAAATCAAGGAATCTCTTAAGGAAACCTTTCTTGCCGGTGTTAAGGCCGTGGCGCCTGATCAGGCCTTGATGTCTCATGTTTCATTTGATAGCGGCACCAGCATCCTGGCCTGTGGGGCTGGAACATACAACCTTGACAGTGGCCGTGTATATGTGGTGGGAGCCGGCAAGGGCGTGGCCCCAATGGCAAAGGCCATCGAAAATCTCCTGGGCAACCGCATTGACAAGGGCTTTGTTGTGGCGAAAAAGGGCCATGAACTGCCGCTTGACCTGATTGCCGCAGGTTCCGCATCCCATCCTGTACCGGATGAGGCCGGTGTTGAGGCTGCCGGGAAAATTCTTGAACTTGCTGGAGAACTTGGCCCGGATGATTTGCTCATCTGCCTGCTCACTGGCGGCGCAAGCGCCCTTACCACAAGACCAGCCCAGGGACTCACATTGGCCGATCTGCAAAAGACAACGGCTCTTTTGCTTGGTTCCGGAGCGGATATTGCCGAAATCAATGCCCTGCGCAAGCATCTTTCCACTTTTGGCGGCGGCAGACTGGCCCAGGCAGCCAATGGCGCAAAGGTTCTGACCCTTATTGTATCGGATGTCATTGGCGACGATATCGGAACCATTGCCTCTGGGCCAACAGCGCCGGATACCACAACATATGCGGATTGCATGGCAATAATTGAAAAATACCAGCTTGAAAACAAATTGCCGCCGACAGTTCTCAAAGTCATCAGGGGAGGCCTTGCGGGCCAGGTGGGGGAAACCCCAAAGCCGGATGCCGTTTTTTTCCAATCAGTGCAAAACGTCCTTGTGGCCACAAATGCCCAGGCCATTGCCGCATGCGCGGCAAAAGCGAAGGATATGGGTTTTGAGCCGATGATTGTGCCTGCCCCCATGCAGGGGGAGGCCATAAAGGCAGCCGATGCCATTTGCGGCCAGGCAATGGCTTTGCAATCCACTGCCGCCGCCAGGCCATTTTGCCTGCTTGCCGGAGGCGAGACCACTGTCACCCTGCCAGACAATCCTCCGCCTGGCGGCAGAAATCAGGAAATGGCATTGGCCGCTGCCTTGCGTCTGGATGGCGCACCTGGCATTTATGCCCTGTTTGCCAGCACAGATGGCAATGATGGGCCCACTGATGCCGCAGGCGGCTATGCCGTGCCGGATTCCCTGATTAAACTTGGCGGCAGGGACAATGCCTTTGTGTCTCTCAAGCGGCATAATGCCAACGCTGCGCTAATAAAATCCGGGGATATATTCCGCACAGGGCCAACCCTTACAAATGTCATGGACCTGGCTGTGGTTATTGTCTGCATGGGGGCCTGCCCTCGATAATTTTTTGCATTGGGGGCAGACCTCACCTTATCCACGGTTGCTCTACCCACAATAAAATTTCCGCATTTGATGCCGCCTTGCGGCGTACAGGCTCTTTTTGAAATCAAAAGGCCTTTTGTAAGGTCTTTTTCTGCCGATAATTATGGCAGCTTACAAACAACTGGAGTCTGCCATGCTGCCCATGCCATCTGATATCGAAATTCCACAAATTTCC
>CAJUMQ010000051.1:4327-6730 GCA_910587035.1 uncultured Desulfovibrio sp. | reverse complement strand
GCGCCATAAATGCGGATTTTTGAGCCGCCGCCATTGCTTGGCAGCCGGATGGACAGCTCGGACTCATTGACCTGGCGCATGGGAATTGGCGCAGTGTAGCGCTTGAGATAATCCCAGACATTCTCCTTGGCCTGTTTGAGTTGCGGCGCTATAAAGGCGAAACGCCCCATGGGTTTGTCCAGCAGGGTCGCCATTTTGATCATGTGGTTCAGGGACAGGACTGTCTTGCCAAAGCGCCTGTGGGCCACAATGACAGTGAAGCGCGTTTTTTCCAGTGCTTCATGCACTTCGGGATAGCGTGGCCTGTAGGGAATTGTTATCACCTTGCCCATTACTCCCACCTCAGAGATATGCCGCCGGAAAGTTCTGTTTCAACCTTGTCCACAGGCTTTTCGCCTATGGTGTCGCGGATAACCTCATATGCCCGGACATCACCGGAGAGCGCCTTTTCAAACAGAGCCATGGTCAGGGCCTCAGCGGCGGTCATATCGCCCTGTCTGGTTTCCAGAAGCAGCAGAAGATGCTCTTTTAGCGCCTTGCGCTTGCGCCGTGTCTCACCGCTTTTTAAACAGCCATCACGGCCGCGCTCTCTTGCTTCGTTCTTGCTTCGAATCGGTTTAAGATTGTCGGACTTGGGTTTGCCCATGGCCTATCCTGTCGCGAATGCCTTGCGAAAAGCGCTGACTTTTTCGCCAAGTTTTTCAGCCAGAGCCTGCACCCGGGGTGACAGGACAGCCGAGCCGCCAATGATATTTGTCAGACCGGAATTTCTGAGCTCATGGATTGCTGCATCCTCCACCGAAAGCGCCACCTCCTCGGTTTCGGATACAAATAAAACTCTGCGGGTGACTTCCTTGCCAGCTGCATAGATCTCCTGTATGCGCCGGACCTTGGCCCTGTTCTGCAGCACGCCGCGCCTTGTGCGCTCCTCATGCTTGAGCACGCGGCCGCTAATGCCCTTGCCTATATAAAAAATGCTGTCGTTACGCGGATCAATGAGGGCATAGACATAAAAGCCGGCCGGCGGATAGTTTTCCAAGAGTTTGTAACCGCTCTTTTTTTCCGCTGGAGCTACATGCTCAAGCTCCTTGTAGGCAGTTAGAAAATCAGAATATGTCGCGCTCACTGCCGGCTCCCGCGCATCATGCTTTTCACGTCGGAGCGTATCTCTTCCAGCATTGAACTCACCTGATCCATGAGTGCCTCAAGTCTGGTAAGACGTCTTTCCTGATCATCAGTCTTGTGGGAAATCTCGGCCACAGTCTGCTCATGGCGCATGAAATCCTTGTCCAATGCCTTTTCATGCCGGTTTATCTGTAATTCCACATGGGCAAGACGGGTGTCCAGGCTGCCAAGGGATTGCAGGCCGGAATAAAGGGCACCCCCCATGCCGATGCAGGAAGCAGCCAGAACCGGCAGCGCGAATTTGCCCACAAGGTCTTTGAGCAGCTCTTTCATCTCACAACCCCAGTAGCAGCCCGCTCACCCAGCTGAAATCCAGGGCGGGGAACTGGTATTGCGGAAAGTAGTGGGAGAGAACAGGCTGGAGAATAAAATGCCAGACAATGAGAAAGCCGGTAATCCAGCCAAGGCCTTTGACGGCCTCGCGCGGCCTGATTTTGCTAACCTCATCACCATCAGGGGCAACAGTCGTGACTTTCTTGACAAATATGCCTGCAGCCCCTTTTGCGATTTTTGAAAGTATGCCCATTGCTTTGCTCCCTGCTTGAGTATCCGGAGATCATTCCGGATTATGCCCATGGCCCCAGCGCGTTCTTTTCCAGGTCATTGACGCGGTTGAGCCAGCCCTTCAGAAACACGGCCTGGGAGGGTTTGCTTTGCGCAAGCTGCTCATAAAAATCCCTGCGGCACTGGAGTATGGCCCGGACCAGAGCCGGGGTATCCTGAGATAGCGCCCGCCGGGTTAAAGGCCCCATAAGGCCATCCACGGCCAGCTTTGAGCCATAGTTCACGCAATTGTTGTAGCCGCGCTGGGAGAACTTCAGAGCCTGTTTGCAGCCGCAATTCACAGCGGCGTCATAGAGCATTGCCGCCTGGCGGAAAGGCAGCTGGTCGCACTTCAGGCGGTCCCAGAACTCGTGCCGGAAAAGCGCGGCAGCCTTTTCGCGGGTGATGCCTGCTACCGAGGCCCTTGTTACCGGGACCCGGATGCAAAGGGATTGCAGAAGATTTTTGCCGGTGGATGTGGTGGCTAGATCTTTGAGAAAGGCCAGGGACACGCCATGGGAGGTCAGACCGCCCTTGTCCGATGGATGATCCGACAGGCCGCCCTCCCACCTGGCAGTGAATAAATGGGCCCTGGAGAAGTTGTCAGAAGCCATGCTTGCACCTCATGTTTGGCGCAAGCATAGCACAGGATCAGGAAATAGCGTTATAGGGTTT
>CAJUMQ010000051.1:3096-4227 GCA_910587035.1 uncultured Desulfovibrio sp. | reverse complement strand
ATCACCCCATTTGTCCCATGGCTGTTGCCGATTTGTGATTTGCCTTCGCATGTGCTCCCCATTCACGAAACGCATTGCCGTGCAGGCTACATCCAGAGCCTCATCAATCTGCCTGCCAGGACTTTCAAAAAGAGTGGCATGCACAAGCTCCCTGTGTTCCGCGCCGATGACCATCGCGGCGTCACTGGGACCATGTGCAAAAAGCTTATGTTTCCCCCTGGCCTCCACCAGCCTTTGCGCCAGCATGAATATGGCACGCTGCCCTCGCTGGAAATCCCCATTGCCAAAAACAAGGCAGGCTTTGCGGTAGTTCATCAGCCCTTCTCTCCAGTGGCGCAATGTTTCACCCTATCATGCTCTTCTGCCCGCTTGGCATTATTGAACCTGTCCAGAGTGCCAACAAGGTAGCCGGTTATTCTGCGTATGCGCTCAAATCCCACGCCATCGCCAATCATTTTGCTGCCGTTTATTTTTTTTGCGAGCATTGGTCCCGTAGCCATGCAGTCATCACCTCGCGGTTTCAGTTATGCTTTGCGCGCTCACGATCCAGCATGGATCAGGGCCGTATACCTTTTCGCCATAAATCCTCACCACCTGCCTGTCGTCATGCCAGAAGCGCAGTCTTGTCATGGCGTCTTTCAGCTGCTTGCAGAGATTATCCAGGTCAGGTTTCACAGTATGGCCGATGAAGCCCCGCAGCATGGCTTCTTTTTTCTTTTTGCTGGCGCTTTTGGGTACTGGCATGATTGCACGGAAACGCAGCTCTATGCCCCCTTCAAGCGGCATTTCAGGTACATGGGCGGAAAGGAGGGCATCCAGGGTGGCCTCGCTGTTTTTTTGCGCCCGCGATTTGTAGGTCAGGTCAATGCCCGATCTGGTCCGCATATGCCGTGGCCGCTGTTGCGGAGTAGGGATGCAGCGCAAGGTAAATCTGAGAGTGCCAGACTTCTGCATATCCGGCGGCGCCTGGTCTTTTCCCTGTGGCAAAAGGCCACACTGCATATTTTCGCCATGTATTTTCATACTGCCACCCCTGACGGATTTTCCCGGCACTGGGCAAGAAACTCTCCAGGGTCCGCCTTTTCAGGGCCGTAAAATCCCTTTTTGGCTTTTCTTTCCGCCTCCAGCCGC
>CAJUMQ010000051.1:1375-2996 GCA_910587035.1 uncultured Desulfovibrio sp. | reverse complement strand
CATCGGCAGCCTCCGCTTTGCCTTTGGGAAAATCAAAGTCTTTCCAGAAGCGGCTGAACGCGGCCAGTCTTTTGCCTGTGAGATAGCGGCCGCTTTTGGCCTGGTAATATGGCTCGTCTGGCGGCCTGCCTTTTTGCTTTCTGCTTTTGGGCTTTTGCGCGGAAAGAGGATATTCCGCAGCGCCAGCAGGCGATGCGGCAGCATCGGCCGAAGCCGGAGCATCGCAGCCCGAAAAAGCGGTATTAATATTAATATTCTTAATATCTGGTATAGGTATAGGAAGCATTGCATTTGCATCATGCAAATTTGAATTTTGCATATGCAAATCTTGATTTTGCATATCATTTGCATCATGCAAATCACCGTTTTGCATACCGTTTGCATCATGCAAAATTTGGTTTTGCATTGCATTTGCATGATTTTGCATTTCAGGGGCGGCTGGACTGGCAGCTTCCTGTCCATTAACAGTGTCTTTTGCCCATCTGGACATCGCGGCTTTGCGGCGTTTTTCTTTCAGCTCATCGGTTCTTTCCCCGGCAGCAGCTTGCCATGGGTTATGTTCCTGCCACTCATGAAGTACAAAGACATCCTCAACCTCATCAATCCATGCACCAAGGCATTGTTCAAAAAAAGCGCCTTTTTTCCCGCGCCAGTCAGCTACAAATTCAATGTCTTCAGCATCAAGTCCACACAGCTGCCCTGTTGGCCTGTTTTGAGCGCACCAGCACCACAGGATTTGCAGGGAGCGCACACCCCTCAGACCCAGCGCTTTTTCCAGACGATGCACTTTGGGATGCTGCCAGAAACCGACAGCAAGGCGAATGTCAAAATTCATAAGAAGCCTCATTTGCCTGTAGTGGCATTCCTTTCAGAGCTTTAAAATACAAAAAGCCCACGGCCAGCGCGGTTGAATTGCGCAAAGCCATGGGCTATTAAATTTGCGGGGCAGTCCTCCGTAAAGGAGGTTGCCTTATGGAGCAGTTCCTGCTCGACGTCCTCGCCGGCATTCTGGCGGGGTTTGTTGTGGCTGTTATTAATCGTCTGATTAAATAACCACGCCCCGACAGGAACTAGCACTTCCATGTCGGGGCAAGAAACCGTGTTGAAAAACTCGGGGGACTGCCCCAGGGCGCGGTTGTCTTTGCAGGTGACCGCGCCCGTTTCATTTTTAATATATGATGCAGGGGCGGCTTGGCAAGTGGGAACCGCAAGCGGCCTGTAAATTTGTATCATGTTCATTACTGCAATCATCCTTTTGCCACACATGAGCGCACTATGCGCCGACCACTTCTTCAAATCCCCTGCCGATAACAAATTTGATAACTTCCCCGGTATCCACCACCGCCAGCTCAACCACCTTACCTTTTATCGACACTGCTTTGGCCGTGCTCTTTTCCCCATTCACGGCAATATGCCAGATGGCCTTTTCGCACTTCTGGCACCAGGGCACCTGCATGATCCACCAGTCATTATGCTTGAGACATGGGCGGATTCTCTCTTCAACAGGCAGTTTTCTCTGACGTTCCATTGCCTGCATGAGCAAATCCCAGGACACATAGCCGCCATATGGCCCGGCTTCTTTTGTGCGGTCCTTGCAGGTCAGGGCTTCAAGCTGGATGGC
>CAJUMQ010000051.1:0-1275 GCA_910587035.1 uncultured Desulfovibrio sp. | reverse complement strand
CTCCTTGTCGGCTACCTGGCAGCTGGTGGCAGACTCTGGCGGCCATAGGTCGGGGCGTAGATCGGAAAGAGGAACAATTTTAATGGAATACCCCGCACAATTTAAAAGCCTTTGCGCAGCGAAAAAACTTATGTTTTGGCCGTTTAATGCCCGGTACAGTGTATTTTTACTTGTTCTAGCCCGTTGCGCGAGATTGATGGCATTTTCATGTCTATGGTCAAGATAGGACCTGAGACAATTAAATATATTTTCTTTCATGGGAATAATTTCCTATAATTAGGAATTTTTTGCAAGTAAAATTTCCCTTTTACACATGTTGCATATATGGGAAATATTGTTAAGAGGAAAATATGAATACTTTCGAACATATCCTTAAAAGCCTAGATGACTTTGTGCGCAGGAATGGTGGAAAGAGCCGTTTAAATGAGATACTTAAGGCTAAAAAAAATACATTTTATCGCGCTTTTGATGATAAAAATGGACGAAATCTCCCTACAGGAGAGGAATTATGCCGCTGGTTAGACGCGCTAAATGCCGCAGTAGTTTTTCCTGGTGAAGAACTAGATGATTTTGTTATGATTCCGAAGGTTGAAGCGGTAGCTGGGGCAGGTGCAAGTCTCAAATGTGGTGGAAAAATCTTAGAGCGGTATGCCTTCCATCGAAGTTTTTTAAGAGATGAGGGTATAAGTCCCAAAAATTCTGTGTTAATGTTGGTTAGAGGCGACAGTATGGAGCCACTCTTGCGGGATGGCGATACAATTCTTATTGACCAAAATGAAAATATTCCAGTGGACGGACAAATTTTCGTAGTTGGTTTGGATGATGAATTAATGGTGAAACGCCTACAAAAAACAGCAACCGGCTGGAATATTTGTTCTCTTAATCCAGGCTATTCCCCAATTGCGATAGAGAGCGAGCAAGAGAATTTTCGTGTATATGGCCGAGTTCGCTGGTTTAGCCGTGTGATGTAGATAAATTTCACCTCTCTCATCAGATACCCCTCTCTGAGGGGTTTTTTTGTTTAAAGGGAAGGAAAGTTATTAATGTTTTTACCGAAAAAGGGAAATCAACTTGACATTTATTCCTATTTATGGGAAATTGTACTTATGATTAGGGAAAAGGCCAAGCCAAGTCCCTGCCCACGATCGCCAAGCCGAGCACGGTAAGCCGCAAGCGGTAAAGGTGGAGGGCAGATGCCCAGTGAAGCCGATATGCAGCGGGAAAGCACACGACGGCAGGCAGGGCGAGATTTTTTTGATTGCATGCTGGCCCGGC
>CAJUMQ010000050.1 GCA_910587035.1 uncultured Desulfovibrio sp. | reverse complement strand
TAGGAATTTCACAGAATTTGTTATTTAATCTTTGTTGAAATTTTGTTACATTACCCGCTTCCCCAATCCCCTTGAGAATATCGGTAGTAACAGCAGCTATTTTATCAGGCACTTTCTCATAATAAACCCTCTGGTACTCTATTGCGGCCAATAACTGCCAAAGCGCGTCATCGTCTCGCAATTCCAAATTGCTGGCCACTTCCCGAATACGGGCGGCTTCCTCTTCGCTGACTTTACGGCCACAAAGTTTTGACAAGTCTATTTTGGTATTCATGGACATTGTTATTCTCCTATCACCAGGTCAAAAAGTTTCGCGCACAGATTGCGCCAGCGTTTCAGTTCGGCTCTTGTGCCAAAGGACATTTCTGGCATGGCAGAGTGGATAGGCATTCGCTTTGAATAGAGCCAGTCAGCAACCCGGCTGCCAACAGCGGGAAAGTCCAGCGTCTTGCCTTTCTGTTCAACTTGTTCTCTGGCCTTTGAAGTGTTGTAAATGTCAAAGCGGCTGGCTTCGCCAAAATACAGATTGCGGCATACATGGACGCAAATATCTGGAAACGCCTCCTGAAATGAGTGAAGTATCATAATTGGGATTT
This sequence comes from uncultured Desulfovibrio sp., assembly GCA_910587035.1. Taxonomy (GTDB): domain Bacteria; phylum Desulfobacterota; class Desulfovibrionia; order Desulfovibrionales; family Desulfovibrionaceae; genus Desulfovibrio. The sequence goes on along the minus strand of CAJUMQ010000050.1, from coordinate 6,511 downwards.
ATATGGATTTATATTTGTCCAATATATCTTGAATTTCAATAAGTTATGCTTATATCTCTCCAATGAGGACTGGTAAAAACCATTGACATCCAACCCCTATAAGGGTCAATTTAGGGGTTAGATTTAAGAGGTCAAAACAGCATTATCTGGAGGAAAAACGGCATGGCAAGAATAGTAAAACCACTTACGGCCACACAAGTCCAAAACGCGAAACCGAAGGACAAACCCTATAAAATTTTTGATGGCGGAGGGCTTTACCTGCAAGTCAGCCCAAGCGGAGGAAAACACTGGAAGCTCAAATACATGCAATCCAGCGGAAAGGAAAGCATCCTGTCCTTTGGCGCATACCCTGAAGTATCGCTTGAGCAGGCTCGACGCAAACGCGATGAGGCCAGAAGCCAAAAAGCCGCAGGCAAAGACCCTGGCAAAATCCGGCGTCAGGAAAAGGCCGAACAGCAAGCCGCCGGTAAAAACTCATTTGGAGCGCTGGCAACGGCATGGCTGGAGCTTGCCGCCAGCAAGGTATCATCAAAAACAATGTACATCTATGAGGGCATAATGCGGCGTAATCTGCTACCGGCCCTTGGCGATATGCACATCAGGGATATAAGGCCAGCTGATATTCTTGTGCCTTTGCGGGAACTGGAAAAGCAGGACAAGACAGCCACTTGCAAAAAAGCTTGCCAGATATGCAGTCAGGTCATGCAGTACGCCATCGCAACGGGAGTTCTGGAAATTGACCCAATTCCATCCCTGCGAATTTTACTGCGGACGCACAAGGTTACGCATCGCTCCACAATTCTGGATCCGCTCCAGCTTGGCAAGCTGCTTTTGAATATAGACAACTATGGACAAAAAAATGGCTATTTTGCTGTCCATTACGCGCTCCAGATAATGCCCTATATTTTTGTCCGCACAAGCGAGCTGATAAACGCAAGATGGGAAGATGTCAATTTTGAAACATGCGAATGGCGCTATACCGTCAGCAAAACGAATACGCCCCATGTTGTGCCCCTGGCTCCACAAGTCATGATGATTCTGGAGAAGCTGAAAATCGGCACAGGAAACGGCGAATTGCTATTTCCCAATATGCGCGACTACCGCCAGACGATTAGCGAGGTAACGCTTGTGGGTGCATTGCGGCGCATGGGCTATACGCCGCAGGAAATGTGCATACACGGCTTCAGAGCCACGGCGCGGACGCTTCTGGATGAAGTCTTGCGGGAAAGACACGACCTGATTGAACACCAGCTTGCCCATATGGTGCGCGATCCCAATGGCCGCGCATACAACCGCACCGAATTTATTGAGGAAAGGCGGGGCATGATGAACCGCTGGGCTGACTATCTGGACAGCTTGCGGGAAAAAGCGCGTGAAGCTCAAACTCCGATTATCGAAATCACATAAACAAAAAGGAGGAAAAACAATGGCTGAAGAAACATCAAGCATAGTATTTTTGCGGTTGCCACAAGTACTGGAAATTTTTCCAATCAGCAGAAGCGCCTGGTGGCAAGGCTGTAAGGATGGACGATTCCCGAAGCCTGTAAAACTTGGGCCAAAAACTACTGTCTGGCGCAAGGACGAGATTGAAAAGCTGGCTGCAGAAATCGCCAGCGGCCCAAAAAAGCACACAGGGAGGAATTAGACTGGCGGCCATTGCCGCAAACAATGGCCTTGCCAATCATGCCAATAGGACTTATAAAAAAAGGGAACCCCGGAATTGTCCTGGCAGACAAAACCGGGGCTGGCACGGCGCGGTTAGCGCCCCCGTGCCCGACTACCATATGGAAAACACCATTTTTACGACCTCGGCTCATCTCTCGATAATCTGAGCCGAGGTCAACTTTTACCAGGCGTTATTTGCCAGTAAAAGGATCAGGGTCAGAGCGACAAGCGAGGCGAGAATGAGTTTCCGCATGGCTGTGCCCTCCTTTTCCGTTTGCGCCGTGCCGACGCATAGTCCAGAAGGGTAGCCGAGCGAAATGTTTTTACCTGTAAATTCTGTCTTTCGCAACCAGCCAACTTTGGCCTTTAGCCGCAACAGTCTCCGCAATGGCCCGATTTAGTCGAGTCACCGAAAATATGCGGGCAGTTTCCCTGCCCAATTCACGGCGCGATAAAATTCAGGCTGTCAAATCCCGCCAAATTTCTGCAATAGGAAATTTCAGACCACCATCATCTACCCGCCCTGGGCATACGCCCTGCCAGATTTTGCTGGCCCGCACCAATCGTCCATATCCAAATCATCCCAATGATTTTGCCTGCCCGCTCCTGATTTTGCCATCCCGCCCGTAGCATCCTTTTCTGTAATTGGCTCAGTATTTTGCCACCGGCCAATGGTATTTTGCCCAGATGCAGAGCTGAATTTATCTGGCTGATAGCCAGTATTTTTCACCGAAACATTGCAATTTTTGTCAGAAGCAGGCGCATCAATGGATGCATTGGAAGCGTTTTCTTCCGATCCCGAAGCGCCATCATCAGCTTTGGCGTCAGCTATCTCTTCCCTGCCATTCAACTCATTTTTGACAGCCACATTGTTATCTTCACTGGAACCGGCTCCCTTATTCATGGCGAATTTGCCACAAATTTCTTTCAGTCGGTCTCCGTCAATTTCAGCGGCATCCCCTGCCATCTGGTATTTGGAAACAATTTTCACAGGTATGGTTATCCCAAATTCCCTGAAGATGAAGCAAATTTCCTGTGGCGTGTAGCCCTTTTTAAAGGCCAGCCTGAAATCTTTTTCCAGCAGTTCGCCAACTTCTTCCCGCGTAAGGCCGTTATCTTTTTTCGGCAATAGAGCAATTATTTTTTTTGCCTTTTGTATTTGTTGCGGGGTGATTTTTCCTGTCCTTGGCATTGATAATCTCCCTTTTTATAAATCTGGAGCCAAGAATACAGGATTTTTCAGCACTGACCAAACTTCCCAAAAAGTGTGGGGGGTTCTTCGGGGCAAGATGGCACAAGTGCTACGATCGCTGTCCATACAAATACACAGAACATTCACGCCCATATCGTGGTTAACCGAGTGCATCCGATACAAATGAAGTGATCCAGCCGCATAACGGCTTTGACATTGAAGCCGCCCATAAAATTGTAGCCGCCATCGAAAAAATACAGGGATGGACTCCGCAGAAAAACGCCAGATACCGTTTGGATGAAAATAACCAGTTCATCAGGAACAAGCCACGCGAAAAACCTGAGCCTTCAGAAAAAGCACAGAAATTTGAATCTGAAACAGGCGCGAAATCCGCTCAACGAATTGCCCAGGAACGCGCCCACAAAATTATTGAAAAGGCAACATCATGGGAGGAACTGCATAATGGCTTGAAAAAAGTTGGCTTGCGTCTTGAGAAAAAAGGCTCTGGCGCAATAGTCTTTGTCGGTGAAACGGAAATCAAGGCTTCAGCCATTGACCGCAATTTCAGCCTGGGCAAACTCTGCAAAAGGTTGAGAGAGTTCCAGCCCGGAGATTATGCGGCCCATGTGGAAAAGATTGATCCGGAGCCGCTAACCCATGTGGCGCAAAAATCCTGGCGCGAGTATATGGGATTGCGGAAAAGCGCCATTGCCGAGCGCAGGCAAAAACGGGAGAAAATCAAACAGCAGAGAGAAGCCGCCATGCGGGAAGTGCTGAAGAAACAGCTTGCCCATCGGGAGATGGCATACAAGGGAATAGCACAATTTGGCTGGTCAGTGCTGAATATCGGCAGAAGTTTCCTGAAAAGACAGCAGATACAGGAAAGGGCCGAGGCAAGGAAGAATTTGCCCAAAATGCCGAAAAATGGCTTCAAACGATTCAAGGACTGGCTGGGGGAAAGAAATCCCAGGCTGGCGGATGCCTGGCGCATCCATCGCTGGATAACCCCGGATATGAAAATCGGCCATTTCCCTGAAGGCCACTTACCAAGAACAGGAAAAATGAAGCAGCCGTTCGCCGCCTATGCGGAAATGGTTAAACGGAGATATGCCGACCTAAAAGCGGCAAAATCAATACTGATGCGGCAACAGCCCTGCATCTGCGCTGTGCTGGTTATCTGCGCAAAGAGGTTGAGAAAGAACTGGAGAGACACCCCCCGGCCCTCGCTACTTTCGCCAATCCCCCGGCTGGCATGGGCTACCGGTGGCGTATCCAAGATTATGCTTTTGGAGCGCAGGGGAGATATTATCGTAATTGAACATAAGCTCAAAATGAGCGAAATTGAGCGGTTTAATCAGGAAGCTGAAAAAATCTCCATAGAGGTGAAGCAGTCGGCTTCAGCCCAAAATTTGAGCCAAAGCCAACAACAAAAAAGACGCTTGCGATGAAATTGTAAAAAATTGTATTGTATAAATTATGGCTGTAGTGCAAAATCAATTTGAAGAAGGCTTTTACCATTTGGAAGAGCATATTCTACCTGGTTAAGTTTTTTAAATCTATTTATTAACATGCTTTCTGTAAGAGTTAACTCATCTATGTCTTGTAGTATTTCTTCCAAGTGGTCAAATGTATGAATATATGGTGAATCAGAAACAAATTCATCTGACCTGTTAACTTGAATTGCACAAGAAACATATTTAGGTTTAATAATTTTTAAAAGATGAGAAAATTTATCATAACCAATATATTCAATAAATAAGTCAGCAATGACTAAATCCGCATGAGGGAGTATCAAGTCTTCAGACATGCAATCTTTACATAAGTATTCAATATAATTATCAAGATTGGGGAACCGATTCTTACAATTATTCAAATATTCTTTATTGATATCTACTGCGTATAATTTGCTAATTTTACTGTCTATTAAATGTTCAAGCCCATTTCCACCTGCAACACCCAATAAAATTGCAGTACTTGCAGCAAAACTGCCAAGTTGTTTTTTGATTATTTTATTTAAGGTTTGCAATTGCATGACAGAAGCATATTGCATATGCTTCTCGTATTCATTTAAATCAATTTCATTCCAAGGATTGCCCATATCATGCTCCAATCCATAAATATTTCAGCCTAAATGTTAGCCTTGATATTAAACATCTATTTTAAATCATCATACAACGCCATGTCAATAAGCTGATAACAACTCTCTGCGCATCCACCGCTGGATAACTCCGGATATGAAAATCGGCCATTTCCCGGAAGGCCACTTCCCAAGAACAGGAAAAATGAAGCAGCCATTCGCCGCATATGCGGAAATGGTGAAGCGGAGATATGCAGACCTAAAAGCGGCAAAATCAATACTGATGCGGCAACAGCCCTGCATCTGCGTTGTGCTGGCTATCTGCGCAAAGAGGTTGAGAAAGAACTGGAGAGACACCCCCCGACCCCCGCTACTTTCGCCAATCCCCCGGCTGGCATGGGCTACCGGTGGCGTATCCAAGATTATGCTTTTGGAGCGCAGGGGAGATATTATCGTTATTGAGCATAAACTCAAAATGAGCAAGATTGAGCAGTTTAATCAGGAAGCGGAAAAAATTGCATTATATTTACAAAGTTTACCTAAAAGTACCAGTGAACAGCTTCAAATTTTCCAAATAAAGCTTATGCGTTAATTGGCAAATAATATATAAATCAGCATGTTACCTTCAGCCACGTTAATAACACAAAATTTCAAACTATTATGGTACAATTTATGCTTAACAGCCTATGAACAAAATTTTCACGATCAATTAAGACTTCAGGAGAATCCTATGCTTATATCAAATGATTATCCAGTAAATAATATATTTGATGTGTCAAATGAATACCAGCCAAAGAAGGCCAAGGATTTTTCTGTAGAATCCAGCTTTGATACTGTTTCAATTTCTGATGCAGCAATGGAAGCCTATACTAAATCCAAACCTGGAAGTATTGATGAAGAATCATCAGAAAATGATTTATTTGATCAGTTTAAAAAACAGTTTAATTCATATAGAGGAAAAGGCATCTTTAATGAAGATAATGAAGTCAGCAGTAAAAATATCTCGGATAGCGACACTATAGTAGAAGGAAGTGGCGGGTCTGAAGATATTGATAAGATATCCCAAAAAGCATCAGAGCTGGAAAGGAAAATAAAAGACCTTACTGAACAGCTTGAATCTGTAATGCAATCTAACTTGCCAGATACCGAAAAAGAAGCAATGGCAGGCCAAATTCAGAAACAAATAAGCGAATTGCAATCTCAACTTGCCGCATATAAGCAAACGGAAAAGTATTTGTCAAGTTTATAAGATTACTTAAATAGTGTGTGAAGACTGTCCATAAATATGGGCAGTCTTTTTTTATTAATTTTATCGCAAATACGTCAAAAAAATTTTAAAAACTTTTTATTTTATTGGAATGAGTGCATATATGGCGATTAAACTAAAATTTTATATTTTAATAAGCTATCCATAAAAATATAGATTAGGGTCAAAGGACACAAATTTTGGCATTAAAATTGAAAAGGATGCTTCCAAAGACCAATCCCACAACCTTCCTACAAGGTTATAGAAAATGGAAGTATCCTTTATATCCAAGAGGCAGTTTAATCGTATTAAGCATCTTTTACCAGTCCCC
>CAJUMQ010000049.1 GCA_910587035.1 uncultured Desulfovibrio sp. | reverse complement strand
ATTGAAGCATGTTTTATTTAAAAAAATAAACAAAGCGGCACATTCAATATTAAAGGATGGATCAGATGACCTTTTAAGTTTATTGAAACGTTCGCGTTTATTATTGTAGTAAACCTTGCGTTGTGCTATTTCAGTGGACATATACTGAACCTGAAAGAGTTCCAGCAAGCATATCAAATTTTCAACATCATTTTGAATTACACTATATGCATTGATTAAATCACGATTAATATCGCTTAGATACACAGCCTCCAATTGGTATTTATCCAGTATGTCAAACAATACTGCGCCGCCGCCAACAAAAGGCTCTGCATATTTGGTTATTTTCCCATCATCAAAAGGATAAAATTTCGCAATCTCAGAAAGAAGCTGCGCTTTGCCGCCCGCCCATTTTAAAAAGGGCTTTACCTTGCCGCCTGCGGATTTTTCGCAGCGTGTTCCCCTTGCATCTTCAGGTTTTTCAGCGTCACCGGGAATTATCCAGGAGTTGCCTACAAATTGCGCATGTTTAATTCTCCCATGAGCGCAAAGAACCGCAACACGGCGTTGGGAAATGCCCCATTTAACAGCAGCCTCTCGTGCAGACATTATATTCATTGTACTTCCCCCATTAATAGCCTTTGTAAAATATTCGATAACTGGAACGATTGCAATATCACTCCTGTGATCCGCCTTGGACGGACGCACGGATCAGCGTGAAGCATCCATTTTATGACGCAAGTTCCGCCTTTTCCTAACCCAAAGCCCATAAAACATATAGACCTGTCACGTGACGGCAAAACCCCCTCGTTCCGCATTGGGGCCGGGGGAGGGTCCGGGTTCCGCGCCAGGGGCGCATGGCCTGCCTGCCCTGGGGCTTATGGCCCATAAAAATCACCTCCCTCCCTGCATACGCAGGCAATGTCAACTCCCCTTCAGCCCGTCTGCAGCCCCCTGCCAGCCCCTTTTCCGCATTTTTGCCCCCAAAGGCAGGGTTAAGGTGGCGGGGGAGGGAGTTGGCGATGGAGCGCAAGGACAATTTCCGGTTTGTGCTGGCGGCCATACTGGCTCTGGCCCTCTTGTGGGAGGTGGCCGGGCGGCCATTGATGGAAATGCTGTTTCCGGATCTGCGGCTGCCGGCATCCATGCTGACAGAGATTGCCGGGCTGCTGGCCAGGGTATGCGTGGGGTTGTGAGCAATGGAGCACATGGCAGCGATCAATTCCGTTCTGTGCGAGCTTCTGCTTGGGCTGCTGGCATTTCTGGCTGCCTATGGCCTGCACATGCACAAGGCCCACAATGGCCGCATAGAGAAGATCCTGGAGAATCTCGAGACCAGATCCGCCAGCCATGAGGAGCGCCTGGCCAGGGTGGAGACCAGGATCAGCAATGTTGAATCCAATATCTTTACCAGAAAATGAGGGAGCGCATGGGAGCCAAGCAGGACATTTCCGGCCGCCATCGCGAAGAGTGGCGGAAGTTCAGGGAGGAGATTCTTTATCCGGCCATAGAGTCCAGAAACGAGGCCGAGGTGAAGCTGGCCCGCGGCATAGCGGACGTTTACAAGATCACCCAGGAAGGGGAGCGCAAGGCCTATGGTTTTGCCGATGGCGAGCCTGACGGAGGCCTTGACGTTGCCTGGGAGGAATGATGGCGCGCGCGGTCATTCCCTACAGGCCCAGATATCCGCATATCCATGCCACCATGGAGGTCACCCGCTATTGCGTGCTGGTGGCGCACCGCCGCTTTGGCAAAACCGTGCTGGCCGTCAACCATCTGATAAAAATGGCCATCAAGTGCGCCCTGCCTGATGGCCATTTCGGCTATGTGGCGCCCCTGCGCCACCAGGCCAAAACCATTGCCTGGAAGTACCTCAAGCATTTCACATCCGGGCTGCCCGGGGTGTCCATAAACGAGTCCGAGCTCTCGGCAACAATTCCAGCCAGGGGAGGCCGGGCCGTCATCCGCCTCTTTGGCGCGGACAACCCGGACGCCCTGCGCGGCGCCTACTTTGACGGCGTGGTTCTGGACGAGGTGGCACAGATGAAGCCAGACGTCTGGGATGAAATAATCCAGCCGGCCCTGGCGGACCGCCACGGCTTTGCCGTGTTCCTGGGCACCCCCAAGGGCGTAAATCTCTTTTCCCGCCTCTATAGCCACGCCCTGGAGGAACAGGCCAAAGGCGGCCCCTGGGCCGCCCTGCGCTTTCCCGTGACGGAAACCAAAGCCCTCAGCGAGGCCGATGTGGAACAGCTGCGCCTGGGCATGAGCGAGAACAAGTTCCGCCAGGAGATGCTTTGCGACTTCACGGCCAGCGCGGACGACATCCTCATCACCCTGGACATGGTGGACGCGGCCCTGGATCGGCAGGCGGACATGGAACTTGCTGCCCAGTGGCCCCTGATCCTGGGCGTGGACATAGCCAGATTCGGATCGGACGCCACAGTGTTCTTCGCCCGCCGCGGCAATCTGGCCCTGGCGCCGGTCATACACCGCAAAAAGTCAAACACCGACATCGCCCACAGACTCATTGACTACATCACAAATATCAAGCCCCGCATCGTCAATATAGACCAGGGCCAGGGCACAGGCGTCATCGATATTGTCCGCGACATGTCCCCAGCCAGCTGCCGCATCAACGAAATACCCTTTGGCTCCAAAGCCCTGGCTCCAGACCGCTATGTCAACCGCAGATGCGAAATGTGGGCCCGCATAGGCCAATGGCTCAAGGGAGGCGGAACCCTGCCCAAGGCAGCAGCCGAACTCCTGCGCGATGAGCTGACCGCGCCCACATACACCTTTGACGCCCAGGGCCGCATGAAACTCGAATCCAAGGACGAAATAAAAAAACGCCTGCGCAGATCAACAGACATCGGCGATGCCCTGGCCCTGACCTTCGCCATCAATACAGGCATAGATGACAGAACCCCAGCCAGAACCAGACGCAGCAGGAAAATTTATGACCCGTTCAGGCAGTGAAATGGGAAAGAGTTTTGCGGGGGGAAACTTTTTTGAAAAAAAGTTTTCCCCCCGCGCCCCCCTTCAAAAAACTTTAGTAGCGGACGCTGCCGCGCCCGCAAGGGGGGCTCATCAGCCTGATGCCGCCAGGCCTGCGCCCCTGCAAAAAACTCTGGTGGCGGACGCAGGGGGGCCCATTATCACCCGCCTGATACCTCCGGACCAGCGCCCCTGCATTGCCCAGGCCTACTGGACCGCAGCCGGCCCAAAGGCCAGGCGCTATCTGCTCTGGGATATACGCCAGGACAGCCGCCACGAGCTCTTTATCAGCATAGCCAGGGATGGCCAGCTCTTTGCCGGCTACCTCAATGGCTGCCTGGCCGGTCTGGCCTGGTTCCTGCCTGTCTCGCCCCTGGCCAGATGCGCGGCGCCGCATTTTTCCATGAATATCCATGACAGGAACCTGGCCATTGCCCTGGGCTCGCAGATACTCTTTCAGGCCAGGCCATTTTACGACTCCCTGCTGGCGCTCATCCCCAAACCCCTCACAGGAGCCCGCAGGGTGGCCAGGGCACTGGGCTTCACCCCAGGGGCCATGCTCTCCGGAGCCTGCAATCTCAATGGCAGGATTGTGGCAGGCGAGGTGCTCAGTCTCAATTTCAAAAGGCAATGCCGGAAAGGATAGAATATGGACACGCCATCGCCATTGGCCGGCTGGTTCGGCGGCAAGAGATTTCTTGCAAAAAAAATCATTGCCATGATGCCGGAGCATGTCTGCTACTGCGAGCCTTTCTGCGGCGCGGCCTGGGTCTATTTCCGCAAGGGGCCCGTCGGCATTGAGGTGCTCAATGACAGAAGCGGCGATGTGGTCAACCTGTTCCGCGTCATCCGCGACCAGCCGGACGCCCTGCAGCATTATGCCCGTTTTGCCCTGCATGCCCGCGAGGAGTTCGACTACTGGCGCAAATATGATGGCCATGACCCCGTAAAAAGGGCCTGGCGGCTGCTGTTCGTGCTGCGCACCTGCTTTGGGGGCAGGATATCCTCCGGCCTGGAGCGGGCCAGCTTTGGCTATGAGAAATACACGGACAATGCCAAAGCCCGGACTGGCCGCTGCGTTGCCGCCCTGGGCAGACGCATAGCCCTGATCCATGCCAGGCTGGCGGAAACCACCATTGAATGTCTGGACTGGCGGGACTGCCTGGCCCGCTATGACCGCGCCACGACATTCTTTTATCTGGACCCGCCATATTACGGCTATGAGGACCAGTACGGGCGCGGCCTGTTCCAAAGGGCGGACCTGGCGGATCTGGCCGCCGCCCTGAAACAGGCGCGGGGCCGCTTCATCCTGTCCATCAATGACCTGCCGCAGACCAGGGAGATTTTCCGGGATTTTGTGGCCATGCCGGTGCAGGCCCGCTACTCGGTCTGCCGCAATGGCCAGAAATCAAAGACCGAGCTGCTCATTGCCAATTATGAGCTGCAGGGCAGGCTGGGGGGGGGGAGGAATTTTGACCACAGGGTGCCTTTAAAAACTTTTAGCCCGGCGCGACAGCGCCAGGGCAACTAAAAGTTTTTGAAGGGGGCGTGGGGGAAACTTTTTACAAAAAGTTTCCTCCCACAAATGCCTTTTATACAACCATACAGGAGGCAACATGGATGGCATTCTTGAAAATGTTTCGACGGGAGCCGGGGCTGCGGTGGAGACGGCGGCGGGGTCCGCTGCGGGTGCTGGTGCTGGCCAGGGGGGCCAGGCCGGCCAGGCTGGCCAGGATGGCGCACAGGCTGCCAATGCGGCGGCTGCGGCGGCTCCAGAGGCTCCGGCAAATGCCGGGCGTGGAAATGGGCAGGATGCGGATCCGGACAGCCGGCCCATTACGGACTTTGGCAAGGTTGATCTGGGTCTGGATGCGGAGCTGGTGGATGCGGAGCTGGTGGCGGACTTTGGGCGCCAGGCCATGGAGAGCGGACTGACGCCGAAGCAGGCCAGGGCACTGGCCCAGTGGCAAGTGGGGGCCATAGCCAAAGCCAGGGAGAAGATGCTGGCCGATGGCGTTGCCCAGCTAAACAGGGAATGGGGGGCCAATGCGGCAGCCACCCAGAGGGACACCCTGGCCCTGGTGGCCAACATTGACAGGGAGCTTGGGGATGGGCGCTTTTCCAGGGCTCTGGAGCGATCCGGAGCCGGCCTGGATGCGGACATCATTGCCGGCCTGGCAGTGCTGGCAAAAAGGTTGGGGGAGGATCGCGCTGCCGGGGCCCTGTCCCAGGCGGCGACAGAGCGCGAGGAGACTGTGGAAGAGGGGCTGGCAGGGCTGTTCAAGAAATGAGGCTTGCGCCCCCTTGCGCCCAAAAATTTTATGCGGCCGCGCAGCGGACGCTACTAAAAATTTTTGAAGGGGGCGTGGGGGAAACTTTTTATAAAAAGTTTCCCCCACAAATTGCCTTTAAAAAATTTCCAACTGGGAGGATAAAAAATGGCATTGTCGACATTGCATGACATATGCGTGGCGAAGGCGAGGAAGCAGCCGGGCATGGCTGATGCTCTGACTGAGGATGCGCCCATTCTTGGCGTGGTGGGCTGGAAGCCCTCGAGCCATGGCCTGTGGAATGTGGCGGAGAAGCTGGTGGAGGTGGTGGGTCCTGGTTTTGTGGAGGCGGATGCGCCGCTGCCGCACATGTCGGCATCATCGGACCTGGTGCATACGGACCTGCATGTGCTGGGCGGGACGATAGAGGTTCCCACCCAGAAGGCGCTGAAGTTTGGCGGCCCGCAGAAATATTTTGCCGAGCGCCAGAATGCGATTTTGCGCAAGGCCGGCGCGGACACGGAGCAGCAGCTGGTGCTCAGGAACTGGCTGGCGGCGGCAAGGGCGGCAAAGAATCTCAAGAATGCCGGCGGCGCTGGCGAGGGCTGGTTTCTCCTGGCCGTGCGCTTTGACGAGCTGGCCAACTGCGGTCTTTATGACCCGGACCAGTTCGAGCAGGGGCGGCTTTTGAAGATCGAGAGCCCCTACAATGGCGCCGAGCATTATCTGCACGGCCCGGGCCTTGAGGGCGTGCTGGGATACGCGGTGACATACCGCGCCAACTTTGGCTGGCAGATACTGGATGCCAAGCGCACCTGCGCGGCCATGGTCAACATTGATGAAAAGATACAGCCCTCGGCCGCCATGGTGGACGACCTGCTGGCGGATGTGCGCGCCCAGCCAGGCAACACCTTTCTTTTCTGTTCGCCAAAGGCAAAGATCTATGCCCTCAATCCGCTCAAGACCGAGCATATTCACATGGCGGCAAAGGAGAGGGAGCTGGATACGCACATCGAGACCTGGAGCGGCATCAGGATAGTCACCAGCCACAATTTCAATGCCAGGATCGGCAACATCAAGGTAGCATAGGGAGGGATGAAATGAGCGATAATGCAGATCAGGTCTGCCAGTGCGGGCAGCCGGAATGTTTCGCGGAGAACCATGTCAGGGCCAAGGTCGCCAGACTGAAATCCGGGCTCAGGTCCGGCCCCTGCTACCATGATCCGGAGGGCGCGCCCCTGGTGTTCTTTGACCAGGTCTTTGGCCGGGCTCTTGAGCCTGCCGGTCATGTGGACTGCAAGGCCCCCCTGCGCGTGGGCCAGACCCAGAACGGGCTGGACGTCATTCTGGTGGCCAGCCATGCCAATGCCGGGCCCATCCGCGTGGCTGCCGGGGCCACCATCACCCTGACCCTCAAGCAGGGGGAAAAGCCCGATGGCGAATTTGTGGAAGTGGGCCCGACAATTTGCGTCAAGGCGCCGGAGCAGGGCATAGAGGCGGAGCCGGACCATCTGGTGGCCCGTTTTGCCCTGGGCAATTTCAGCCAGCCCTGGCTGAAGGTCAGCCTGGACTTTGCCGGAACCATATCCGGCGGCAGCATTGACTGCGCCCTGGGCTACATTGCCCGCTAGGAAATATCGGAGGGCGGCGGGGCGGCCCGCCGCCGGCAGGAGGGCACATGAGCATCCAGACCAGCGCAAGATATTATCATGACGAGTCGGACTATCGCTGGCCAATACCTTTCACCTTTTCCAGCCCGGAGCAGGTGGGCGTCAGCATCATAGGGCCGGACGGCACGGAGCGGCGCCTGAACCATGGCGCGGATTTCAGCATTGCCGAGGGGCTGGTGATCTGCACTGTTCCACGTGAAAGCTGGATTTCCATCTGGCTGTCCGGCCCTGTCAGCCTGCCGCCTGTGAATGCGGCCAGGTCCACGGTCCAGGCCGCGCTGGAGCCGGACACCTCGGCGCTGGACGCGCGGGCGGAGACCCTGGGCAGGCAGATGGCAGAGGACATGCGGCAGCAGGCGGAGGCCAGCCTGGCGGACATGCAGAGGCAGGCGGACGCCCGGCTTGCGGACATGCAACAGCAGGCCGAGGCCAGGATTGCCAGCGCCAGCCAAAGTCTGGATGCGGCCGGGGAGGGCTACGAGGCGGCTTGCAAAAAGCTGGCCCTGCAGGCCTGTGAGGCGGCCCATGCGGCAAATCGCGCGGCGGCCACGGCATCCCTGCATCATCACAGGCCTGGCATCGCAGTGGTGGCCGATGTGGCGGAGATAAAGCACTGCCAGCATGGCCTGTATATCATCAATCCGCACATCACCCATGAGCCAACGCCATTTTATGGCATCTGGCCGGCCGCCTGCGTGGCGGATATGAACTTTGACGCCATCTTCTTCATTGGCGAGCCATATCCTGACAGGCCGGGACCTGTGCCGCCGCCATGCGGCTGCAGGCCCAAGCCGCCAGAGGCCGATGCCAGCGGCGACTCCGATGACTGGCTCCCCTGCGACCATCACAAGCCCCAACCCGCCTGCATCTGCGGCAAAGGAGAATGCAATGTCCAGCTGTAATCCGCCAATTCCCGCGCCGGCAGGCTGCGACTGCAAACCGGCCCCCAAACCGGCCCCCAAACCGTCAGGCTGCGGCTGCAAACCGGCCACACAACCGCCCCAGGCCATAGACCGCCCGCATGACATCTGCGACTGCCTGGCAAAGGAGCCGGAGATCATCGACCTGATCTCTCCCCTCTATCATGCCTGCGGCGGCCGCCTGTACAGGCTTTTGCTGGCCACCAAGGCCGCTGCCGTGTTCATGGGGGACGGCACCTCGGCGGAGCTGCGCATCAACCAGCTGGAGCGGGCCATCGCCCAGAACACCACCCTGCGCTTTGCCGATGACCTGGCCGGCAGGGACAGCCAGAAGGGGCTTATTCCCGGCGATGTCTGCGTGGTCTTTGACGCCACCGCCGACCCCACTGTGCATGAGGGCGGGGCGACATATATGTGGCTGCCATCCCTGCAGTGGAAGAAAATGTATAACATGGACAGCCCGGCCGATCCGGCCAACTTCATAAAATGGAAGGGCGGGCTGGCCGTTGACGGCGACAGGCTGGTGTATGTGGACTGCCCGGCCATCATCGAGAAAGGCGGCGGTCTGGCCGTCAATCCGG
>CAJUMQ010000048.1 GCA_910587035.1 uncultured Desulfovibrio sp. | reverse complement strand
AGTCAAGAGAAAGTCTAGATTAATTTATGATTTACCCGTTCTATCAAGGGTCTGCGGGAATCGGGCCTGTTGCGCTTGAGGTGGGCGCTTAACGGCAGAGAAAGTCCGCCATATCGTGTTTTATCTTTTCACACGTTAGACAGTATTATCAGGGTAATCACCAGCTGGAATGAATGACATGTCTGGCTCCCAGCCACCATTTGTGATACTCCCAACCAGTCAACTTCATCCCCATGCAAAATTATTTGCGAAAAAAAGCACAATCTTAGCCCAGGCTATTCTCCAGAATTCTCTGCGCCTGCTATCTTAAGGGCAAATAAACATGGCAGATGCGTTTTTGTCGCGTCAGGCACGTCTGGCAGGATGCCATCCGTGGCCTGCGCACTGTTAGGGGTTCTGTTTTTTTGGCATTTCTGGCCTTAAGGAGGAGAAGGCATGGAAGAAAAACAGGGGAGATCCATTGCGCCCATAATTCACACCATAATTGGCCTTGCCATCATGGTGTCCGGCTACTTCCTGCCCTGCCCAGGCATGGTGGTTGAGGCATCGGAAAAACTGGCCGCGCTCAATTTGCCGGCTGTGGATGGCGGCCTTGAGCTTGCCATCACCAGAATTGGCATGATCATTTCCATGACATTTTTTGGCGTCATCTATCTCTGGACTTTTGTGGACACCCTCTGGCCCTGCTTTGTGGGTGTGGCCGCCCTGGTTTTCAGCGGTTATGCGCCGCCGCCAAAGGTGCTCTCAACCTTTCTTGGCAACCCCATGGTTGTCATGCTTTTCTTTCTGTTCATGCTTGCCGCGGCCATTGTCCACAGCAATCTCGCAGGCTGGATGGCCAAATACGCCATGTCCAGAAAATTTATCAATGGCCGGCCCTGGGTGCTGACAGCGACCCTGCTGTTCACAACCTATCTGGTGGCATTTCTGGATCAGGTTTCGGCAATGTTTCTCATGTGGCCGGCCCTGTTCGGCATTTTCAAGGAGACCGGTTACAAGAAGGGTGACACCTATGTGTCCATGATGACCGTGTATGTGGCCATAGTCATTCTGCTTTCCTTCGCCTCCGATCCCTTCAAGGGCGGCGCCATGTATCTGCTGGTTAACCTGCAGAGCCTGGCAGCCACAGATGTGAACACAGTAGTTCCATCCCTGAATATAGCCGCTTACATACTCTTTGCGGTCATAGTCTCCATCGTCAGCATTATTCTGCTGCTGCTCATGATGCGTTTTGTCTTCCGCGCCGATCTTACGCCACTAGCCAAGTATTCGGGCTCCGGCAATCAGGAATTGCCCAAAATGACGGCAATGCAAAAACTGGTGCTATTTGACTTCATCTTTTACGCCATCTGGCTGCTGCTGCCTGCAATTATTGGCGCGGACAACCCGGTTGGCGCTTTTCTTAAAAAGAATCACCTCACAGGTTCCCTGATGGCGATTATTGTGCTGTCGGTGGTTTTCATCAAGGGTAAGCCAGTTATTGATGTCACAGCCGCAAACAGCAAATATCCCTGGCGCGTGTTTCTGCTTATCGCGGTGGCCATGCTTCTGGGCGGCGTCATGACAGGCAAGGGCACCAATGTCTCCCTTTACATGGAATATGGCCTGCGCAATCTCATTGGCGGCCTTAATCCTGTTGCGTTTTCCATTGCCGTTGTGGCAATAGGCATAGTTTTCACGAACTTCTGCAATTCCGTGGTGCTGGGCCTGATGCTCACGCCTGTGCTCATCGCCGTTGCCACGGCATTCAATATCAATGCCGCGCCCATGCTGGCCTGCTTTATCTATGCTGTGCTTATTGCGGCCTGCACCCCTGCGGCATCGCCATTCGCGGCAACTCTCTACGGACAGACTGAATGGATAGACAATAAAAATCTTGTGCTGCATTCAGTCACAGCATCTCTTGTGGTTTTTCTCGTTGTTGTGTGTGTGGGGCTGCCACTGGCCAATCTGTTCTTCTAGGCAAGTGGCCATTTGACACAATAAAGGCAAATCTGGAGGAAAATGATGGATTACAAGGTCAAGCATTCGTATCAGGACAACCTGCTGACAATGCAGAACAGTGCGGAAAAGGCTTTTCTGAAAAAGTTTGAGGATGAAAAACCCAACCTTGAAAATGCGCATGTGCTGGTCAATCCCTATCTTATCAATCCCCTCTGCGCCCTGATTCTCTTCAGGACAGACAAGGAGGTTGCGCCAACCCTTACAGTACATGGCAAGAACAATGCGCGCGAGGATCTGGTGCATACCTTCCCTAAAGGCACATCCCACATGCTGCCAGTGCTGGGGCTTTATGAAAACATGGAAACAAAGGTTACGGTGAAACTGTCCTCCGGCGAGGAAAAAACTTTCATGATTCAGTCCCAGCCTCTGCCGGCTGAAGTCTGCCGCTGCCGCAATATCCAGACATCCATGGATTATTTTGGCACAAATCTTATGTTTCTCACTCCAGCTGGCAAAAATCTGCCCACAGCCTACGATTACAAGGGTGAAATACGCTGGATGCTCACTGAAAATACCATGTTTGACATCAAGCGGCTGCGCAACGGCCATATCATGACCGGCTCCCATCGTTTCTACCATATGCCCTACAATTCCACAGGTCTTATCGAGCTCAATCTCCTCGGCAAAATCTATAGGGAATACAGGCTGCCTGGCGGCTATCATCACGACCATTTTGAAATGCCAGATGGCAATATCCTCTCTCTCACCCAGGACTTCAGCCGCGGCACGGTGGAAGACATGCTGGTTCTGATTGACCGCAAAACCGGCGATATTCTCAAAACCTGGGACTATACCAAAATCTGGCCCCAGGATGTGGCCGGATCCGGTTCCCAGGATGCACATGACTGGTTCCACAACAATGCAGTCTGGTATGATGCCCGCACCAACACCCTCACCCTTTCCGGCAGGCATCAGGATGCCGTGGTGAATATCAACTACGAAGATGGCAAGCTCAACTGGATCATTGGCGATCCCGAGGGCTGGCCAAAGGACATGCAGGACAAATATTTCTTCAAGCCGGTGGGAGATGTCAAAAACTTTGACTGGCAGTATGAGCAGCATGCCTGCGTGGTACTCCCCGCTGGCGATGTCATGTGCTTTGACAATGGCCATTATCGCTCCAAGAACAAGGACAAGTATCTGCTGAACAAGGACAATTTCTCCCGTGGCGTGCGCTATCGCATCAATACGGACAAAATGGAAATTGAGCAGATCTGGCAGTATGGCAAGGAGCTTGGCGAGAGCTTCTTCTCACCCTACATCTGCAATGTGGAGTACTATGCCGATGGCCACTATCTCATCCATTCCGGCGGCATTGGCTGGAAGGATGGCCATGCATCCGAAAAGCTTGGCGCTTTTATGGACCCCAAAAAGGAGCCCGGCACGGATATCTGTTCCATCACGGTGGAGGAAAAAGACGGGGTTGTGCGCTATTTTATGGAAGTGGACGGCAACTTCTATCGCGCAGAAAAGCTGCAGCCCTATCATGATGGCGACAATGCCCCCATGGGCGAGGCCAAACTCCTTGGCAGCCTCGAAGTGACGCCCACCTTTGACACCATCCCAGATCTGCCCAAGAAGGATGAAATGGTGGATTCCTGGCACAAGGTCAACATTGAAGAGGACGAGGATCGTTTTATTTTCCACGGCCGCTTTGAGCGTGGCTCCCTGGCCATGGTTGTTCTGGACAATGGCGAGGAGAGGAAGGGGTATTATATCAATACCACAGCCGTTCCCCATCTTGCCATGTGCTCTGGCGCCTACCTTGAAGAGGATGACAGGGATGTCAAAATGAGCATCAGCAAAAAGGGCCTCAAGGGCAAGAATGAGATCATGGTGCTGGTGGACGACGGCATCTATGACACAGGCGTGACCATCAAGGGCGAAGAATAGGCCGATCTTTCCCTGTAACTAAAAAAGCCCCGCTGGCATGGAGCTGGCGGGGCTTTCCTTTTTAACATCTATCCATCATCAGGACAGGCTGCGATCAGCTTTACGTCACTCCCACTCAATGGTGCTTGGTGGTTTGGATGAAATATCATAGACAACGCGGTTGACTCCTTTCACCTCATTGATGATTCTGCCGGACATTTTTGCCAGCAGTTCCTGGGGCAGGCGTGTCCAGTCCGCGGTCATGGCGTCAACACTGTCCACACAGCGGATGGCAATGACATAGTCATAGGTGCGGTCGTCGCCCATCACGCCCACTGTGCGCAAGGGCAGAAGCACAGCGAATCCCTGCCATATCTGGCGATCTAGTCCTGCAGCCCGCAGTTCATCGCGGACAATTTTATCAGCATATCGCAATATGCGCAGTTTCTCGGCATCCACAGCGCCAAGCACACGGATGGCAAGTCCCGGACCAGGGAAGGGGTGGCGCCAGACGATGGAATCGGGCACACCCAGCTCAAGGGCAACCTTGCGCACCTCGTCCTTGAAAAGGTCGCGCAGGGGCTCCACCAGCTCAAATTTCATATGCTCCGGCAGGCCGCCAACATTATGATGGCTCTTGATGACTGCGCTTGGACCCTTGGCGGATACGGACTCGATCACATCGGGGTATAATGTGCCCTGGGCCAGATATCTGGCTGCGGGAAACTTTTTTGCCTCCCTTTCAAATATCTCTATGAATGTATGTCCGATAATTTTGCGCTTTTGCTCCGGATCATCAACATTGGCCAGTTTTTGCAAAAAGAGATCCGCGGCATCAACATGCACGGGATCAATGCCCAGTCTGGTGCGGAGGGTTTCCACCACCCATTGGGCCTCATCCAGTCTTAAAAGGCCATTGTCCACAAAGATGCAATGCAGGCGGCTGCCAATGGCGCGATGGAGCAGGACTGCGACAACTGTGGAATCGATGCCTCCGGAGAGGGCGCAGATGACCTCATCCGAGCCAATTTTTTCCCGCAGCGCCTTTATGGTTTGTGTGGCAAATGACGCCATGTTCCAGTCCGGACTCAGGCTGGCTATTCTATAGAGAAAATTTTCCAGAATGCGCTGGCCTTCAATGCTGTGATGCACTTCTGGATGAAACTGCAGGCCATAAATGCGCCTCTTCTCATCACCCATGGCGGCTATGGCCAGAGTGTCGGTCCGTGCCAGAACGCTGAACCCTGGTGGTACGCTCTGCACCTTGTCGCCATGGCTCATCCAGACCTGGGTTGGTGCGGACAAGTCAATATCATGCCAAAGTGGGGAGGAGGCGGTTATGGTGAGCTGGGCAGGGCCATATTCCCTTGTGCTGGATTGCTCGAGACTGCCGCCAAGCACGTTCGCAATAAGCTGCATTCCATAACAGATACCCAGCACTGGAATGCCTATATTGAAAATATCCGCATCCAGGCCTGGTGCATCTCTGCCGCCCACACTGGCGGGGCCACCGGAGAGGATGATGGCCGCAGGCTGATGTTTTCGCAGCTCGGCGGCATCCGTATGGCAGGTAACAATTTCGGAATACAGGCCGGCCTCGCGCACCCGGCGCGCGATCAGCTGTGTCACCTGCGAGCCAAAATCAAGAATTACGACAGTCTGGCGGCTTGCTCCCTTGCAATCTGTATTAGCCATATCAATTTTCCAGCCTGTAGTTTGGGGCTTCCTTGGTTATGACAACATCATGCACATGGCTCTCTCGCAGACCTGCTGCTGATATTTCGCAAAAGGTTGTATTTTCGAACAGGTCATTGAGGTTTTTGGCGCCAACATAGCCCATGCCGGAGCGCAAACCGCCCATAAGCTGATACACAGCCTCCATAACAGGTCCACGATAGGGTACACGGCCCACAATGCCCTCTGGCACAAGTTTTTTGCTTTTCTCCTGAAAATAGCGATCCGAACTGCCTTCCTTCATGGCATCAATGGAACCCATGCCGCGATATATTTTATATGTCCTGCCCTGATAGAGAATTGTCTCACCGGGGCTTTCCTCCGTGCCGGCAAAAAGGGAACCGATCATCACGGAATGGGCGCCAACAACCAGAGCCTTGACGATGTCGCCGGAGAACTTGATGCCGCCATCGGCGATGCAGCAGCGATCCATTTCCCGGGCTGCCCTGGCTGCGTCCATGACTGCCGTCACCTGCGGCACGCCAACACCGGCCACAATTCGGGTGGTGCAGATGGATCCGGGGCCAATGCCAATCTTTACGGTGTCGGCGCCAGCCTCCAGAATGGCTTTTGCGCCTTCATAGGTGGCCACATTGCCGGCCACAAGCTGGCAGTTGGGAAAACTGGATTTTATGGCACGAACAGCATTGAGCACATTGAGGGAATGGCCATGGGCGGAATCCAGCACCAGCACATCGACGCCAGCCTCCAGCAGCTGCCCGGCCCTCTCCTCGGATTCCTTGCCTATGCCTATGGCCGCGCCCACGCGCAGCCGTCCTTTTGAATCTTTGCAGGCATTTGGATACTTCTGGACCTTGTCAATGTCCTTCATGGTTATGAGGCCCACAAGCACATTGTTGTCATCCACCACCAGCAGTTTTTCAATGCGGTGTTCATGCAGATGACGCTTGGCATCCTCGAGGGATGTGCCCAGGGGCACGGTGATTAGCCTGTCACTGGTCATGACATCCGCAACCTTGACCTTTTCTGTATCCTCAACAAAACGGACATCGCGATTGGTGAGAATACCCACAAGATGGCCATTCTCCACCACCGGCAATCCGGAAACACGGAAATCGGCCATGACATCCAGAGCCTGCTGGACGCTGTTTTGCGGCGCAATGGTGACCGGGTCAACTATCATGCCGGATTCACTTTTCTTGACTCGCTCCACTTCCAAGCGCTGCTTCTGGATGGGCATGTTTTTATGGATGATGCCAATGCCGCCCATGCGGGCCATGGATATCGCCATGGCGGACTCGGTCACAGTGTCCATGGCTGCGGAGAGGAGCGGAATGCGCAGGGGGATGGCCGGGGTAAGCCATGTTTCAATGTTCACTTGGTCGGGGGTTACGTCGGAAAAAGAGGGGATTAGCAGGATATCATCAAAGGTGAGGGCCTTGCCTCGATTTGTGAACATTTTTCCTCCTGTGGCTGGCCTGAATTTAAGATAAAATATAGCAGATTATATTACAAAGATTAACAGTGATGGTCAATGCCAATATCGATGGCTCAAACAATAAACTTTGCGAAGTCCGCCATATGCCGTGATCTACCCATGGCATAGGGCGGAGAATGAATACTCCCAATGGAAGGAGAAACCGGCGCGGATGGCTTTGGCTATTCTTGAATGGCGCCAGTTTTTGCAATAACATGCCCACACATTAAAATTATAATATTGTCTGGGGGAGATTTTTTATGCTGAGAGTGTATTCTGTTCTGGCAGCATGCATTTTGCTGTGCGGCTGCTACGGCGTGGATTATGGACGCCTGGCCGGCGCTGGTGCAAATCTGGTGAAAGCCGGCTCGCTGTCCGAGGATGATGTAAAGACATTGAGCATGCAGATGCGCGCCCAGGAGGACGCCAAGGCAAATGTGGCGCCGGAGAGCAGCCCATATGTGCAGCGACTCAACAGGCTGATGGCCAATGAGAAGACTGTCAATGGCATACCATTGACCTACAAGGTCTATATGACGCCACAGGTCAATGCCAATGCAGCTCCTGATGGCTCCGTTCGCGTTTATTCCGGGCTGATGGACAAAATGAATGACGATGAGCTTAGGTTCGTTCTGGGCCATGAGATTGGACATGTGGCCGAGGGGCATTCCCTGAACCAGATGCGCATGGCCTATGCTACGGAGGCCGCCCGGCTGGCCGGTGGCGCGCTTCATCCCACAGCGGCAGCCCTGACAAATTCCCAGATTGGCGCGCTGGCCAAAACTTTTCTGGAATCCCAGTATTCCCAATCCCAGGAATCCGCTGCAGACAAGTACAGCATGGATTTTCTGAAACGCAACAACTATAATACAAAGGCAGCAGGCACGGCACTGCGCAAACTGGCTGATGGCGGCAGTTCCGGAGTCTATGCCAGCCTTTTCTCAACCCATCCCGATCCACTCAAAAGGGCGCAGGTCATGGATGAGATGGCGGCTGGCGGCAATGGCACAAATGACAGCAAGTAACTCGATCTCGTGAAGTGGCTGTCAGCCATATGGCAGCTTGCTTTATAACACAAAAGGCGCCCATTTCAGATAGTGGACGCCTTTTTTATTGGCAACGGTGGACATATTCGCGGAAATTACATGCCTTCATTTATTTTTTGAATCTCTTCCTGTGCTTCCTGATCTCTCTGGCTGCCATCTTTTGAGTCAATGGTTTTTAATATGGACTTTTCCCGATGATTAAAAACTTTAATTCTATCTATATTATAAAAAACAAATCTGTCATTGAGGCCAAAGTAGTTTGAAACCGAGGTATTATCCTTTTCCCAATATCTTGCAGTTATATTTTTGCCTTGCAATTCGATAAAATTTCCAAATCTTTGGTTAAGGACGCGAATCGCTTCCTTAACCGATTCTATTTTGAAAAAACTTACAGCAATAAATAGATCGG
>CAJUMQ010000047.1 GCA_910587035.1 uncultured Desulfovibrio sp. | reverse complement strand
CGGGTTCCAGCGCCGGCGCAGCAGACGCGTCCACCTATGGGATATACAAATAGGCATATCAAACCATGAGGATCTGTTTTCGCAACTTCACAGGCGGAGAGGTGACCGCCGGCATCTCGGCCAGGTACGATCTGGCCAAGTTTGGCAGTTTTCTCTCCTGCTGTGAGAATTTCATCCCAAATCTGCATGGAGATATCGAGCGACGTCCCGGCACAAGGTTTGTGTCTGCCCTGGCCGGGCCAGGCATTCTTGTGCCATTCCAGTTCAATACGGATCCGGAAAACAACTATGTCCTGATTTTTCAGGAAGATTCCATCAAGATTGCGGATACTGGCGGCCTTTTGCCCGATGTCTCCATGCCAAGCCCTTATGAATTGGCGGAAGTATATGAGCTCTCCACCGCCCAGGCTGGCGATGTGATTTACCTTGCCCATAAAAACCATCCCCTGTGCAAGCTGACAAGGCCGGGAACATGGCCGCATTACACATGGAATCTGGCGGAGGTGGCTCTCAATCGCTCCCTGCCGCCGCCAGCGCAGCCTGTGGCCGAGTTTGTGCGTGACAATGATGATGACAAGGCCGAACTATCATACACTCTGAGCTATGTGGTGACTGCTGTTGATGCCAACGGCATGGAATCCCTGGCATCGGACACATGCCAGTGCGAGGGCAAATATCCCACAGACTGGGTTGTGGGCAATCATGTAAATCTCACCTGGCAGGCCGTGGAGGGCGCTGCCGAATATAATATCTACCGGGAATGCGCCGGATACTTTGGCCTTATCGGCGTGGCCAGCGCCGCCGATGCCACAGGCGGCATAATCGCGGGGCTTCGTGTGGGCAATGAAGAGGGTCGCCTTGTCCACTATGCCGGCCATATCCAGCGCAATGTTGTTGTCGGCAATGGCCATGTGCCAGATGTGGATGAGACTGGCAGCCTTGCGGTTTCGGCAGCAGACAGGAATGCCTTTATTTATGATGACAGGCTTTTCCTGCCGGTCACAAAAAGCACCAGCACCACAGAATGGAATCCTGTTTATGGCGATAATGGGGAGGTGTCCTGGGAATCCATAGCCATGACCGGCACAGAGGACTTCTGGGTTATGCTCCGTCTGCTCGCAAATGGCGAGCCGGCCGGCATTTATAAGGACTGGACCACCGGCAAGACCGATGGCGACATGGATGCGCCACGCGGCACCTTTGGCCCCTTTACTGTGGAGCCGGCATATGCCGGCGCAACCACTTTGGCCTTTACGGATCAGAACTTTGAGGCCGACACTTCAAAAACCCCGGCAGAGGACTGGGACCCCTTTGCCGATGGCAATTATCCCGCTGTGGTGGCCTTCCACCAGCAAAGGCTGGTGCTGGCCGGCACCAAACGCGACCCCGCAAGTTTTTTCATGTCCCGCTCCGGGGATTATGAATCCTTCCGCAAGTCCAGACCCCTGCAGGATGATGACCCGGTGGAGTATATGCTTGCGTCCGGCTCCATAGATGAAATCAAATGGATCGCCAGCTTTGGCGATCTGCTCATTGGCACCAGCGGCGCGGAATATCAGGCCACCTCCAGCGGTCCGGCCATTACTCCTTCTGATGTGCAGATTTCAGTTCAGTCCTACTGGGGCAGTTCCGGCCTGAAACCCATGATCATCGGCCAGTCAGTGCTGCACTGCCAGCGCGCCGGCTCCCATGCCAGGGATCTTTTCTACTCCTGGGAAAGTGACGGCTATGCCGGCAATGATCTCTCCCTCCTTGCGCCCCAGCTGGTGGAAAACAGCCGCATTGTCCAATGGTGCTTCCAGCAGTCACCGGGCTCAACAGTCTGGGCCTGCCGCGATGATGGTGTGCTGCTCTGCCTGACCTACATGAAAGAGCAGAATGTATTTGGCTGGTCCCGGCATGTTACGCAGGGCCGTGTGCTCTCTGTGGCCTCCATCTGCGGATCCGGCGAGGACATTCTCATGCTGGTGGTGGAACGGGAGCTCAATGGCCGCAAGGCCTGGTTTCTGGAAAGACTGGTGCCGCGATTCAAGGATGGGGATGCCATTGATGATGCATTTTTTGTGGATTGCGGCGCATGCGTTGAGCAGGAACCGGACACAATCTGCTCCGGTCTCTCACACCTTGAGGGCTGCGGGATTGTGGCGCTTGCCGATGGCAGCCCCGTCACCGGCCTTGTTGTCCAGGATGGCAAAATCGAGCTGCCATTTGCGGCGTCAAAAGTTGTGGCTGGCCTGAATTATACTTCGGTCCTGGCGCCGTTGCCGCTGGAAACTGACGCGCAAAACGGCTCAACCCTTGGCAAGCGGCGCTCTTATGGCCGCTGCCTTCTGCGCCTGTTCCGTTCTGTGGGTGGCGCATATGCCGCCTCTGAACCCGGAGATCTCTTTAATCCTGCCGCCTGGCGTGCACGGGAATTTTACGATCTGCCATTCATGCCCGAGGCCTGGGGCGAACCCTGCCAGCCTTTTTCCGGGGACATGGAGCTGGTTCTGCCAGCCGGACAGGATGCCGACACTTCCATCTGGATAAGACAGGACAAGCCGCTGCCTTTCCGTCTTGTGGCAATCATGGCCGATGTGGATTTTGGTGAAATGTAGGGAGGTGACGCAATGGGGCCCCTGGCCACAACAGCAATTACACTGGCATCAACGGCCCTTGCCACGGGCGGGGGCATCTACTCGGCCATAAGCCAGTCCCAGGCGCAGCAGAGACAGCTGGAGGCGCAGGCTGAACAGGCGCGCTACCAGAGCGATGTCGCCAGCCAGAACCGCCAGCTTGCGGAACAGGAGGCCTCTGCCAAAAGGCGGGAGGGTTATGAGAACATGACCGCCAAAAGGCAGGAGACGGCCAAATTCATAGGCAAGCAGCGCGCGGCTCTGGGAGCTTCCGGCGCTGCCCTGGATACCGGCAGCGCTCTGGATCTGGTGGCGGATACAGCTGAACAGGGCGAGCTTGATGCCATAAATATCTACAACCGGGGCATTGATGCGGGCTACAGGAGCCAGATCCAGGCCTGGAATTATGGCAATCAGGCAGCCGCTGGCCAGGCTGCAGCCGACAGCTATGACTCCGCCGCCAGCGCGGCGCCAGCCCAAGGCTTTATGAATGCCACCGGCACCGCCCTTGGCGGCATAGCCTCCATGGGCTCCACCTGGGGCAATTATCTGGCCAACAATCCGCAAGGCAAATATTGGGACAGGGCGCTCCAGGGCTGGAGCGATGTAAAACCACGCCATTGATTTCGGGAACATACAGGAGGCTGCCATGTCCGGCTCTTATGGGCAGATGCTGATCCCCCAGAAACCGCGCGGCAATGTGCCGGAATACAAAAGGCAGGGCGGTGTTTATGTGCCTGGTTCGGCAGGCGTTCCAGCAGTTTCCGATGCGCCGGGACAGGTCATGGCCAATGCGGCCAAAGCCGCCAGCAGCATGGAGGCCGCCACAGGAGAATCCATTGGCAAGCTGGCCGGCGCCACAGCCAATGCGGTAAAGGTTGGCGTCAAGGCCTATGAGGACTATCAGGCGGCCAAAGCGCAACAGGCCTTCAACAGCTATCAGGCCGAGGAGATGAAGCTCAGGGCCGAGCTGGGCACGCTCCAGGGTGAAAATGCCCTGGGTGAGCATGGTGTCATGGCCCGGCTGGAGCAATGGCGCAATGAGGCCAGGGGCAGGCTTGTGGAAAATCTCGCGCCCATTGCCAGGGATCTCTTTGACCGTCATAGCAGGCTACTGGATGCCAGGACCGATGCCTGGGCCATACAAAAACAGTACCGGGAAAATATCGCATTTCAGAACTCCGCCAGCGAGGGCAGCATAGCCAATGCCTTCGCGCTGGCCCTGGAACAGCCCCTTGATGATGCCGCCCAGGGTTCGGCGCTGGGAATAGTCAAGGCGGAGCTTGAACGCATGGGCCAGAGGAGCGGCTGGGATTCATCCCTTGTGCAAAGCAAGCTTCGGACAGCCGCGCAAAAACTGGAGGGGGACCGCATTGAGGCGCTCATAGCCGCCGGCAATCTTGATGCCGCCCAGTCAGTTCTGGACAAGGCAGGCCAGACTGGCGGCAAGGCTGATATCAGGGGCATGCCCTCAGAAGTGGAGAAACTGGTCCGCCAGGCCGCCAAAAAATATGGAGTGCGGGAAGATCTCGCCCTGGCCATGGTAATGCAGGAATCAGGCGGCAACCAGAATGCCGTATCCAAAGCCGGGGCCATAGGCCCAACCCAGCTCATGCCACCAACTGCCCGCGATCTTGGCGTCAATCCTTATGATCTTGCAGAAAACATTGATGGCGGCGTGAGCTACCTTGCGCAGCAGCTCCAAAAATTCGGCAATGAGACAGATGCCCTTACCGCCTACAACTGGGGCCCGGGCAACATGCAAAAACATATCAAAGGCGGCAGATCCGGCCCCATGCCCAAAGAGGCCAGGGAATATGCCATGCGCGTGTATGGGCGGATGGCAAACGGCATGGCTGCCGAACAAAAAAGGCATTTCCAGAACAAAATCGACAGGGGCAGAAAGCTGGCGCTGGAGGAACAGAATATTTTGCTGGCCGGACAGATAATTGAAAATGTGTCCAGTCTGCCAGTGAATGAGCAGCAAAGCGCGGCATATGGCCTGATTGAGAAGATTGAACCGCAAAAAAGGGGCAGGATTGTTTCTCTTGTCAATGATGCCCTGAAATTCAACAGGGACAAAAGAGACGCCGAGGAAGGCGCCATCATGGCCCAATACCTTGAAATCATGCCAAAGCTCTCCCCGCTCCAGAGAGAGGAGGCAATAGACGGGCTGCTCAGGCAGAACAGGCTGTCATTGGAGAATGCCGGCAAGTTGCGCTCATTCACCAGACAGGAGGCGGAGCGCGTAACCCCGGAGAAAGAGAATACTTTCAATCAGGTGCTTGCGAAAATAAATGATCGCATTGCCCTTGGCGCTGATAATGCCCTCACAGATACAGCCATGATTGACCGGGAATTTGCCAGAGGCAATCTCACTCCGCAAATGCGCAGGGAGCTTGTTGAGATACAGAAACATGGCGGCGCTCTTAAAAACTTCAATAAACTTCAGGCTGATGCGCTTTATGCGAAATTCAGCGGCAAAAAGAATGCCGAAATGCCATCCGGCATGTATGCGCGCCTGTTTCGCAAGATTGTTGATGCCGGCAAGCCTCTTGATGATGACGCCATAAAAACGCTTGTGGCGCGGGAGCTTGTGCCGGTTACAACCAGAAACAGTTCCTGGAGCGCATTTGGAATGCCGCTATGGTCCAATAAGACGACTTTATGGGAGGCCGAAAGCAAGGGCCTTGAGGTGACAGCCATGGAGATTCCGGAACATCTGGCCGATTTTGTCACGGCCAGAATGCTGGAGGAGGGCTACTCAAAAGCCCAGATTGAAAATAAGGAAACGCGCCAAAAGTTTTATGCCAGCATATTTTATGGGAGCAAGTAAATGCCATTAGCCATTGACGATATGCCAAAGCCGGACAGGGAAAGTATCACGCCGGAGGTTTTGCCTGTGGAGCCGGTGGCCCAGGGCAATATCAGCGGCGGGTCTGGTGTTTCAATACCTGTAGAGACTGACGATGGCGATGTGGCCCTTATGCCGGCGCTTGATGATGCCGGAAAACTTCTCACCAGGGATGAGGCGCAGGCGCTCTACAGGCAAAGCGGCCAGCATTATGGCCTTTTTGAAAATGATGAGCAGGCGCGCCAGTTCAGGCAGCGGAACATGTCCCAGGAGGGCAGGGAAAAAATCCGGGCGGCCCTGCTGCTTTCACGGGGCATAAGCGCTGACGAGATTGCCAGGGACAAGCAGATTGCCCGCAATCTTGGCATATCTCCGGATGTTGTCCGCTATGACAGGCAGGATGCCGAGGATGAGGACATTGCAAGGAGGATTGAGAAATTTGACGGCCTTGTGGAGTATGCGTCCAGATCGGAGGCCCATGCCGCCCTTGTCCGCGCGGATCCCGCTTTGCCCGATGTGGCTGGCCTTGTGCAGGAGCTGGACGGTATTTTTTACAATCCCGCCATCATCAGGCAGAGAAATGAAAAGACAATCCGCGAGAGTGGCGCGGATGGCTACATTAAAGAGGCGCACCCATTTTCCCTTGCAGGCCAGAAAACGGCTTTTGAAATTGGTTTGCAGCAGAAATATGAAGCCGAGCTTGGCAATCTCTGGGCGTCTGGAGTGGATATAAGCGAACGGGAAAAGGCGCTTGAGGAAAAATACGCGCGCCTGCGGGAGCAGTCCGTCACCGGCTCATATCTTGACATGATCCCTGGTTTGAACACGGCAATCCAGCAGATCCCCCTCAATCTGCCAATACAGGTGAAGTCCGCGACAGTGGGCTTGTTGATGGCCACTTACGCCGGTATCGGCGCAGGCCTTGCAAGCGGAGGCGCAGCGGCGATGCCAGCTGCCAAACTGGCCTTTACTCCAGCATATCTGGCTGAAACTGCCATTGAAACCTACAAGGTGGAGCGTGGCAGCCAGATCATGGCCATGCGCAGGCTTAGGGATGCGGATGGCAACCCGCTCCCCAGGGATGTCATAATCGCCGCGGCAAGCATATATGCGGCTTTATCCGCCGGTGTGGAGGTGGGCGGTGAAGCTGTGTTCCTGAAAATGCTGAAGCCTTTCGGAATTGCTTCAAGCTTCGGGAAAAAGGCAATCGAGGGAGCCATTCAACGGGCCGCCAGTGACAGAAAGGTTTGGGCAACCTTGCTGGATATTGGGAAAAGGATCGGCATTGTAACAGCATCAGAAGGCATCGAGGAAGGCGTACAGGAAGGGCTTGCCATTCTCTCGGAATCGGCAGCCGGCGCTGTGGCCAATGCTCAGTCTGGCACAAAATTCAACACGGATATTTTCAAGCCAGAAAATGGCGACCGTATCATGGAGGCGATCCAGGGCGGCATGGCTGGAGGCTTCTGGATGGGCAGCGGGCCCATAGTGATGTCCGGGGCAATGCGCGTGGCCAGCGCCAAAAGAGCCCGCGAATTTGCCGAATCGCAAAAAAAGATCCATGCGACACTGGAAAAATCGTCAACATTCCAGCGCGATCCGGAGGCCATGGGCGAAATATTGCAGACATTGTCGCCAGCCATGCGCAAAGATGTCCGCCTGCCAGTGGACGCCATGCTGGAGCAACGCGAACATGGCATTGATCTGCTGACTCCACTTGGCATTTCCCCAGATACGGCTGAAAAGGCGGCGGCTCTCGGCCAGTCCCTGCAAGTCAATCTCGCCACACTGCACAGCCTGCTTGATGGCCAGCAGTTCAATGCCGCTGCCGAGATTATGCAGACTGATGAACTGGAGATTGCCGCGCAGGAAGATGCAAACGCCGATGCCGAGATGGATATGGTTTTGCGGCAGGCTCTGGAGCATGAAACTGCAGCCGAGAATGACCGCCAGGGCACAAGCCTGCTGTCTGATGGTGAAAAGACTGAGCTGGACGAGGCGCACAAAAATCTGCGCGCCCAAATCCTGGATGCTGTTCGCGCTGTGCCCGGTCTTGCCAGCCAGCTTGAGGCACAGGGTGGCGCTACACGTTATGTGGATACAATTCTCAAACTCTGGCGCAGGCGCGCAATCATTGCCGCGAGACATGCCAATGAAAATCCGGCCGATGTGTACAGGCGCACGGTTATGGATGGCTTCAGGCAGCTTGAAATGGCAGCGGCCGGCAAAACTGTTGAGAGTGATATCGCAGACGATTTGAAAGCGCCGGCGCAGGAAACAAAAGAGCCAAAAAAGTCCACTGGCCCCATTATCCATGATGGTGTTGAAACTTTGGACGACTTGTACAGGCTGGCCGGCGAGGCCCAGGGAGGCCTTGCCCAGGCCATTACTGACATTGCCAGCTCAACAGGCGGGGAAGCCCATTTCAGGCCCGGGAATGGCCTGAAGCGGCGCGAGCGTGTGCAGCGCAAGATTGACCAGGACTATCCGCAGGAGGGTGCAAAGCGGGTTCTGGATGTGCTGGGCGCCACCCTGCTTTACACCACAAGAGACGAGGTGGAGGCGGCGCTGCCGGAAATTACAAAAAGGATTGAAAGCATCGGCGGCAGCGTGGTCCGCGTCAAAAACCGCTTTGAAAAGCCTTCCTCAGGCTACAAGGATTTTTTGCTCAATATCAGGATGCCCAATGGCTTTGTGACTGAGCTCCTCATGACCACAAAAGCCATGAGTGATGCAAAAATGGGTGAGACAGGTATTGGCCATGATATTTATGAGGCCATGCAGGAAGCAGATGGCATAATTAATAATGAAAAGACTTCACCAGAAGACAGGATAGCCGCCCAATACATTCGGTCAATTTTAGAGGTAGCAAGCAATAGATATTATGATTCAACTGGATCTCAGAGTAATGCCACCGCTTCACTTTCTGAGATAGTTGAACCTTTGCAGAGAATATCTGCTCCAGATGATGAAAATTTATCCAGCAATGTATATCCGAAATTGGTTTCATTGCTGGAAATCATGCGCCAGAGACTGCCATCTGTGGCAAACACAAAAGGCATATCTTCATATTCAATAAATTTATCAACAAATACTGTTCCACCGTCAGGGAAAGTCAATACACGACATGCAACCGGGAACGGAATACCTGATGCATCAACAAGCCGTTTTAATACAGGAGATGTTTCAGGAGTAAGTGACGAAGGCATAACCGAACCTCCTCTTGATGATGAAAGTATAAACTCTGGAGAAATCTCTGGCAATGAGTCCGGTGAATTTACCGGAAAAATTATCGGCGCCAATACCACCATTCTTGGCAAGGGAGAACCTGAGCCTGCCCGTTATGAAGTCTGGGAGCTTGGTGACATCATTCCCTCCCATGACCCCGAGAACAATTTTGCGAGGCGGGAGGATTATCCGCCGCAGGCCCAGGAAAGACCATATCATTCCGATCGCGGTGAACAGGAAAAGGTGCGCGGCAATG
>CAJUMQ010000046.1 GCA_910587035.1 uncultured Desulfovibrio sp. | reverse complement strand
TCCGGCCCGCCGCGCCGCGTGCAGAGCCGCGTGCACGCCGCCGAAGGGACCGAGCCCTTCCATTTCGTCGAAAATGCAGTTGTAGCCGTCTCTGGGCCGACCGGGACGGCAGGCCACCCGGACATCATCCAGCAGATTTCCCAACAACCGGCAGGTGCGTGTCAGCAAATCCGGATTGCCTTTGCCGTACACACGAATACGGGCCTTTTCCCGCCCCATGCGGGAGGACAGGCCCCCGGCCAGCACCACGCCGAGCACTTCGGCGGAGGCAACGCCGATGTCGCCGCTTTTGTTCGCTTTTTCCGTTTGCAAAGCCGGTTGTTCCGGTGGCGACGGCGAACCGTCGGAGGCGTTCATGAAAGAATCCTGCCTTGCGTATCCGCGAATACGGTCAACCGCCGCTCCCGCGGACGGCAGAAGCCCACCAGCGTCACGCCCTGGACCAGGGCGCGCCGCCATGCGGCGGCAGTGACGGCGGCCCGGCTGATCAGCAGGGAAAAACCCGCACGGCGTGCCTTGCAGTACAGGCTGCCGGTGATCCGGGCCGAGAGAAGCAGCGCATGTTCCGCCGGACGCAATCCCTGAAGCGCGCAACATCCCGCCAACCTGTCCAGGCAGTTATGGCGGCTGATATCTTCGGCGAGCGCCGTCAATCGCCCTGTGGCCAGATGCAGCATGCCGGCGCGGTGAAAACATCCTGTGCCGTCCCACATGCCGGGCGCGGCCATGAACGCATCCATATGCGCCGGCAGGGCGTCGGGAACAAGGGGCGCGCACGGTGCGGTTTCGCCCGTTGCAGCGGGAGCGTCCAGATGCACGCGCAGGGCGCGTTTTCCCGGTTCGGAATCCAAAACAAGAACATGCCCGCGCTGTTCCACGGGAATCGGATCGTCCGTTCGGGCGTCGTGCAGGCGGTCCAGAAGCACGTGGCCCAACGCCAGTTCTTCCAGTCGGTGGGGCCAGGCCCACAGTGTGCAGTGCCCATTTTCGTAGAAGATATTTATCTGTTCTTCTTCGTTGGCCGTTTCTTCAAGGTGTTCCCATCGGCCGTCTTTCCAGCGTCGGGCGGGAATCGGCGGCGCGGCGTCCGGGCGCGAGTCCTTCATACGGCACTCCCCGTGTTGTGTGGGCGGTTAAAATCCCCAGGCCGACGGCGTGCTCCGCAGGCGCCCCTGCTGACGTGTCAACTCGGAGGCTGTGCGCATAGCGTTTCCGGAAGAGTTGCGATGAACGACATGCGGGGCCCGTCGTCGAGCCCCGCAATAGTTGCGCAAACAGGGTTACTTGCCCAGACGTTGCACCAGCGCCGCCAGGGTTTCTTCGGCTTTATCGTTGGGAATCTGGCAGGTGCCCGCGTTCTTGTGTCCGCCGCCGCCGTAGGCAAGCATCAATTCGCCGATGTTCACATCCGAGCTGCGGTCGAGAATGGACTTGCCCACAGCGAAGACCGTGTTCTGTTTCTGCAGGCCCCACAGCACATGGATGGAAATATTGCATTCGGGATACAGGGCGTAGATCATGAAGCGGTTGGTGCACCAGATGGGATCGGCCTCGCGCAGATCCAGCACGACAAGTCTGCCGTGCACCGTGCTGCATTTCCGAAGCTGCTCTTTGGCCTTGTCCTGGTGCTCCATATACATATTTTTGCGTTCCGCCACGTCGGGCAGCGCCAGAATTTTGTCGATGCTGTGGGCGCGGCAGTAATTCACAAGCTCCATCATCAACGCATAATTGCTGATGCGGAAATCACGAAAACGCCCCAGGCCGGTGCGCGGGTCCATAATGTAGTTCAGCAGCACCCACCCCTGCGGATTCAGAATTTCCTCTTTGCTGTACAGCGCGCTGTCGGCCTTGTCCACGGCCTCCATCATTTCCAGGGAGATTTCAGGGAAGCTTTCACGCCCGCCGAAGTGATTGTACACCACGCGCGCCGCGGAAAGCGCCTCCGGATCGATGATGCTGTTGGGACCGCGCGTGTCCCTGGTGCGCAAAATTTCTGAAAGATGATGATCGAACGACAGGTGCACGTCCGGATGATAGGGGAGGTTGGTGGTGATGTCGTTTTCGCCCAGGGCGACTTTGCCGTCCTGCACGTCTTTGGGATGGACGAAAAGGATGTCGTCTATCATGTGCAGTTCTTTGAGCAGAATAGCGCAGACAAGTCCGTCGAAATCACTGCGGGTTACCAGCCTGTATGTCTGAGCGGCCATGATGCGTTCTCCGTGTCGTCTTCCCCGTGCGGGGGGGTAGAAGTGCGTGGAACACCGACCTGCGGATCTCCGTCAAACGTTTTCAGGTGCGGCGAGGTGTCGGGAATACATGTTCGTTTCCTTCAGGATAGCTGAATGCATGGCTTAGAGCAACAGCAAAAACTCCCATGTATTGACAGAGATGACAATGCAGAGTTGGTATGTATATACAATTTTTATATTTATAATTTCGTAAAAATTTGCAAAAATCTGTTACATATTGAAGTGAAGTTGATTGAAAATGTAATTTTTTGCATCGTATATAAGTCATATTTAAGGAAAAAATTTATTATATTTTTTAAAAAGAATAAAAAATATTGTCCATAATCCGTAACTTCATTCGGAAACAGGCTCATTTTATGGATGTAACGCGCGGAGGCTTCATCTAACCGGGGGCGGTCCTGTGCGCCGAGAGCCCGTCCTAGTATAGCATAACACAAAATACTTCGTATTTTGCGTCAAGATCATTCGCCGAAAAACGCGGTTTTCGGCTTATTCACGGCGACTACGCCGCCGCGCCATGCTCTCGCATGGCGGCTAGTACACAGAAACTTTAAATGTTTCTGTGTACTAGCTTTTCCGTTGCCGCATCGATCAGGGACACGAAGAAAGCTCTTGACATTTTTTTAGCAGACGCTAAAAAAATATCCACCAACATGACGCGCCTTGCCGAGGGTGCCGGACAGCCCGCGCGGCCCAGCAAAAGGCGTGCTCCTTCCCGCTGCGAGCGCCACGGGGGGCGCTTGCGGAGGCGGTGGCCATCTCGGGCGGTCCTTGCGAAAAAAGCGGAAATCCCCCGCAGAAAAAGGAGAAAACTCATGGGCAAAAACATCCTCATTCTGAACGGCAGTCCCCGCCTGAAGGGCAATACGGCCATACTGTGCGACGCGTTCATGAAAGGCGCGGAAAGTGCCGGCCATGTCGTAACCCGTTTCGATCTTCAAAAAATGACCATCCACGGGTGCCTGGGCTGCATGAAGGGCGGAAAGGACGCCGCAAGCCCCTGCGTGCAGAAGGACGACATGGGGAAGATATATCCCGCGTATACGAGCGCCGATGTGGTCGTGCTGGCATCGCCCATGTACTACTGGAGCGTGTCCGCGCAGCTCAAGGCCGCGTTTGACCGCCTGTTCGCCGTGGCGGAATGCGATCCGAACTATGCCAACCCGCGCAAGGAATGCGCCCTGATCATGGCTGCCGAGGGGGACTCCGCCGACAACTGGAAGCCCGTGCTGGACTACTATCACGCGCTGACCGGTTTTCTGGACTGGACGGACAAGGGACAGGTGCTGGCCGGAGGCGTCATGGAAGCGGGCGCTGTCGCCAGCAAGCCGGTTCTTGAAGAGGCGTTCCGCTTCGGCGCGTCGCTCTAGTACTGCATAACACAAAATACTTCGTATTTTGCGTCAAGATCATTCGCCGAAAAACGCGGTTTTCGGCTCATTCACGGCGACTACGCCGCCGCGCCATGCTCTCGCATGGCGGCTAGTACACAGAAACTTTAGATGTTTCTGTGTACTATTTGCCCAGGGCCTTTTTAAGGGCCGGCAAAATCTTGTAGAGATCTCCAATGATTCCATAATCAGCGAATTTAAAAATGGGCGCGTTTTTATCTTTGTTGACCACAATGATCGTGCGCGAGTCTCTTGCGCCGACCATATGTTGAATTTGGCCGGAAATTCCCAACGTGAAATAGACCTCGGGTTTTATTGCAACTCCTGAAACACCCACATAACGCTCTCTCTCAAGCCAGTGCTCGCCTTCGGCAATGGGCCTGGAGCAGGCCAATTCCGCGCCGATGGCATCCGCCAGGGCACGGGCCAGGGCCAGATCTTCCTTTTTGGCAAAACCGCGGCCTACGCCAACAACGCGCCTGGCTTTGCCGATATTTACAGAAGAGGCTTTGATCTTCCTTTTTTCACGCAACGTTATGGGATGTGCCGGTTCAATAAAATCCAATGCAACGGTTTCACCCGAGCCTTCCCCCAATTCTCCCTGTTCAAAGGCGCCTGGCGCCACTGTGGTGACAACGATGTCAGTCGCGGGTTTCTCCGTGCCCTGAGCAAGACCGCCATAGACCATATGACCCGATTTCCCCTCATCAAACGTATTCACATCATTTATTACGGCGGCATTGAGAGCTTTTCCCAACTTCGCGGCCATGGCTTTGCCTCTTTTATCCGCTGCCAAAAGGACAAGCGCGTTGGGCGTGGCCGAAATGGCTTTGGCAATGCTTGGGGCGTAATTTTCAAAAATTTCTCTTTCTCTGGGCGCAATAGTCAGCAATTTGTCCGCTCCCAGTGAAAAAACTCCTGAAGCGTTGGCGGGATGACCCGCAAGTATTGCCTCCACTCTTTCACCCAATCCCAAAGCCCCGGGGATAAGTTCCGCGAAGACTTCAGGTCTGTCCGCCACAACATAAACTACAGGATATTTGCTCATATATTTGTATCCTTGCCGACATAAAACCGGCTTTGTTGAAGTATAAGATTTAGGCTTGTACGACCTTGCGCACCAACTCTATAAAAGATGCGATGTTTTCATCGCTGTCGCTTTCAAAAATTTTATTCATTCTTTCCCGGCCTTCCGGAGCCACTATGGAGACATAGTCGGAAAGACTTTCCGTTTTTACACCAAGCTCAGCGCAGGAAAAAACTTCTACCGGTTTTTTCCCCGCGCCAAGAATAGCTTTCATTGTGGGAATTTTGGGTACATTTATGTCACTGGTAACGCAAAGAACAGCAGGCAAGGGCAGCTCAAGCACTTCTATTTCCCGTTCCAGACTCCGCTCTACAACCACATTGCCATTTTCAATAGTCACGGAACTGACGGCATTGATATTAGGCACATTCAGATCTTCACCAAGGAGCAGGCCTACCTGTTGGGCATAAAGATCGCCGGATCCCTCGCCGCAAAGAATAAGATCAAAGCCAATCCGGCGAGCGGCCAGGGCCAGCGCGGAAGCGGTGGTATCCGGCATGGCTCCTTCCAAGGCATCATCCATCACAAGGTGCAAACTTGCCGGGCCACGCGAAAGAATGTCCTTGCGTATTTTGGTATTATCCAGCCATTTGCGCGGCCCCGCGGAAAGGGCCACAACTTCTCCATCAGCGCCCGCAAGCCGGGTCGCGCACTCAATGGCATTAAGGTCATATTGACTTATTTTGGCTGCGGAGCGGCTTATATCCAATTGTCCGTCTTTTTGAATCACTATATCCTGTTCTTCGGGAACAATCTTGCAGCATACAAGTATTTTCATGCTCTTCCTCCGCTCAATTTTCGTATTGCTTGAGTATCTGACGGGCTGCTATGTAAACCATTATTTCATCTGTTCCACCCGCCATTCTTGTTATGCGTATGTCCCGCCAAAGTCTGGAAATGCGCACATCTTCCGTATACCCGACTCCGCCCATGATCTGCATGGCCGCGTCGATAACTTCGCCGGCGGCCCTGGCGCAATAACGTTTGCAAAGAGCCGAGGATAGACGCAGGGACTGATCCGCATCGTATTGCCATGCGGTTTTGCAAATATAATTATGCATATTCTCGAGTTTTATATCCATATCCACAAGTTTTTCCTGAATCATTTGGTATTGACCTATTGATTTCCCAAATTGCCGGCGTTGATTCGCATAGCGAACGGCATCGCCAAATGCGCAACGTGCCATGCCGCAGGAATAGGCGGCAATTACCAGGCGTTCTATTTCAAAATTTTTCATGAGATGGATAAAGCCATAACCTTCCTGGCCCACCATATCTTTCTCATCAAGTTCCACATTGTCGAAATAGACTTCGCAGTTGCTTATCTGGTGCCAGCCAATCTTGTGCAAATCCTGGATCTTCACTCCGTGAGCATTGGGATCGACCCACCACATGGTAAAGCAGCGTTTGGGATCTTTGGGTTCGGCATCACGGGCAAGAACGAGCATGTAGGGGAAATCCCTTGCGCCGGTGATGAATGTTTTTTGGCCGTTGAGATATATCTTTCCGTTTTTGCGGATTGCCGTGGTCGCCAATAAATTATTGTCTGAACCTGCCTGAGGCTCTGTGAACAGGAGCGAATAGCCCGGTATACCCTTTTGGGCGCTTTCCGCTGTTTTCGCCAGTTGTTCGGGACTGCCCCAGGCGAGCATATTATGCACGCACAAGGCATTTGTGAGCAGATAGCCGGTGCCGCCCATTGCCGCAATTTCTTCAATGACCAGCATTTGGGTAAGCATGTCTGCCGGCACTCCATCATATTCTTCGGGAACGCCCAGCAGGGAAATGCCATTTTCGGCCATGGCGGTCATAAATTCCACAGGAAAACGATGTTCTTCATCACACTTGCGGAAATAGTCATCAGTAAAATCTCTTTCCATCATTTCACGCACGCTGGACAGCAGTAATTCCTGTTCTTCCGTCAGACTGAAATCCATCTTTTCCTCCATTGGAATTCTGTTTTCACCACCTGAAGTTCTTGTATTCCCTGATGACAAAATTCTAATCAGGATATGTTATCGCACCACGTTCTTTCATTTTTTCAAGCTCGGTGTCCGTATAGCCGACTGAATTCAAGATTTGTCTTGTATCCGCGCCAAGCTCGCGCGCTATGACGGCCTCGGGATTCCCCATGCTCTCAAAACGAACTGGCGTAGTGGTGATTATCCTTTCATTGCCACTGGGATATTTGACCTTGCGCAAACCATCTATGGCCCATGCCTGGGGATCATCCAGCACCTCAGCGGGGAGGGCGCCCTTTTCACAGGGGACATCATTCTTTTTGAAAATTTCAAGCCATTCGGCCAAAGTCTTTTGCGACATGGCTTCGCTAATGCAGGCTATGGCTTTGGACTGGGTATTGCGTTCAAGAATATTGCCGATAGCGTTGATGTCTTCATCCTCGAAAACATCTTCCCGTCCCAAAATGGTCATCATTTTGCGGAAATATACATCATAATCCGGCACACAGATTATGAGCCAGCGATCATCTTTTGTGCGATAGGTATTATTGAAAGGATTGGCCACTTCCATGCGCGACTTGGGATATTGATTGCCATATTGAGAAGACATGATCGGCACCGACATGGCCCAAAGCGATTGATGGAAAAGGGAAGTTACAACTCTGTCTCCCCGGCCTGTCTTTTCTCTGGCATACAGAGCGGCGCATACGCCCGCCGCCAATGTTATTGCCGTTTGATAGTCCCCAAATGCGTTTGGCTCATTAATGGGCGACGTGCCGCGCTCATGGAAGGAACCCATGATTCCCCCCCTTGCCACATAACAGGTCACGTCATAGCCGGCAGTGTCTTTTTCAGGACCCGTATCGCCATAGCCAAACATCTGCCCCATAATCAGGCGCGGATATTTCTCATGGAGGGTTTGGTAATTCAGACCAAGCTTATCCAGAGCCTTTTGCCGAAAACTTGTTATGAGTACATCCGCATCCTTGAGAATACGGTGGAGAGCTTCCATGCCATCCGGGTTTTTAAGATTGACAGCGACAAATTTCTTGTTGAGGCAGGTCATGTCAAAGGAAAGATTTTCGTCCTCCATTAACGGAATATTGAAGACAGGAGCCTGACGCCTGTAAGGGTCGCCCGCAAAACCTTCAACCTTGATAACCTCCGCGCCCCAGTCAGCCATCACTCTGCCTGCCGCGGGCGCTGCCGCATAGGTTGCAAGTTCCACAACCCTTATCCCAGCCAAAGGTTTTTGACCTGTCATGCCGATTTCCCCCTGTTGTATCTGTTATTGCGATAAAAATAACAATTAAAACGGGATGAAGGTCAAATTGATAATGCCTGGGCAAGGCAGCACAACAATATTGATATTGAAAATTGAAAAATGGACGGCAAGGTCAAATGCGTGCGACCGGATTTTTAAAAAGTCAGCGGAATAAATTCTAATATATTGGTATTATTATATAAAAATTATATAATAATACCAATATGTTGAATGAAATAATAAAAATTATTCAAAGGAAGGTCGGATATTCGTCTGCAACGTTTCAGGGGATGCTCATGCGTATTCCGAGAGCTTGCGGCATCGCTTGTTTATCAAAAATTTCACAAGTACAGGTAAAAATTTTTATAGCCTTGTGTAAAAAGCGCGCTATTTCCACATCTGAAATATGCCCTTGGAGCTGTTTCCCCATTGAGAATATGGAGGAAACTTTGCTCACTACAGCATTATCAGTGTGAAACGCCGTGGCGCTTCGCGGAAAAAACGCGGTTTTTCCGCGCTTGCGCGGGCGGCGCTGTGTGTTTTTTATATTTATATGATTTTATTAGAATAATGTTCCAAAAAGTTGTTTTTGATCAAGAGCAACCTGAAAAAACAGGCCAGACAAAAAATGATCATGCACTCCCGGCCGGTGGGCTTCTTCCGCTATAATCTTCAAAAGATTTTATCCCAAAAATTAAAATAATTGGCGCCAAAATCTTGCCGTCAACCATTTTCAAAAATATATTTTATTTGATATTTTACATAGTTACATCCTGGATGGCCCTTTTTTCAGAGTTCGTTTCAAAGATGGATATTAAAAATTTTAATAGAAATACTCACTTTAGCTTGAATTTGCCGGTTCAAGCATGTTTTAGTAGTAAAATAGTGCTTGGGAAAAATTTTACAATCTTTATAGATGAGAGGGCAAAGATGGGAAAACTCACCAAACCGGAGTTTGAAAAGTACTTAACGCAGATTCGTGAACTCGCGGAAGGTTCTCTTGAGGAAATGCAGAAGGAGATTGAAGTAACCAATGT
>CAJUMQ010000045.1 GCA_910587035.1 uncultured Desulfovibrio sp. | reverse complement strand
CATCATCGCCAATATCTTGTAGTCTGTGTATTCCGACATCATCCACTTCAAGGAATAGGCGGCAAGCCCATTTGGGCATATGGATAGACGGCCTCCACAGAGCTTTGTCGTATTTTGGATGGGTCGCAGGGGAAGCTGCATCCGCTCTATAAATTGCGCGCCAGTGGATTTCTTTGCCGGCCTGCCTGCCAGTAAAAGGCGCATATGGTCCGTAAACATCTCCCGGCAGGGCACTATCGTCATCCGGATTAGCCAAATTCCATGTTTCCCTTACTCAGAGCAAATCGCCAGGGGCATACGGATGGCACGTTCGGTTAGCTTCTGATTGAGTAGCATGTAACGGAATTTTTGCCGGGCGGCGCGTCTGGGTTTTTATCCCGCTCAAAATAGCGCGTACCATCTGAGTATTGAAAAGAATGGGATGTTCTTTCATAGTTGATTTTAATTATTGAAAAAGCCGGACTTTGAGCCGCCCGGCATGGCTTTGCCCAATGTATTGCAAGGAGGCGACAAGCCACCCACTAGCCTGCCATTTCGCCGTTACTCTGTGATCCAGCTATGGGCAGGTCGCCGGATTTTCCACGGGCGCGGGAATCGGGTGGAGTGGATGAAAATTGACAAAAAAGCCTATTGACCACAAAAATTGACTCTCTATGGCTGTCAATTTTTGTGGTCAATGATTTACGCAATCACCACTAACTGCGGCACTTCTTTCTCAAGGAATGCCTTAATGTTTTTCATGGCTTCGCTCCGCCATGCGCCCCCATCGGCTTCGGTGAGTGAAAACTGCATTTTTCCGCCTTCCTGGCGGCACCGGAATATAAACTTGCTGGCGGGCTGCTCCACCTCAATAAATGTGCGGTATGGCCGCAAAGTTACGGGATTGGGCAGCTCTTTCACTCCCTTGC
This sequence comes from uncultured Desulfovibrio sp., assembly GCA_910587035.1. GTDB lineage: Bacteria > Desulfobacterota > Desulfovibrionia > Desulfovibrionales > Desulfovibrionaceae > Desulfovibrio. The sequence continues at coordinate 8,231 of CAJUMQ010000045.1, read as the reverse complement.
TGGTTATACCAGCTTTGACTGCTACTGCCTGGCTTACTCCGTCATCGGAAGTGGCGGCTTCCACGATTGATGTAACGCTGGAGGTGAATTTCAGTACCAGCCCCTTGTCTGTGGCTTTCAGGCCATCGGGGTCATCAAAAGCCGCCTGCATGGCGATATTGAATGGCTCCGCGTCCATCCATGTGTTGAACGGCAACGTGATCTGGTCAAGTTCCGCCTTCATATAGCAGGCACGGTCACAAAATGGCGGAAGCAAAGGCGAACGCAATTCCACCTGGGAGGGCGACACGACATGGCAAAAAACATTTTCCAATTTATCCGTATTGGATTTGAGATAATCCACAAGCCCAGTAAGTGTGGAAACCACAAGCGCGTTTGGCATGGGCGCGTTAACTGGGTAAATCCGCTTGTCTGAATAGTCGCGGCCATCAATTTTGGTAATGACTGGCGCAGCGTCTTCTCTGATTGCGCTGTAAAGGTTTTTAAGCATGGTTTCCTCCTGTCTTTTCCGCAAAGTTGGTTATTTTGCCTGTTTTGATTTCCACACTTGGTAATGTTTCCTGCATGGGATTTTCACCGGCGCAAACTTCCGATGCTGCAATTTCACCAGTTTTGAGATTTTGAGCCATGTAGATAGACGTGTTAATCGCCTCCGGCGGGCAAAGTGTACTCGACGTTTCCACACTCACAGTTGCGAAAGAACGTGTTTCATCAGGCTTGATCTTGACTTTGAGCGTGACTGTCCGCGTCTTTTTGGCCTCCGTGTTCACGTCCAGACAGTTGGCAACGGCTTTCTGAATTTCATCATTCAACCGTTCCACCAAACCACCATTTGCGATTGTGGCGGAATTGAGTTCAATCATGGCAACTCCCTGTTATAGATTATAAAAAGGGCGCTCCCGCAATAAAGAGCGCCCGCAAATACCCATTTATGGTCATGTCTATTGTTTTGGGCTGACAGGCTTTCGCATTTTCCGGCCTGTGTAGCCGCTTCTGCTTTGGTTATTCCACAAATTGCAGGCCGCGCATAAAGTATAGCCTTTCATGGCATCCTCCTTGCCGCACCTGGTGCAAATGCCATGCGCCTTAAGAGTGGCGCGCCTAAGGCGAGAATTTTCACGAGCTCTGGCTTTCTGCTTTTCATATTGTAGTGGCCACCTTTCCTGCCACTCCAGATATTTTTTTGTATGTTCCATTTGTCATCGTATATTCAGGCTAAAATTTGTAACAAGCTCGCAGCCGGGTATTGCATGGCCCCCTTTTATGGCTTCCTTTATGGCCTTTTTATCCGACTTTATGCTTTCAACACGCGCAAAATATAGCGGTTCTGTTTCAGCCAGCCTGCCAAGTTCTTCCTGATTCTCGGTTACAGCCACAGCTTCGCTTGCTCGGACAGACAAGGCATAAACATGGCCGCTAACCTTTTTAAGGCCATTATTTTGCATAATTGCCAGATATTTGTTCTTCAGCCATGCAATGCGATTCCCAGCTGTTCTTGCCTTATTGGCCAACCTTTGACTTTCCTCTTTGCAGGCTTCCATCAGGGCAGTTTGCAGCTTTATGAATTGCGCAAAGCCGTCAACCTTTTCCGCCTCCTGACTCGCAATCTCATTCAGGTAATCATCCATCATCCCGCGCTGCTCGCAAGTCAATTCATCATCAGGAATTGACAGCATTGCCGCTATCTCATCCTGAATATGCTCAAAAGAATGAACCATGTGCTACTCCCATGGCAAAACAGCCATGCAGCAGCATGACTGTTGCCGGTTTCATAAGTATTTAAAATGGCACTTCGTCCGTGTTGGTATTTTGTCCGGGCCCCATGCCAAAATCATAGCCAGCCGATTGCTTGGGCTGCTCCTGTTTCCCCTTGCTTTCGCTACCCACCAGAGCGCCATTGGGGTTGATAATTTCTCCTTCATTCCTGATTCTTTGATATTCAGGCTTGTCCGGAGTTATCACAAATGCAATCTCATTATTCCAATACACCTGGCCATTTGATTCCTTGGGTCTATTATTGATTTTTACGCGCACAGGGAAACGGGCCCCGGTCAATTCCTGTATCTTGTTTATCCGGGTGGGTCTTTGAGCCGCAAGACAGATAGCCTTGAGCTGTGCCGCGCCAATATTGCATGCCTGCTCATAATTTGGGTTCAACGAAATTTTCTGGGCTGAGGCCGGCAATGTGATGTTCTGGCGGAAACTCACCCCGGAATATGTGCCCGTTGTGACATCAAACTGGCAATATATCTGTCTAAGACCACTCTTTGACACAGATATATAAGAATCTTCAGGAGCCTGTTTTGAAAATTCCGGCTGCAAAACCTTCATCTGTACAACTACAATACTCCCGGCAGGGACAGGGCCGCGGGCAAATTCCTTCTGGTCATCCGCATTACTGAAATCAAGCATTTACCGCCTCCCTGATATCTTCTGTATTGGTGATATCCGATTTAGAACTGCTCATCGTCCTGCCAGACTGTGCGTCTTTCTCTGGCAGCAGCCCCCAATATGATCTTATGGCAGTATCCACAGCCTTAAGATCGTTATCTATCTCCTTGGGGAACATATCCATTGGGGACTTGGCTGTGGAAAAACCGTCCGACTGTGTTTCAAACCAGTGGCGTGTTCCATCTGTCCGGCACAGGAGCACAATTGAAAAAAGGCCTTCAACCGTGAGCTGGTTATCAAGCATCTTGCCCACAGTCTTGGCTTTTATCTTTCCTGTATCGGTTGTCTCGGTATGATGCAGGAAATAGACGATGCAGTCTTCAGGTGTCTTATCAATCACAAAACGAAGCAGGTCATAAAAATCCACTGCGATCTCTGTGAATTTGTCATAACCTTTCTCTTTGGCCTTTGCGAACATGGAAAAGGCCATGAGCGCCTGACTGTCGTCAATGGCGTATGTTTTCAACACCGGCCTGGCCAATTTCTGTTTAATGGCGTAATAGGTAGCGCCATTCAGGACATGAAGCTTTTTGCGGAATGGCAATGGCTTGGATGCCACGTTTAAAATGCCTATTTCATCAGGTTCAAAATTGCGCAAGGATGTGGACTTGCCACTGCCGGATTCACCGAGGATCAATACGGGAATACCCATTTTCTTCTCTCTTTTTTCAGCGTTTATCAGTGTTTTCCAGCTGCTTATATGGGTTTGGATTTATCTTGCTCCAATGATGGCGTCTCTTTTCAGATACCGGTCAAGCCTGCGATATGTTTCCCTGTCAGCCTCACGCTCCCTTGCATCGGCTTCAAATTCTCTGATGTACCAGTCATTGGGCCGCCAGTAGTCTCTATAGTGGGCGCAAGGGCCGTTGGGGCCCATGGCGGGAATGTAGTCGCCAGCGTCCTCATCCCGCGCGGCATTGATTCGGCAGCGGCAATAGGGAATTGAGCGCTTATCACCGGCCACAGTGTCAGGCATGGTGAATAGGGGATCTTCCTCATCCCAGTGGCAGCAGGTTTCGCAGTGCTGGTCTTCCTTGGGATAAAAGTCAGTAAATATGCTCATGGCCATATCCTTTAATATGGCGCCCTGTAGGCAGCCCGGTATTTTGCTTCAGCCATGTCCATGATGTAATTGGCCAGCTTGCGAGCCTCTTTCCGGAAAAGCCGATGCCGCAAAAGCTCCGCCTCCGTATCGTAGGAATAAAGAAATTCCATCTTGCCGCGCAGATACTCTGCCAGCACAGTCCGATTGTGCCTTGCGGCCTGCCGCATTGCGTTTTCCAGCCACCTTTTCACGGTCTGGGCGGTAAGGGGCCAGTGAAGCGCCTCCCTTGTCAGGGCGTCCGCGCGCTCCCTGATTTCAAGTTCATCCAGTTTCATATCTGCCTCCCTGCGGGGTAAATTTGGGCATAAAAAAAGGCGCCCCGGGGAGAGCGCCTTTGACCTTATATGATTACGACAATGAGCTACTTGATCCAGCCGCGACTGATGCCGGTGAACACATAAACAGCAAATATCGCGCCTACGATTGATACAGCTAAAACACCAATATTCATTTTTCACCTCGCTTCTGGTGTATCTTCCATCCGATCCAAGTGAGTACTGCTCCAGTTATCGCGGCACCCCAACTTGCGGGAGAAATAACTACACCAATCATGCAGCCAGCGCCAAATGTTAAAAACCATGTTTCCCAATATTTCATCGCCACCTCCAAACCACAATAACCATTAAGACCAAGTCTGCCAACAGTCTTCGTTACATTCTAACCGGACTTGCACCGTAACCCTCGGCAACGTTCATCACTCTGCTGTCATCGGGCTGCTGGCCTTGCGCCTTGCCTGTGGATGTTTCCCACCGGCAAGAACAAAATAGGTAAAAATTACCTTTATGTTAACTTGAAAAGCAAATTTTTTACCTATTTTTTATTGCAGCGAGGCGGTCTACTTCCTGGGCTATTTTTGCATTTTCCAAACCCTTGCCTATTACTTCTTTCCACGGCAATCCAAGGGCTTCACACATATTCAATATGTCAGTCCCTCTGAGCTGCTGCGGTTTGCGATTAGCACCCGAACCTTGTCCTTTACGAATAGACTGAACCTTACGCCTAGAATCTGCCACATGCGGAAAAGCCAAAACGCCGAGAGCCTGTTCGGTCATATTGAGTTGGGCACGGCGTTCTTCAAGCGTTTGGCGAACAGTATCTTCAAATACTGCCATACCTTTTTCATTCAACACTTGGAACACTCCTTTTTCCCTACTCATAGCAAAAATACCTCTCTTGCTCATCGCGTAAAATTTAGCATTGACAAAAAAGGTAAAAAATACCTATATGAAAGTCAACGGCAACCTGTCGGAAACCCCGACAAGTTGGCCGCCTTTGACAACCAGCCTCGAAGAAGCACTAGCCCGTGCGGCGCCGGTTAGCTACCGCCCTAGCGGTGATATGTGTGGAGAGATGTCGGATTGGATCCGGCCGCGCTTGTGTAGCCAGTCTGGAGCTGGGCGCGAAACCGCTTTGCTGCAAGGCATAAAAAAGGCGCCCGGTTAAGAGCGCCTTTGACCTTATATGATTACGACAATGAGCTACTTGATCCAGCCGCGACTTGCACCAATTCCTATGGCCGTAATCAATATAAATATTGTGATATAATAAGCCATGATTTATTCTCCTGCCAACTTTGATCCCCAATATAGGGAATAAATGCCGAGTAACATGCCCAAGATCCAGTTATCTTTTTCAAAAAATGCTGCAGCTATAAGTGCAACTCCTAACATGGCACATACTGCCGACCAATATTGCTTCTTTTTCATCTCCGCCTCGCCACCAATCTAACCATTAAATCAAGACCTGCCAAGCAGGGTAAAATGTTTGCTAACCGGACTTGCACCGTAACCCTCGGCAACGTTCATCACTCTGCTGTCATCGGGCTGCTGGCCTTGCGCCTTGCCTGTGGATGTTTCCCACCGGCAAAGCCAAACTAACTTATAATAAGTTTGTAGTCAATCAAAAAATAACTTTTTTTTAGTTTCTATTTTTAATGTCTTTTATTGCCTGCCGGAAAACATCTGCCCACTGGAGACCAAGCGATTCACAAAGGTTCATTGCGTCTCCAATCCGCAAAGTCTGCGGCTTTCTCTTATCGCCTGCCCCTTGACCAACAAGGAGTGCTTGAACTTTACCAGTGGGATTTGCCATGAAAGGGAACGCCATTTTGCCTAAAGATTCATCGGAAATAGATATTTCCCGTTTCCGTGCTAATAGAGAGGATCGGATAGCCGCTTCCAGCGCGGACATATCTTCTTTAGTGAGCATTTGTGTCACTCCTTTTTTCCTCCTTCATAGCACAGATTTTGTGTATAAGGATATAAACTTATTTTTAGCTATTGACAATAAACTTTTTTTTAGTCAAATTTTGTTTGCTGGCAGCCATTCGGGATTTCCGAACAGTTGGCCGCTCTTTGACAATCTGCCCCAGTGAAGCGACAGTCCATGCGGCGCCGGTTAGCTACCGCCCTAGTGGTAAATAGCGTGGAGGGATACCCGATAGAATCGGGGCATGGGTGGGCGACAGTTTGGATCAGCCCATGAAACCTTTGGCCGAAAGGCTATAAAAACACATATGATGAGGGAGTTGAAAAAAATTTTGTTACACAACTCGGGGACGCTATTCTTTGATATATTTAGAAAATGCGTTTATGGCAAGTTGGCCAGTTTTTGATGGAATAGAGATATCTTTGATTTTAGATATAATATACTTTGGAAAATTCTTTTGAATATAATTTTCTCTTAACCATTTTCTAAAATGTCCCAATGCTGGTTCAGGATATGCATAAGCAGGTTGAGGATTAGATTTTGATTGTGGATAATATGAAGGATAATTATGTTCATATTTTATAGGCTTACCATATTCAGCATCAAGATTGTTTTCTTTCCAATATTTAGCCCACAATTTACCAACAGATATATCAGGAACTACTTTATCTGAAATAAGAACACCATTATGGATCATGGGAACGATCATATAAGCAATCTCATGAAAAATTCCAAAATAACCATCTGGAACTGACATAGCTGTCATATCTATTCTATCGTGGAAATTTTTCCAGCTTTGAATTTTCCTCTGTTCTGGAGAATAGCCTGTCGCGCTATAGATAAACGCTCTAAATGTAGTTCTTGCTAAAGTTCTAAAGGCATTTTGTGCTTCTTTTCGTGGATTTGACACAACAAAAGAATAATATTCTAATAGAGATAGACATACAGGTTCGGGATATGCTTTTATAGGATTACCATTTAATTCGGAATTTAAAAATAAATTTTCGTCTTTATAATTATGTTCGGCAAGAATTTTAGCAATTTCTTTGCCTCGCGGCTTAGTTCTTTCTAAATTCCAATTTGCTGATAATTCAGCCAGAGAGGTTCTTGTTATACCACACATCCTTGCAAGACCTCTTTCAGTCAAATAAGGAATGCCATTTTCCAGCACTCCCATTTCCACGCCATCATATTCAATTTGTTTTTCTACGATGTACAAAGAAAGTTGCACGGGAGAGGCGGCAGGTAAATCTGGCTTATTTGATGATAACATACTGAAATCTTTAATCTTTATGGTGGCAGGTATTTATGCTAACAAAAGGTGCTTTATAGTTTTATGCTATTAGCTTAATAAACTTTTGGCAACATCTAACTTAACATTGGAATGTCGGATTGGATCCGGCCGCGCTTGTGTAGCCAGTCTGGAGCTGGGCGCGAAACCGCTTTGCCGTAAAGCAATAAAAAGGCGCCCGGTTAAGAGCGCCTTTTGCAAACTGATTGCAAAAATTTTTATCGTGTCTTACGGGTCAGATAAACTCCATTAACGGGCTATTAGCGCTATCGCGACTCCGATGACGGCCACAATAACTGCCGTCTGGGCAAGAGCAATCCCCATAACCCATTTCAAGATTTCATGTTTGGTGTTGGCAAGATCGCCTTTGGTTGCCAACTCTTTGCGGGTGGCTGTATCATAGCTTTTTACAACAGACTGCATGACCTCAACTTGAACCTTGGCCTGCTCTTCAGGCACTCCGGCCTTTTTGAGCTTTTCAAAATATTCAAGGGTATCAAATGTCGTGGTTGTCATACTGCCTCCATGTTGTGAGCGTAACCACAAATCCCATTCCAGTCCAGCCGGCAACCTCGCCAGTTGCCAGCTGTCAGAAACGAAATCCATCTTTATGGCCAAGTCATACCTCTCACGATGCTCAAATGTGGTCGGTCAAACAAAAAGCCCTCCGAGAACGAAGGGCTTTTGTCAGATGCAAATGTTGTTTATCCGCGTTTTTCACGTCGGCCATATCGCCAGTAAACGAAAGCCGCAACAATAAGGCCACCGATAAGTACATAGTAATAAGGGCTCATTTTTTACCTCTTTGGATTGGAAGTGCAAGACCATGAAACCATGCGCCAATAAAGATGAAAATCGCACCAGCTATGCAGCCAGCTTGCCAATCATCACGGAAAAACGCAGTGGCAATCAAAGCCACACCCAACATTCCAAAAATATTTGACCAATATTTCAACATGCTCAACCTCAACCAAAATCTATAGGTTTTCATGGCGCCAGTCAAAAACGCTTTTGCCAAGAAGGATTTTCGCGGGTCGGCCCATCCCTGACCGTCTCTTCGGTGTGGAACACCTTCCACTGCACGATTCTAACGCGCTTTTTCCGCCGCCGCGCCCCTTCATGCCGGGCCAGCATGCAATCAAAAAAATCTCGCCCTGCCTGCCGTCGTGTGCTTTC
>CAJUMQ010000044.1 GCA_910587035.1 uncultured Desulfovibrio sp. | reverse complement strand
TGGCGCCTACCGCACAAAGGAGCTGATATTGCAGAATTATGACAGGATGCTGGCGCAAACAGGCGCGGGCCTGTAAACACAGGACTTTGCGATTTGGCAAAATCAGGAGATGCATATGACCAGAACATCAAATGTGGCGGTCTATACGGAATTCTGATCTCACTTTGAAAAATAGGGCTGCGCCACAGCGCATTTTGGCGCCTGGTCCATGGCGCAGCCGCCCTCAATTTCCGGCGTCTGCCCGCAGTTCCCTTGGCAGCAGAAATTTGGGGGCTTTGGCCTTTTCTGGCCTGATGCCAAGCCCCTGCAGTATTTCCAGGCATTTTTGCACAGCCCAGTCCAGGGATTCGCAGGCCTGGCGGGAGATGGGGCTTGCGAATTCAAGGGCGCAGGGCTGCAGGCCCACCAGAAAAATGCTGGCCGGGAGCGTGTTTTTCAGTTCCGCCAGGGCCAGCAGCTCGGCAAAGCTGTTCTGGTGCGCGCCCATTTTTTTGATGCCCAGCCAGCAGGGCAGGTTGCCATCCCTTACTATGCGGCTGCCAGGCTCAAGGCCCAGGTCAACGGCATCCACCACTATCAGGGCCTCGGCCTCGCGCACATGGGTGTAGAGGGCTGGCCCCCTGGTGCCGCCATCCACTATTTCCACATTGGCCGGAAAGTCATATCCGCCGTACAGTCTTTCCACAACCCGGATGCCAAAGGCGTCATCCCCGCACAGGATATTGCCCAGGCCCAGAATCACAATCCTGCCATAGGCCATGATTCAGGAAATGTCTCCGGTGTTCGCATCTTTCACATACTGGCGCACACTGAGGTCATGGGGACCGCGCACAAGCCTGTAGCCATTGACCATTGCCGATATCATGGTGGTTCTGCCCATGATGCCTTCGCGAATCACCATATAGACATGCACCATCACAAAGGCCGCCAGAGCCACCATGCCCAGCCGGTGACAGACCAGGAGATCGATGCCATTGCCGCCCAGGCTGTAGATGAGGGCCTCCATAAATCCGAAAAGATGGAAAAAGCTGGCCGACCCCTTGGCCTGGTAGATGCCAAGGCCTGTAAGGCACATGAAGATGATGGCCAGCACGCAGAGGGCCATGCCCACCTGTGCCAGAGGATTATGGCCCATGTGCACATCCGGGGTCTTTTTCAGAAACAGGTACCATCTGATGTCATCCAGCAGGCCCTGCCGCCAGCTTTTTTTCCAGATGGCCAGGATAAAAATCTGGCGTGAGACCGCATTGCCAAAAAAGGCCCAGAGGATGCGGCAGCACATGGCCAGGCAGAGAATGAGGCCGGCCGCATAGTGGGCCCGCACCAGATAGCCAAAATAGAAGATGCGTGTGGGGTCGCCGGTAAGGGACTGGGGCGGGCTGCCGATAAAATGGCCTGTTATGAAAAGGCAGAAGATACATGCCGCAATGGTCCAGTGCCATATGCGCACCGGGAACTCATAGACATAGACGGCCTGTCCGGGTTTGGGAACATTTGCATTCATGCTGGCTGCCCCATGATTTAACCGCGGCATTCATCCAGGCGCGCCACGGCCAGCTCATGCCCGCCCTGGTCCAGCACATGGGTGGCGCAGGCCATGCAGGGGTCAAAGCTGTGGATGGTGCGCAGGATTTCCAGCGGCTGTTCCGGGATTTCCATGCGGGTGCCCAAAAGCGAGGCCTCGTAGGGGCCAAGCTGGCCGTCGCCGCTGCGCGGGGCGGCATTCCAGGTGGTTGGCACCACGCATTGATAATTGGCGATTTTTTTATCCGCAATCTCCAGCCAGTGCCCAAGGGCGCCGCGGGGGGCCTCCGTGAAGCCGGCCCCGGCAGCCCTGGCCGGCCATGTATCGGGGTCCCAGTTTTTGACATTTGCCGTGGCGGTATCGCCATTTTTGATATTGGCAATGAGGCGATTCAGAAAAATCTCCGCCTGGTCCATGGCCCAGGCCGCCTCGTGGCAGCGGGCCACAATCCTGCCCATGGTGGACTTGAGCCCGTCATGGGGGATGCCAATCCTGGCTGTGAGCTCATCCACCCGCGCCACGGTGTCGCCATGCTTCAGGGAATAGGCTATGAGCAGGCGGGCCAGGGGGCCAACCTCCATCATGTGGCCGCGCCAGCGGGGCGTCTTGATCCAGGAGTATCTTGCCTGCTCGTCCAGCTGTCTAATGTCCGTGTCTGTGCCCACGGTGGCCGGCCCAAGCCGGTAGAAGGGGTCGGTCACGCCTGTGGCCGGGGGCAGGCTGGCCACGCCGGCCGGATACCTGTACCAGGCATGGGCCACCACCTCCTGAACCTGTTCCGGATCATGCACATCCACAGGGTGGACTTCATGGAAATTGCCGTCGATTATGGCGCCCCCTGGCGCCAGCAGGCTCGCTTGCGTGTAGTCATTGGCGATATCGGGAAAGGCGCCATATGCCAGCACGCACTGGCCGGACAGTCCCCCGCCCAGGTGGCACCAGTCCCTGTAATTCCGGGCCAGGGCCACTGCGTCCGGCAGCAGCACCTGCCTGGCGAACTCCTGGCATTTGCCGATGACGCTGCGCACCAGCTCCAGGCGCTCCATGTTGATAACCTGCTCGCCGCCAGGAGAGTTGACATTTATGGCGGCTGGCACGCCGCCCACCAGCCAGTTGGGGTGCGGGTTCTTGCCCCCGAAAACCGTATGAATCTTCACAGCGTTGCGCTGCAGGTCCAAAGCCTCAAGATAGTGGGCGAAAAACAGCAGATTGGCTTCGGCAGAGAGCCTGTAGGCCGGATTGCCCCAGTAGCCGTGGGCAAATATGCCCAGCTGGCCGGATTTGAGAATGGCATTGATCCTTGCCCTGAGATCGGAAAAATAGCCGGGTGAGGAACTGGGCCAGGGGGAGAGTTTGCGGGCCAGGGCGGAGGTGGCGGCAGGGTCCGCGCCAGCTGCGGACACCACATCTATCCAGTCCAGACCGGCCAGCTGGTAGAAATGCACCAGATGGTCGTGAAACCAGAGGCACAGGTGCATGAGATTGCGGATCAGGGAGGCATTCTCCGGGATTTCAATCCTGAGGGCATCCTCCACGGCCAGGATGGAGGCCAGGGCATGGGAGCCTGTGCACACCCCGCAGACACGCTGGGCATAGGCCCAGGCCGAGCGCGGGTCCCGGTCTTTCAGGATCAGCTCTATGCCCCTGAACATTGTGCCGCAGGAGACGGCATTGGTGATGACATTGTTGTCATCCAGGTTGACCTCGCAGCGCAGATGGCCCTCTATGCGCGTGATGGGGTCCACCACAATGCGCCTGCCGGAATCTTTCACGGTGAAGCCCTGGGGGGTGGTGTATTCATAGGCCATGCTATTCCTCCCCGGCGCTGTTTTCATCGCACATGCGGCGGCTTTTTTCCCGCAGATGGAACACGGCGCTTGCGGCCGCATGGGCTGCCACGCCCGCGGCCACGGCTCCGCCAACGCCTGCGGCAACCTTTTCCGCCGTGGTCATGGTGTTGAGCAGCGGAATATCCCTGATGCGCGAATAGAAGGAGCCCTGGTCAAAAAAGCCCTGCTCGGAACAGCCAAGGCAGGGGTGGCCGGCCTGGATTGGATAGGAGACGCCATCGTTCCAGCGCGTCACCGGGCAGGCATTGAAGGTGGTTGGCCCCCTGCAACCCATCTTGTACAGGCAATAGCCTTTTCTGGCTCCCTCATCATCCCAGGCCTCCACGAACTCGCCGGCATCAAAATGGGCCCGGCGCACGCATTGATCATGCACATGCTGGCCATAGAAGGCCGCGAACCTTTTTTGGGAATCCAGCTCCGGCAGCCTGTCAAAACTCACCATAAAGGCCACCAGCGCGCTCATAACCTCGGGAAGTGGCGGGCAGCCGGGAATGCGGATCACCGGCTTGCCGCGCACAAGATCGGGCACTGTTTTCACACTGGTGGGATTGGGGCGCGCCGCCTGGATGCAGCCCCAGGATGCGCAGGTGCCCCAGGCCACAACAGCCCTGGCATGTTCCGCCCCCTGCAAGAGCTTGCGCAGAAAGGGGCGGCCGCCATCTATGCAGTACATGCCATCGCAGCCCATGGGTACATTGCCTTCCACTGCCAGGATGTAGTTGCCGCGGTTTTTGGCTATGGCCTCCTCGAAGGCCTCCTCGGCCTGGGCTCCGGCTGCGGCCATCAGGGTGTCATTGTAGTCCAGCGAGATCATGTTGAGGATGATGTCGCTGGCAAGGGGATGGGAGGAGCGGATGAAGGATTCCGTGCAACAGGTGCAGGAGAGCCCTTCAATCCAGATGACAGGCAGTCTGGGCCTTGTCTCCAGCGCCCTGGCTATCTCCGGGGCGGCTGCCGGGGCCAGCCCAAGCCAGGCGGCTGTCATGGCGCAAAACCTGAGAAAATCGCGGCGGCTCACGCCATTGCGCGCAAGGACCTCGTAATGTGTTTCCCTGGACATATGCAATAATGGCGATGTCAATCCCAATGATGGTGATGGCCATGCCTGCGTGGCTTGTGCCAGCCCCTATGCCAGCCTTTATCGTGATGATGCCGGCGCTCCCTGTAATGCTTCCGCTCCTCCCAATCATCATCGTCGTCATCGCGATAATAATAATATCTGCCAGGACGGCCACTGAAGGCATTGCGCATGGCTTCGTGGGCATCATCCGCCGAGCGGCTCATGTCTGCCAAATTCTCGAGCGTATTGGTAAGATGCTCCAGATCGCCAGCATTGGCATTGCATGGCATTATCAAAAATGCCAGCGCCAGCAAGGGAATATATATGGACATAGTTTCTCTCCTTCGGAAAATATCCATAAGCGCCACTGGACGCTTCATATTCACATTAGCCGCTGCCTGCCTGGAATGCAACTCGGGGCCGGGGCGTCTTTCGAAAATCAGGCTATGCTGGCAAATTTCTCCGCAAGTATTGAAAATGCATGTCAAACTTAAATAATCGGGACAGTTTCGCCCTGGTCCGGCATTACCCTGCAAAAAAAGGGAACTCCGCCTTGATGGAAAAAGCATCTGCGCCATCAGCAGGGCCGGGGAGTTCCCATGTCCGGTTTCAATCAGAATGTGATCAGACGCAGGGCTGCCTGATTGCCAGGCTCATCAGGACGGATTTTCGCTGGCCTTATGTCTTGCCCATACGGAAACCGAGCCAGCCCTGACTTTAAAAAGCGCCTTTCCATCTTCGCCTATTTCGATTAAATCCTTTATATTTCCGGTCAAATCATGGAATTTTGCGCCTGAGTGCCTTTTTCCCGCATACATGACCTTTTCTCCATCGTCGCCATTTGTAAGCAGCACGGCAACTCCCGAATCCGGGTGTTCCTCATCGCCCTCCCTTGTCCAGCCAATGGTGTTGGGGTGATCAAAATAATCGTGTTGCTGTCCATGGGCAAAATGGCGTCTCGCCTCAAGCAGGGGCAACAGCTTGTCCCGCAGGGGAGGAATGCCATCACTGGGCAGGCCATAATAATCCCCATAAAAAATGCAGGGGTAGCCGTCCTGCCGCAGCAAAATCATCGCGTAGGCAAGTGGTTTGAACCACTCTTCCACCCACGACTCAAGAGCCTGCCCTGGCTGGGTGTCGTGGTTGTCCACAAAAGTTACAGACATGGACGGATTGTCCGCTGTGAGAGTGTTATCAAAAATTGTCCGCATATCGTAGGAGTTCAGGCTGCGGGATGCCTCAAAAAAATTGTAATGCAGAGGGACATCAAACAGGGACAGGGCTCCAGCTGTAGTATCGATGTAATTTTTTAGCGCCGCCAGATCCCTGTGCCAGTATTCGCCCACAGTAAAAAATTCCCGGCCGAACTCCATCCGGATCGCCTCAAGCCATTCATTGTAAAAAGAGAACCGCATATGCTTCACGGCGTCCAGCCTGAAGCCATCAATGCCTGTGGTTTTTACAAACCACTTTCCCCAGCGTAAAAGCTCTTTTTTAACATCCTCATGATTCAAATCAAGGGATGCGCCCATGAGATAGTCGAAATTGCCATTTTCCTGATCAACCTGCTTTTCCCAGTATTTGCCCTGAAACTTGAAAATGCCCTCTTCATCCTTTTTTTCATCATAATCGATGCCGGTAAAGTGCTGCCAGTGCCATTCGAAATCAGAGTATTTTTTGTTCCTGCCAGGGAAATGGAAATGGGTCCAGGCCTGTATTTCCTTTAATTCCCCTTCCTTTTCCAGCCTGTTGTCCGCATTGTATTCCTCAGCCCTGATTGTCTCAGCCTCGTCAGCTCCCATCCGGTGATCAAGAACAATATCAGCGTATATCTGCAAACCATGCCTGTGTGCCTCCGCCACCGCATCCAGCAGCTCCTGACGGGCGCCGTATTTTGTTGGCACTGTCCCCTTCTGATCGAATTCTCCAAGATCATAAAGATCATATACCCCATACCCCTGATCCTCACGGCCGCCAGCTCCCTTGTAGGCGGGCGGTATCCATAGGGCGCTTATGCCTTCTGCCGCCAAAAGGGCCGCGGAATCGCGCATCTGTTTCCATAACATATCCGGCTGAAGGTTCCATTCAAAAAACTGCATCATAACGCCATTGTGCTTCATTATATTAAAAACCTCTGAATTTTGTATTTTTGGGAAAGATTTTTCCAAAAAGCCGTGACATTCACGGCCTGTTGGCATGACAGGATGAAATCTGATCTGGATGAAATGGCAAGGGACTGGGTCAGGGCATGGCAACCGGGAAGAATTTCCCTGCGCAACAAAGCATAAATTATTTATGGCGGTTTGTTGGTGAAAATGGGCAAATCCGCCAGCAAAGATGGCGCAGGCGATCTGCCTTGCCGTGGGGGGCCATTTTCTGGCGCAATCTGCCGCAATTGCGCAGGGAAATTAGTGTCGCGTCAAGCGACAATAGTCGCAATCCCCATCAGGGATTGCGCGCCGCCAGCGGCGGCGTGAGCAAAGCAAAAACCACGTTTTTTGCTTTGCGATCTTCATGTTTTTACTACAGTAAAAACATGACATCTCAATAGTCTATTTTGTCGAAATCAGGCAGCCATGTGCTTAACTTTCTGCTCCCTGTCCCATACGCGATGTTTTTTCATTGATTCGATAAACAGCTTCATGGTCTTGTCTGTTGCCTCCCCTGCGATAAGTCCTTCATCCCTGTCATCTTCGGGCAAGCCAGATTTTTTCAGGAGGGTGGCTGCGTCTCCTGGCAGTCCGATGGTTTTCAGGTGCTTGTATGCCTGCCGCAGGTAATAGAGCGCATTTCCATCGGCAGACAGCGCCTTTATGCTTTCCTTGCCATCTGGCACAATTACCGCATCCACGAGTACGGAAGGATTGCCTTCAATGGTGCCGTCCACTTTAATATCCTTGCCGGCAGTTGTTTTAATTGTGCCCATATGGGGCGCGAATACCTGGGGATGCACACCCGCCTCCTGCAATGACCTGAGGATGCCGGCCAGACTTTCGGCATTTACGCCATCTGCCGCAAGCAGCGCTGCCCGCCTGGATTTTATGCATTTTTCCCCATTTCCATAAATACTGAGCGCCGGGTCGCCGGTCAGGCCGGAGATCTTTTTGGGCAAATCTCTTGAAAGCTGTTCATCCGTGAGCATGATGCCAAGATTTTCTGCGACCTTACTTGCCAGGCCGGAATCAATGCGGGTGAGAAGATCAACTATGCGCTCACGGATATGGGGCCGCATTACCTTGCCCAGCTCAAAACTGAACGCATTGATTATATGCTCCTGTTCCACAGGCGTCTGGCTAAGCCAGAACAGGCGTGGCTGCGAATAATAATCGGCGAAGGATGCGCTTCTGCGCCTGCATTTGCGCCCCTCAACACTCTGGGGATAAGTTGAAAATCCGCCATTTTTGGCAGATGGCGGAATCTCCCGCGGCCAGTTTCCGCTCAGGGAATTTGGATTATAGTTGGCAGCATCAACATTTATTGTCATGCGGTGGGCGCCGTCGCGCTGGCCATTGTGCGGCTGGCTCAATGGCCGGTTGATGGGAATCTCGTTGAAATTCGCCCCACCCAGTCTGTGGCGCTGGGTATCCACATAGGAAAATATGCGACCCTGCAATAACGGATCATCGGAAAAATCAATGCCTGGCACAATGTTTGCCGGGCAAAATGCCACCTGTTCCGTTTCCGCAAAAAAATTGTCAGGATTACGGTCAAGAACCATTTTTCCAACAATTTTAACAGGCACAAGGGATTCGGGAATGAGCTTTGTAGCATCCAGAATGTCAAATCCGAACTTGTGTTCATCTTCTTCCGGTATCAGCTGCAGGCCAAGCTCAAACTCCGGATAATCGCCTGCCTCTATGCCCTGCCACAGATCCTTTCTGTGGAAATCCGGATCCCTGCCGGTCAATATCTGGGCCTCGTCCCAAAGGAGGGAGGCAGTGCCATAAAGCGGTTTCCAGTGGAAACGCACAAAACAGCTTTTCCCCTCTGCATTCACCAGGCGAAAAGTATGGATGCCAAAACCCTCCATCATGCGGTAGCTCCGGGGAATGCCGCGATCGGAGATGTGCCACATGAGATTATGGAGAGTTTCTGGCTGCAGGGATATATAATCCCAGAATGAATCATGGGCGCTTTGCCCCTGGGGAACTTCATTATTGGGTTCCGGTTTCACCGCATGGATAAAATCGGGGAACTTTATGGCGTCCTGAATGAAAAAGACTGGAGTATTGTTGCCCACAAGATCAAAGTTGCCCTCTTCCGTATAGAACTTTGTGGCAAAACCCCGGATATCCCTTACCGTGTCCGCTGATCCGCGGAAACCCTGGACATTTGAAAACCGGACAAATACCGGTGTCTTTACAGCCGGATCCTGCAGAAAGGCCGCTTTTGTATATTTGGAGAGGGATTCGTAGACCTGAAAATATCCATGCGCTCCGGAGCCGCGCGCATGCACCACACGCTCGGGAATGCGTTCGCGATTAAAGTGGGCCAGTTTTTCATTAAAGAGGAAGTCCTCCAGTAGAGAAGGGCCCTTCTCACCTGCTTTAAGGGAGTTCTGGTTGTCGGCAATATTCACGCCGAGGCTGGATGTTAAAGGCCTGTTTTCGCCCTGCGCGCGGAATTCATCCATCTGCGCAGTTTTTGCGCTGGTGCTTTCCGGCGTCTTGAGACTGCCTGCGGCCATGGGCTCCGCGCCAGGCGGCGTTGGCTTTGGGGAGGGTTTTGTCAATCCGGAGGGAATTGTATCTTCATAAATGGGAGCTGCCGATTTTTCATCAATAAAAGGCGAGTTGCAGATTTTGGCATCGTTCTTTGGCTGCTTCATATATATATGCATCTCCTTTTTCAGGTTATATAAGGCAATTTGCATAATCAGTTATTGATATGGCCATAAACACTTCTGTATTATGGTGATCAAAGAACCACAGATATGCAGCAACCAAATAAGCAAAGAACATGCCATGCAGTGGATTTATATAACAACTTGAATTTTATCTTTAAATGAATCTATTCAATTTTATGTGTAAAAAATTTATTCAGAATGATATTGTCAACGTATATTTTTTTAACAAACATTATAGACCATATGCCTTTGTGTAGAGATATTAATTTGAAACCAATGCAGCATTGTCTTTATATTATGTAACATTTTACTCGGACGGCGAACTGGATTTTTTAGTGTGTTTGCGCCAGTATCTTACCTGGGAGACCCGCAATTTTCTGTCGAGGCAGGATGATATATGGACTCCACAATTTCCGTTTGCCTACCTGTCCAGAACTTAATCCGCGCAATCCCGGTGAACATGCCACAGGGCGGAAGCCCCAGGATTCCGCCGCTTCCCGCCAATGCGGCGGCAAATAGCATTGCATGGCTGTGGCAAAAGCTCCCATCGTAAACATAAGGGGCACCCGCTATGGCAGATGCGCCGATGCCTGACATTCGGCAATTTGCGTAGCTATGGTTAACTTGTTTGTTTAGGGCAAACAGAACTTAATCTTTAAGAATCACCAGTCATTTATAGGCGGTGTAACAAATTTTCAGGTGTGATTTTTGCAATAACTTTTGGTAGCAAATT
>CAJUMQ010000043.1 GCA_910587035.1 uncultured Desulfovibrio sp. | reverse complement strand
ATGTATGGCAAGGTATATAAAATCTTTACAGACTTTATTCCTTCTTTTATATTAAAAGACATTAATTTACCATCCTTATTTTATATTTAATAATTATCGTTCCATTAACAATGATCTAGGTTCAATTTAGTGTGCTAAACCCAAAAACAGATCAGAAAAGTCATCTTTGTGCGACTCACTTCGTCATTAATGGTATCTTGCATTTAGTTATACATGGCCTTATCGCGTGCCCATCAAACTGCCATTTTATTACTCGCTTTAGCGTTTTTCCGCCAATTCTGCCAACTCCGCCATGCGGGTAAAGCCCATTACAAACCACTCATAATCAGCTTCACCAGAGGGATGATCCCAATGATTGAAGTATCGCCATCGGGAAAAAAGCGCATTGCCTAATGTTTCCAAGTCAATTTTTGCGAGCACTTCTTTCCATGCGCCAAGATTCTCAGTGGAAAGTCCAATATCAGGAAATTTTTTTCTCAAGGATTTTCCGCAGTCCATCTCAAAACCAAGAGCGGCCATACCATCACCAACAAACATTTGATCTTCAAAAAAAGCGCTGGGAATAGTATTATGATGCTTATACATTTCAGCCCATACAAGGGAGAAGCTCATAATCTGGCGGTTATTGGCATGTTTACGTTTACGCATTGCTGACCTACGAGGCAAATTTTACGTTTTCCCGTGTGGAAAAGTTTATCCAAAACGACCCAATGATGTCCACTGGCAGCCAGAAAAATTTACGGTATTTTTTACGGTATAAAAAATATTTTAAATAAATAAAAATTGTTTTTTCAGTATGTTATCTAAATAAATCGTTGCTAGGATGTGGCAGTGCATAGAATACAAGAGCGCCGCGATTGAGCAGTTTCGCAAGGGCGATGTGCTTCAGCGCACTATTGATGATGTGGCATCAGAAGCGGCCAATGCCGCTGAAATGAAAGCCGCCGCTTCCGGCAATCCGCTTATTCTCACCCAGGTGCAGCTTGCCGCTGACCTGCGCAAGCTGGAAGCGCTTTACTCCCAGCACCAGAGGGCGCAATACAGGCTGAAAGACAGGCTCAAATGGCTGAAATCCACAGATGACAGGCTGGCAAAGGCTGAGGAAGCCTATAATGAAAATATAAGATTGCGGGATGCCAATACGCGCACAATAACGGATAACGGCAAGGAGAAAATCAAGCTGGAACTCGGTGTCGGCGATTGTGTGTTGTATGTGAAAGACAGCGAAAAAATCAAGGATCAACTATTATCAGGCGTCAAGGAAGTAACCAGAAATTCATCCGCCAAAGTTGAATTTGGAAAATACCGTGGCTTTGAGGTTTTTGTGGAGCGCACAGGCTTCTTTTCCGGTACAGATGGCTTTAGGTTGTGCATCAAGGGAGCTGATGGGCATGAGTTCCGTCCAGCAAATTTAGCCTATTCCTTTGATGACAAGCTCAGTCTGACTGGCCTGTTCCAGCGTATGGACAATTTTCTGGCCAAGGGTCTGGATGAATGGGTTGGATCGCAAAGGAAAAAAGCCTTCGAGGAAAGGGGCGAGCTTGAAACTGTGATGGCTGCGATGGGCAAGGAATTTCCTCAAAAGGAAGAGTTGGCCCTTGTGCGGGAAAATCATGCAGCTGTAATCAGGGAGCTTCAACGGATGCAGGAAGATGACAATTATGTGTCCACTTGGGAGCCGAAAAAACTTGAGCAATCTGCGCCAGCCGCTTCTGACACAGCCAGTAGTTCGCCAGAACCGCAAACGCTGATTTATCAGGACGAAAGGGGCCAGACCGAATATACGGCTTCTCGCCAGTTCAATGGCTATGAGATGGAAGGCACCGTTTTACGCAAAGTTTTCCGCAATGAACATGTGGGCGCCATCGGCCAAAGTCTTTATGAAGATGGCCAATGGCATACAACGGCAGATAAACCAGCGGAGATTAAAGTGATGCAATTCCAGGACATGGATTCAGCTTTGAAAATGGCAAAAGAAGATGCCATAAAAAATGGCCTGGAGGTTAGTCCTCTTGTGGTAAATCAGCCAACAGAAGCTTCATCAATGCCCAGGGCAAGAATAACGCCGTGAAACTATTAACTTAAACCAAATAGATAACGTCTATTTTGGCTTATCAACTCGGCTGTCAATAATCTCTCCATATATGGAAATCTCACTTAAGCTACTGGCGGAGCGTATGAGGCTATTATAGACATTTTTATAGATTGTTACTCTATCAGAACCTGAGCCTGTAAATATATGGCTATCTTTCAAATTCCCATTTATTTCAATTATATCTTGTCCACTACCGCCATGATATTCAAGGTTTGAAACATCACCATGAACAATAAATTTGTTATTACCGGAACCAAAATTTATGCCAATGCCTAATACATCGCCTATAAATTCAATATGGTTATTTCCTTTCCCTGCACGTATTGCTCCCCCTAAAACATTTTTAACTATAACTGTATTGTTTCCATCTCCAAAATAAAAATTACATGAAGTATCATGAAGATTCAGGTAGTTATCTCCATTACCAAAATGCCATGGGGTCCCATTTGCTTGGCCTTCTATTTTATTATTGCCATTTCCAAGTGTTAGCCAAGTAAATTGACCATAGATTGTATTATTTCCATTACCGCCTTCAAGAGATGATATATAATCTACTGAGATTGAGTTATCTCCATTTCCTATTTCTAATATATTTCCATCTACAAATGTACGCCCATGATAACGATCACGAATAGTTATACTATTATTTCCATCACCTACTTGCAATTTATATGCAAAATTTATATCAATTGAATTATCACCATTGCCAAATGAAGCAGTGTGTATTATGCTGCTATTTTTTATTTGATTATTTCCATCTCCAGTCGTGATCAATGTAAAATCGCAATCTGAAATTATATTATCGCCAGATGCGGCTTCCAATGTATGAATGTCCGAATTAGTTATTTGATTATTACCATTACCAAGTTTAATATTATCTATTAAGCAATCTTTTATTGAATTATCACCATCGCCGCCAAGTACATTGCCAATATAGTAATGTTTTGATGTATATAAAGTATTATTGCCTTCTCCGAGGTCAATATTTTTTACGTTATAAAAAGAAATTATGGTATCATTGCCATCGCCGCAATTTATATTTGAAGCGCCATTAAAATTGATTATTACATCATTCTTGGATGTGCCATTTAACTCAAATCTTTCACTCGTCTTGTATTTTTCAGGACCAGAATTAATAATCAGATTACCATCATCATCTTCGCTAATAACAGTATTGGCTCTTATGGCAATCGTTTCAGTGGAGCCGTCCGCTCTGGTTATCTCGGCCATAACTTTTTCATTAGGGCTCAAGAAAAATGGCTTTTCTTCGCCTTCAGCATATTGAGTTGTATAAATGGATACTTTTGTGCCGGAATTCAGCGTGCCTGTCCCGACCACATTTTTGGGAGTTTCAACGGCATTGGCGGCATCATCAATTTTGGCCGAGGTTTCCCAGGCAACTTTGGACGCTTGAGAAGAGGCCAGTTCAGTGCCTTGCGGGGAAATCTGGACACGATTGCCCTGGGCATCAATTTGCGTTGTGGCTTCGGGTTGTGGGGTTATTTCTTGCAAACTCTGGCCAATATCAGCCTGTCTTTGATTAAGCGCCTTTTGAGCCTGCAAAGAAAGCTGGAGGGTATCTTCCTGGCCGGGCAGAATCGCGCCATCCATACCCTTTTCCTTGAGAAGCTTATCTTCTGCCTGGAAATTGAGGGTATTGAGAATTTGGTTAAAATTATTCAGGGCTTCAATGGCCATAGGATGCTCCGGTCAGGTTTATATAGCCGCCAAAAGGCGGCACACATGGGAAAATTTTTCAGGATTTTAGAGATACTGCCATATGTGCAAAAAGTATGCAAGCATAAATTATTTTTTTGTGGGCAAAAACCTTGAAAGCTGGAATGCTCAAACCAAACAATTTTTTATAATATATTGAAATACTTATATGAATGTATCAATGACAGGCTACGGCGGGCAGATGCTTTGGTCAATCGGCATTAGATATAACATT
The DNA here is from genome assembly GCA_910587035.1 of uncultured Desulfovibrio sp. Classification (GTDB taxonomy): domain Bacteria; phylum Desulfobacterota; class Desulfovibrionia; order Desulfovibrionales; family Desulfovibrionaceae; genus Desulfovibrio. The sequence goes on along the minus strand of CAJUMQ010000043.1, from coordinate 6,214 downwards.
AGATATAAATTGTGAGCATAAAATGGCGTGTAAACTTTTTATCGATGAATGGGAATGCGACAAAATTACCGCACCCCCATTCTGTGTAGTGAATACGTTCAAAAGCTTAATAGGGTTAAACTTCCGAATCTATCTTGTTCCCTTTTCCCATGTCATTCATGACAGTTACGCGCAATTTGCTGTCCATTTCATCCATTTTTTCCATCGTTTTGTTGATGACCAACGCGGTAAGGCCCTGGGGCTGTTTGCCATCCAGCATTTCTTCAGTGGACATGAATGTGCCGTTATCCTGTATCTGAGGCCCAGAGGATAATACTGCTTCTACCATGTTTTTTCTCCAATATGTAAAATGTTAAAATGCATATAATATAGGTAGATAAACAGGCAGTTAGGGCGGCAGAGGAAACGCGGAAAGCCCGATTAAACGGGCTAATGGGAATGGTATCGGATTTAAATTTAAATTTCTAGCGGACGGTGCGCGGAATGAATGAATGAATGAATGAATGAATGAATGGCAAAAACCGTGCAAATAGCGGCGGATTGCCAGATGAATAAAATACTATTTTTGAACGTATATTGGTGTTCATGGATAATTTCCGACAGGAAAAATTTTCAAGTTAGTTTCGGTTTAAAAGCTATATGCAAAAAACATGCAAGAGCATTTAATCTAGGTATCCGCAAGGCGTAGATGCTCTGGATGGAAAAATTTACCGCCTTAATCCTTTTACGTGAATTATAGGACAGTAAAAATTTAAATATTTTTTGTAATAAAATCAGAATGTTATTTGGATGACTATCTATATCATAATCCGCTATAAATATTAAGGCATATTTTATGCTTTACAGCCGATAGGCAAAAATTTCATTATGCAGCTGGAGCTACAGGAGCAATCTATGCTTATATCTAATTATTATGCAGCAACTGACATATTTAATCCTCAAAAAGTTAATCTTGATCAAGTTATACAAGTTGCCCCAGCTAAAACTTCGCCTGAAGTTAATCGCGTAAATTTTGATTATATCGATATTTCTCACAATATTAAAGATCAGTCAGTATGCCAGGATAACCAATTAGAAGAAAAAACTAATTCAGTTAATTGCGATTTGCCCAAAAACATTAAACAAAGCCTTATCGGTTATCTTGAACAACAAAATAAAGTAAATTCCGATATGTCTGTATTTGGAAAAAACGCTCTCCCGAAAGATAATTTTTTGGGTGTATCAAAACCTGTGACAGCTTCACTTTCTGACGGAACTACAGTTAATATTATTCCAACATCTGATGGTAATATTAATGTCAGGATTTCATCGCCGAATGAACAATCTTTGGAAGTTGTTAATATAGCATCCAATGTTCGTTTTACAAAAAATGATCTTGGACAAATTCAAATGGTTACTCAAGATGCGACAACTACCTTTGATTCTCATGGCAATATTCTTACTATTGAAGAAGGTGGAAATCCGTTTTTGGGAACAGACAGGAATGATATTATAATAAATATGAATAGTACCGAAGTAAGTGGCGGCGCAGGTAATGATATTATTATAAATTTTGCTAAAGATACAAATATTGATGCTGGTGATGGTGATGATAAAGTCATCCTTGCTGGTGGAGTTAAGCAAAATCTAAATATTTATTTGGGTGATGGCAATGATAGTGTGGAAATGGACGATGCATCACATGTAAATATCTTGATAGATGGCGGTGATGGCGATGACAGGATTAAACTTGGCAATATAACAGGTGCCCAAAACATATTGATTAATGGAAAAGGCGGTAACGATAGCATAACAGCTGGAAAGATAAACGGAGATAGCTATGCGAATATAGAAATTTATGGTGAAGCCGGTGATGACAATATTTCAACTTCACAAATATTTGCTGGCGGTAATGTAAAAATATCAGGCGACGATGGTGATGATAGTATAAATGTTGGCGCTTTTTGGAGCCGTGGCAAAGGCTTTTTATCCGGCGGGAATGGCAATGACATAATAAAAGTCGGCACAGCTATTGATAGTGTTATTGATGGCGGTGATGGAGATAATGAAATTTCTATTGAAACGATGTTCCGCAGTTTATTAATAAATGGAAATGATAATGATTCGATAAATATTAATACAATGCTATCAAGCGTAATCATGTCCAAGGATAAGCTTGAGGAAGATTTGTACAGTGAAGAATCGGCAACAGACGAAAACACAGTATCAGAATCTGATGTAATAGTCCCAAATATTGAGGCACAAAGCTTGGAATCAAAATCTTTCCGAGTTTTAAATACAATATTATCAAAAAATTCAAATATATACGGTTTTACAAAACAATCTGATTTTGATCCTGTAAAAACTATATTGACAATGGATAAATATCTCTAAAAGTAGTTGCACAGCAAATTCACTATGGCTATCCAATAAGAAAATGGATGGCCTTTTTTGTCGTATAACCTATATCGCTAAATAATAATTTAATAAATAATATATAGCGAAGCAACTATGAGGGAAATGGGAAAGAACCAACTTTCCAATTTGGAGATGGCAAATAAAGACATACCCAATTGGGTTGGGCATTGTTGAAGACTTGTTCTAAAAATACCGTGGATTGAGTCATTGGCCGAAACAAGAGAACCCCTGCCAAAAATATCCAAGTATTCCTGCAAATGCTTCAAGGACTGGCTGCGCCAACGCTCGCCCTGGAGCGCTGATAGCTGATAGCGGTAAAGACGTATGGACATTTTGAGGGAAGCAAGTTCCAAAAGTTGGAAACTGCACTAACCGCTTATTCCATATGCTTAAATGGTCAGGCACAGACATGCCGAACTGAAAAAGCAAAAATCACGCGGTGGCGTGATCATTGTGCTTCATCTGCGCTGTGCCGACTACCCCCGAAGATGTGTAAGAGGAAATGCAAAGAATACAGCCCAGCCCTGACAAATACCGGCGATGTGCTAGATTTTGAGTGACAGAGGTGCTGAAGGGAAAATTTTGCCCTGTTGTTCATTTTATGTGGTTGATTGAGGAATAAAAGTTAAATATTTTTCACAATAAAATCATCTAGTTATATCAATAATCTATTTATTCCTATCCGTTAAAGATATTATGGCACAAGTTATGCTTTACTGCCAATAGGCAAAAATTTCACTATGCAGTTATGCTTCAGGAGAATCCTATGCTTATATCAAATGATTACTCAGTAAATAATATATTTGATGTGCCAAATGAACATCAGACCAAGAAAGTTAAGGATTTTTCTGTAGAATCCGGATTTGATACCGTTTCAATTTCTGATGCGGCAATGGAAGCCTATACTAAATCCAAACTTGGAAATATTGATGAAGAAGCATCAGAAAATGATTTATTAGATCAGTTTAAAAAGCAGTTTAATTCATATAGGGGAAAAGGTATCTTTAATGAAGATAGCGATACCAATGCCCAAAAAAGCATAGAAGGCGATACCGTAACTGATGGAAGTAGTGGAACAGATGATATAGATAAAGTTACTAAAAAGGCTTCAGAACTGGAACGCAAAATAAAAGACCTTACTGAACAGCTTGAATCTGTCATGCAATCTAACCTGCCAGATACCGAAAAAGAGGCAATGGCAGGTCAGATTCAGAAAGAAATAAGTGAGTTACAATCTCAGCTTGCAGCATATAAGCAAACTGAAAAGGCTATATTAACAGCAATGTAGATATATAATAAATATAATTTATTATGGAGGCTAATAATATGTCAATTTCGGCAATTTCGAGTGGTATTTATCCAAATTTTCAATCTTCATGCAACTCTTTGCCTGAAACGAGAAAAAATCAACCTGGAAAAGCTGTTGAAGAATTATCATCTAAAGACTTTGGAATTGCTGAGACAAAAAATAAAGATGATATTAAATACGGATTTCTTGGAGATAAAGATGCGGATGTATATTATATACCACCTAACGTCTTAGCTCAAATGCCAAAAATTTCAGATAATATTGTTACACTTGCGGATGTTGCCGAGGGACGGGTGAACGATATCAGTACAGTCCCACTGAATATGCGGGGAGGGATTTCGTCTGAAGCATCAAAAAATATTTCAAGAGCATGGAACGAATTTTATACATTATTAGAGAAACATGGTGTTGATTATAGAGATTCAAAGAGTTTTAATGATTTTATGAAAAATGATAATTTGAAGAACGAAATTGAAAAGAGCTTATCAATACAAGTATAGATTATATCAAATATATAAGAACAAAATAAATTTTGTCATAGGCTGGCCAGTGATGCAACGGGCTGGCCTTTTTGTTTTGTTAACTAAAGCGGGTAGAAGGCGATTTTTATAAATTTAATATTTATATTTCAATAAGTTAGCTTGTAAATGGCAAATCCTAACCAATCTTCTTAGCGTGGTCATGCCACTGTATAATTAAGCAAGCGGAACAAATAAATCAACCTAATTTGAACCGCTTGCAAACAGGATGTAATAACTGTTTAAACTTCTATATCTATATCCCCAGGAAGCACTTGAGGGGTTGTTACAGGCTGTGAATCAGTTTTCTGAATGGGAGCAGTCTGTATCTGTACATCTTTTTGTGTATTATTTGTATTAGTTACCGGCTGTGTATTAAATTCGTGCTCTGAATTAAAGTGTTCAGAATCAGAATTTTTGAGTTCTTCAGTCCTTTCTTCAATTTTATCTTTTAGTTTATCAAGAGTTTCTTTTGATTTTTCAGATACATTCTGCTGCATATCCATACCCATACGGCGAGCAGCTTTTTTACCTTCCAAAATTCTTTCAGCCAAAGTATCGCATGTTGCACATGCCGCAATGCCAGCAGCTAAAATACTGTTTTGGCGGTTGGACATTTGTCCCCGTGCATTTGCCGCAGCTTCTCTGGCTTTACTATATTTCGATTCATTAACATCGTGAGAAACAAAATTTCTTGACATCATGCTAGTTGATTCAATCATCACTTTACTCCAGAATATAAATTTTTAAAAAGCACAGTAAAAACGTACATATAGAGAGGATATTATGGTGCGAGAGGAAACACGAAAAGCCCGATTAAACGGGCTAACGGGAATGGTATCGGATTTAAATTTAAATTTCTAGCGGACGGTGCGCGGAATGAATGAATGAATGAATGAATGAATGAATGAATGGCAAAAACCGTGCAAATGGCGGCGGGTTGCCAAGCGCATGGAGAGAAGTTTTTAAAATATTCAGGGCGTTCATGGGCACCTTCCGAAAGGAAAATTTTTCTCTATTTTAACTCTTTCCTGGGAAAATGCAAAATTTATGCAAAAGGTTTTTCCAACTATCAAAGCTGGATGAGGCCATAGCCCCGCATTTACGCTGTGCTGGCTATCTGCGTAATGAGGTTGAGGAAAAACTGGAGGGGCACAGGCTCAAGTTGATTAATTGGTCAATCAGATTTTTAGCGCAATCTTCTTTGCAGTCGGGAAAAATCCGTCTGTACGCCAGTTATGTGGCTGGCGTTTTCAATTTTAGCCCACTTCACTAAATATCGTTCATATCTATGCAAATCCCTGTCCCCAGCATAACCAAAAGCGTAATTTATAGTTCTAGCAGCATATCCTTGCCAGTCACGCCGCCTTTGATTCTCTGCCCGTATTTGGGGAGCGCAATGCATAATAGTTGCCATCACAGCTTCTGGCGAATAGCCATTGGCCCGCATCTGCAAGGCAATCATGGCGTCAACCCGTGAAAAATCCTCTATGGTGATATGCGCCCGTGTATCTGCATAATGGGCAAAACGTGCCCTCTAAATTTTATCCGTTGTCGCTGGAATATCCATTTTCACATTCTCGCATGCAATTCCAAACAGGGCACATTTTTTGCATATATTAGGCGCATAAGGAAATTTTTACTCATGCAAGCATAAAGGATAATATCATGGATGCTATAACCGCCTATACCAATAATAACTATACAGACCAGATTGCATCCGTTATGCAAAAGACTGCCGAGACAAAAAAATCCTTTGCTAATAAAAGTAAGGATATTGTTTCTCTCTCTGACGTTGCACAAAAAATTTCTGCAAGTTATATCGAAGAATCCCATTTCGAATATATTACGTCTGATCCAATTAATGCCAAGGATTATTTTGAAAAAATTGGAAATTCCTTTATCGCAGACAATTTTTTGAGTGGTATGAGTAAACTAGGTACATTTATAACAATCACAGATAATTCATCAATAATATCTGATGATATTA
>CAJUMQ010000042.1 GCA_910587035.1 uncultured Desulfovibrio sp. | reverse complement strand
CCCTTGAATGGACAGACACCCCGCCAACCGAGCGGGGTTTTTATTTTTGTCGGGAGCCTGGGCAGCCTTATGAAATTATCTGGTTTGAGCCTGGCATGAAGCTGGCAGATAAACAGATCCAATAGGCTGGCCCGATTTCATTGCCAAATTAAACAATATACAGACAATAAATGCATATTTGAAAGAGGAATCATAATATGCGAACAGAACTTGAAAGAGCCATTATTGAACAATATGAGGCGGAACGGCGTTTGGAAGAATGTCGCCGCCGAGTAAAAGAATTGCTGGGAATTGTTCCCGAATCAGAACAACGCAAATCCGCCAAAAAGACTCTCAACCCAAAAGACTTTGCTAAGGCTTGCGGGTTATGAGCGTTCATTATTTAAAAAATCGAAACCTGTGGTTTGCTAAATGGCGCGAGAATGCCAAAGAAAAACGCCGTTACTTTAAGACAGAAAAAGAAGCTAGGGCATTTGAATCGGAAAGGCTTGCTGCGCAGAATGAAACGGAGAACAGACTGAGCCTTGGAGAATTAGCTATACAATTTTTTCGTGCAAGAACAGATTTTCATCCAAGGACAAAAGCTTGTATTGTAAGTTGCCTGGCTCATGGCGCGGCAGCCAGTTTTCGTGATAAATATGCTGAAAGCCTAAATCGACACGATTTGGAAAGAATGCGCAATGAGCTGCGCACTAAAGGAGCAAGCAACCATACAATTAACAACTACCAAGCATATATCCGCGCAATACTTGCATGGGGTGTTGACCAGGATTTAATATGCTTAAATCCATGGCGAGATTATAAAAAGCTCAAAGTTATGAAGCCAATTTTCCAGCCAAAGGTTGAGGATCTGCGCAAGCTTTATCAAGAGTTGCCATCATATCTACAATGGGCTGTGAAAACAGCCTTCTTTTTGGCTTTGCGTCCAGGACAGGTGGAACTTTTTGGACTCACATGGGTAGCTTTCAATTGGCGCCGAGGTGTTGTCATAATCCATCAAGGGAAGTCTGGCAGGATCAAAACCGTTGTACCCCATGAAGCATATTTATTAGAGGCCAGGGAACGATATGAAGTTGATATGAAAGCCGGTATTCCGTGGGTGTGTCATAGAGAAGGGCAAAAAGTTTTATCCTATAGAACGGCTTGGGAACTTGCTTGTAAACGTGCTGGTGTCAAAATGCGTTTTTATGATATCCGACATATCGCGGCAACGGAAATGCTTGCCAATGGAGCCGACCTGGCAGCTGTGTCGGCTCAACTCGGACATAGCAATGTAGCCACAACTGGCGCTGTCTATGCCCATGTAACGGCTGGCAGCCAAGCAAGAGCAGCAAGTTTAATGCCCTCATTAGATGATATTCATAAACGGTGATACAATGGTGATACAAAAAATAAGGGGTTACATTGTGTAACCCCTTGAAATTTCTGGTTGCGGGGCAAGGATTTGAACCTTGGGCCTTCGGGTTATGAGCCCGACGAGCTACCGAACTGCTCCACCCCGCGTCGCTTTGTAATATATAATGGCCTGTCTCAAAAAAAGCAAGTTAAAATAACAGGCATGCCATATTTTTTATAATGTCTTGCCCTGGTCTATATCCTACCTAGCCTTTGAGTTTGGCAATTTCGGCAAGAATCACCGGCTTCTGTTTCAGCCCTTCCAGGCGGGTGACTTCCTTGCCATCGCGCATAAACAGAAGGGTCGGAAATCCGGAAACACCCAGGCTATTTTTGAGTTCCTCATTTTCGTTGAACTCGGCCTGATAAATGGGCAGGGAGGGATCGGCCTTGTCCACATCTTTCAGCACAAAGGCCAGCATTTTGCATGGGCCACAGGTTTTTGAATAGAATTCAAGAAGATATGGTCCTTTTTTATCAAGCGCCTCATATTCGGCTGTTGTAATTTCCTTAAGCATGTTTCCTCGCAACGCCCCGCGCCTGCCGGCGCGGGGCCTTTTGATGTATTACTGACGAAGTTTTTCCACATATGCCGCCGCAAAATGCCCGGCAAGGGCGCCATCGCCGCAAGCCGTCGCCACCTGCCGCAACTGCTTGGCCAGAATATCGCCGGCGGCAAAAATGCCTGGCCTTTTTGTGGCCATGGTCGCATCCACAAGAATGCAGCCCCGCTCATCGCGTATGCCCAGATTTTTGCAGAAACCGGCGGTGGGTTCAAGGCCAATGTACTCAAACACGCCATCGCAGGTTACGACCCGGGGTTCGCCTTCCTCCCTGTTGGGGCGGAAGCGCACCCCCTCCAGTTTGGCCTTGCCAAGAAATTCAAGCACATCCTGCCAGGGATAAATGCTGACATTTGGCATGGCCCTGAGCTTGTCGCATGCAGATGGGTCGGCTGTAAGGTCAAACATGGTGATTACTGTGAGTTTGCGAACAATACTGGCCAGGTAGAGGGATTCCTCCACGGCGGAATTGCCGCCTCCGATGACCACAACATCCCTGCCCCGATACTGGGCGCCATCGCATATGGCGCACCAGCTTATGCCGGCTCCGGCATGGGCATCCTCGCCTGGAATGCCCAGGCGGCGTGGTTTGGTGCCTGTGGCGATGATGACCGCCCTGGCTGCATAGCGGGCGTCATCCTCCTGGCAGACAACAATCTTGTCCCTGCCGGTGTCCTCAATGTCCACCACGGTTTTATAATCGAACTCCGCGCCGGCCTCGCCTGTCTGCTCAAACATCTTGATGGCCAGCTCGGCTCCATTGATGGTGCCCACACCAAGATAATTGGCTATCTCATTGGTGTTGACAATATTGCCACCAGGCGCCAGGGAATCCAGGAGCAGGGTTTTCATATTGGCGCGCGCGGCATATACGGCTGCGGTCATCCCAGCCGGGCCTGCGCCCACAATTACTACGTCGTAGGTTTCCATTACACATCCAGCTCAAGGCCAGTGTCATATTTTTGATCATCAATGATAATCGAGATCTTGTAGTGACCGGAGAGTCCCTCAAGGCTGATGGGGAAGGTCACGGCCCGATCATCCGCTTCAAGGAATGTGCCCACGCACATGGCCAGGAAAGGCCTTTTTGTGGTTGGCACAAAATAGGCCACAGTGCTGTCCCTGCCTTCCAGCAGCAGCTCAACCATCTGGCCTTTTTCAAAGAGCCCCTTGAGCACCAGCCTGTCCACTTCCTGAATAAGCGCAAGCCTGTTCTTTTCAGGCACTGTCTTGCTTACAGGCAGTTCCGGGATGGTATCGAAGGTCGGGGTCACGCCAAGGGTGCCCAGGAGCTGCCCCTTGCCAAAGGTGAGCTGATCCTCGCGATCATAGAGCCAGAGTTTTTCGGCCCGATAGTAGTTGCCAGGCACGCGCATTTCGTAAACGACCTTGTCGTCCTTGATTTCCACGGTAATGGACTGCATTTCGAGATATTTCTCGTCATCGCCGCGGAACTGCACAGGCGGCCTGTTGCAGGGCTCACCCTTGAATTTGCCGGTGCCTCCGGAATGCACCATGTAATGTCCATCGCCATAGTATTCGACATTGCAGATATAGGTGGAGAAGAAATCGGAACCTCTCTCCTTGCCATACTGCCATACCTGCTCAATCTCCATTTTTTCGGGATTGATGCGGTAGCGCACGCCACGGGAGAAATTGTCCCTGGCGGGCACATATTTTTCCTTTACCTTGGCTCGCCAGTGGCCATTGTCAAAGCACATTACATCGCCATCCGGAAGCACGACGCAGGCATGCTGCTCATACTGCCAGTCGAACTTGCTCAGGTCGCCCACCGGCTTGAAGAAATACTTCTGCATGTCTTCGGGCCAGCCCTCCGGGTCGCCAATGATCCAGTTGAGCTTGCCAGTATCATAATCGATATTGATCACGGCATCCTGATGTCTGCCGGAGAGGGTGAGGGAATTTGTCTTTTTGTCATACCATACGGCATTGTTGTGGAACCAGTCATGGGCATCCTGGCTGCCAGAGCCGCCCACATTGGTGGGGAGGATCTTCTGGTAGTCCCATTCCTTCAGAATGGTGCCGCTGTTTCTGTCCACCAGCACCAGGCAGTCTTCCACTGTGCCGCGTTCCGGCTTCTGGGTAAGGATGAGAAGATTGCCATCTTCCATTTCAAACTGGTCGTGATGGTAGCCGCCAGGGATGCGATATTCCTTGTAGATTTTGCCAATGGCGCCAAACTCGTAAAGGCCTGTGGTATGATAGGGCGGCATCAGCAGCCTGTGGGTGCCCATGAGGAAGCGGCCATTGCGTACGCGCTTGAGGTCAAAGGCAAGATTGAGGGTGATGTACCAGCGCACGTCCCCCCTGTAGTCATAGCCGGCCAAGCTGGCGCTGGAGGTGGGGCTCAGGATGACTATCTTGCCATCCATATACTGCGCTGTGGTTTCAATGAACGTGGGCTTGTGGACACTGTCCGGAGCCTTGTCCGTTTTGATTTTGAGGGTCTTTTTGCTGCCGTCATCCAGGCTGATTTCCACGGTGTTCTCATAGTCGGGATACAGACCGAGAACCTGGACAAAATGCTCTGTGGCGGGTTTGTAGGTGATGCCCATGTCACCGCCATCGTCCTTGCCCTTTACAAGCACTGTGACAGCGCGGGGCTCTTTTGTCCTGAAATGCACCAGCGCTGTGAGGGGGGCGATGAGATAGGGATTTAGCTTGACATAAGGGTTGTCGAGGGTGAAATCCCCGGCCCTGCATTCGTCCAGCATGGCTTTTTCAGCATCGTACTGCTGGTCGATGTAGTGGGCCATTTTCTGAAGCTGCATATGAGACCTCCCTTTATTTGTTGATCCGGCGACATGCCGGTCTTGAACACCCTTGAGACTAGCCGTAGATCATGTTGGCCAGTGGTATGCCGGCGCAGACATACATGGCAATGCCAAGCGCAAAAATGGCAAGCCCGTATTTCACAATATCCTTTTTATCGAGCCATTCGCCATTGCCATAGATAAAGGCCGCATAAGGCGAGGCCGCGGGCGTCATGATGGCTATATGCAATGCGAAGATCAGGATTACAGCCGTGCCCTCAAATGAGCCGCCGGACTGCTCGGAGAAGATTTTCAGCATCGGCATGAACAGAACGCCCATGACGCCATTGTTGGCGAACTGGGTGATGGATGTGCAGAAGATGATGGCAATGGCCAGGAAAAGCTCATAGGAATGGCCGCCAAGAACAGGTGAGAGGTATCTGACAATAAACTCTGTTATGCCCATGCCCTTGGTTGTCATGGCAGCGGAGATGACCATGGCCATACATATAAGAATATAGACATTCCAGACTATGTATTTGCCCGCAATCTCCTTGAAATTCATCAGGGGCTTGCCGTCAACACGCGTGGCGCAGAACAGGGCTATGAACAGTAAGCACACGCCCAGGGGCCCGATTTTGGCCAGGGTGCCCACAACAGGCAGCGTCTTGGGGAGCACGCTTGGCATGAGCACAAGCACGAAAAACCCCGCCAGGGCCGCGGCATTGATCTTTTGCCTGAGATTCATTGGCGGCAGGGCATCGCGTTTGAAGTGTTCCACCGAGATATTGGCCACCCTTGACATGTCTGGCCTGAAAACAAACTTGATAAGCAGGGAGTAGGCCAAAATCATGAGCGTGCTCATGCAGAAGCCAAAGAGCATGTATTGCAGATAGCCAATCTGGGCCTGGGCCACCTGCTCATAGGCGCCAACTATCATCAGGGCGGACCCGGTGAACGGCTTGGCGGCCTGCCCTGAGATGGCGCCCAGGAACACACCAATGACCATTATCGCAGTGTAGCGGTCTCCCTTTTTGTAGCCAAGCTCCTTGAGTACGTCATAGAGTATGGCCCACATGAAAATAAGCACCGGCAGAATGGTGGCCGAAAGGGCTGCCAGCACATATGTGGCGTAGATTATGATGAAGTTGAAGACCGCTGGGCGGCCATTGATTATTTCCCTTGTCAGAAACCAGCGCGCCATGTAGCGCGTGATGCCCGAATCCTGAATCTGGCCAAAGAAGAGCAAGGCAAACAGCACGAGACAGGATACTGGATTGCCGAAGGACATCTGCAGAACGCGCGGCAGTGGGGCATAACCCACAATCACAAGAGCGATGATGCCCAGCAGGCTTGACCACAGCAGGTCGGCAAATGACCAGAGAAAGATCATGCCAAGAAAAATGCCAAGCACTTTCATGCCCATGGGTGTGATGGGCTCAATGGGCGGCAGGGCCCCAAAACCAAAAATGATAAGCAGGCCGATAATCGCCACCACTGCCCTTGTCAGGGGCGATTGTCCGGCAGTCTGCGCTGGTGCGGCCATGAAGAACCCCCTTTTCACAAATTAATTGTGAAAAAATGCTGTTATCGGGCTGGATATGGATGGCATATATGCAGCCCGTGCTGTTTAATAAGAAATGCTTTTCAAACCACCCGCAATGGCGCGCAGCTCGTCGATTTTTTCAATCACAAGCATGCCGCTCTTTTTGCGGATTATTCCCAGATTACGCAGTCTGCCAAAAATTTTGGAAACTGTAATGGGATGAATGGACAAATAGCTGGAGATTTCCGCATGAGTGAGATAGAGGGGGATGGGATTCCTGGGATTGTCATCCGTATGGGACAAAATCATGCGGCAAATCCTCTGGGCATTGGATAAAATTGGGCAGTTATAGGCCCGAGCATAGACATTGATCAGATTGACTATGCATGAATACAGCGCAAGGGCGCTGATTGCCTCATTGCGGATCAGGCCGTTCATGAACCAGTCATTGTCTATGGACAGCAGCCTGCATTCCTCAAGCGCCTTGATGTGAAACATGTGCCCCGGCAGTTTCCTTTTCAGCAGCTTCTCGTCGATGGGGAAGCAGCGCACAAGCAGGGGCATGAAATTAACCAGCTGGCCGGCGCTGTGATAAAATACGGATATGGTCTCACCGCGCGGACTGGCAAGGCGCAGCGCCATTTTGCCGCTTTCCAGAAGGAATAGCCGCTCATGGTTCAGTGTGGCACCTCTTTCAAGAATGATCGTCTCGCCATTTGCGCGGATTTGCTGCAGGCCATCCTGCATGCAGGCCTGTATATGCTCAAGATTGGCGCAAATACTCTGCCCAGACAAAGGCTCACATGGTTTGGAAACCATGCGCTCCACCTCTTTTTGTGGGCAATGTGAGCTCCCCCCGCCGCAGCCCGGCCAGAGACCAGGGCTGCGGCTGCTCATGCCCGTAACAGATTAAAAAGAGTAGACAACGTTCAGGGTTGCCTCCCAGGCATCCTTGTAATTCAGACTTTTGCCCTTGAGATTGCCATACCGGCCCCAGGTCCCTTCATCCAGCCAGAGATGAATATAGCCGGTATTGAGGAGAATTTGCAGATTTTCCTCAGCCTGCCATCTGGTGTCAAAGTTTATTTCCAGACCGGTGTCATTGGTTGTGAGATATGTGCCAAACGAGTTGAAGTCCGTATTGTTGCGGTAGAGATTTCGCCCGTCCACAGTGTCTCCATGGCGGCCTGTGATGTAGTTGGCCATCTTGGGGCTGTTGGTGCCGCCAAAGACGTTGAAGACTATGGTGTGGCTAAGTTTTTTGTACTCGTAGGGCTTGAGGTTGCGAATGCGCGCGCCAACGCCCCAGGTGCCTGTGGGGTTGACGTTGATTTCGCCCTTGCCGCCGCCCATGATCGGATTGCCACGGAAGCCGAAAGTGGACAGAGTGTTGCGCCAGCTGTTGCTGGTGGCCAGATAGGGCATGCGCTCGGAACCGTTATGTGGGTCGTCGTCATCGCCGCTCATGTACCAGCCATACAGACCAGGCAGGCCCCAATCCATGGCATATTCGGCCAGCAGCATGCCAAACCAGCCCTGGCGGTTGAGATATTCCCGGTTATGGTCAACGCTGCCATAAGTGAAGTCAAAGGAAATGCGGAAGGGATCGAACTGTGTCCACTTGCCTGTCAGTCCGCCCCACCAGACAGTGCTGTACTCGCTGGAAAGTATCTTGTTCTGGCGGCTGGTGGTGAAGGCTGCAGGGAAAAGGCCATCGCGCAGCTGCTGGCCATCTATGGCCTGATTGAGGGGATTGCTGCCGAGATAGAACTGGGAGCCGCCGCTGCCATCTGCCATGGCTCTTGTGCGCAGATTAAGGCTGTCAGGACCAAGCCCTCCAGCCATCCCCCAGGGAGTGAGTTGCAGTCCGTCAATCTTGATGGGCACAATAAGACCAAAGAGATCAAAATTGTCCATGTAGCCATTGCGGTTGGGGTTGGCCGCGTCTGTATAGTTGTCATTGAGCAGCCTGTACCAGAAACCGGTCACGCCAACATTTTCATTGAATGTGTAGTTTGCGGTAATGCCGGCCACATCATCCACCAGCACATTGCTGTCCATGGCAAAGCCTGGCAGGGAGGCAAGCTGAATGCCCATGCGGAATTTCAGGGCAGTGTCTGGCACTGTCCAGTCAATATAGGCCTGTTTCAGCTTGACAACATTGCTGCCGTCAGCACCAAGGGCGCCCCCCTGGCTGCCCATGCCCCAGCGCTGCTCGCCAATTTCAAAGAACACCGTGCCGGCCAGATTTTCGGATGCCCTGGCCTCCATCTGCAGGTGCAGACGCTGTATGGCTTCAAAATTGTCCCTCTGCTGGCGCACGGCGGACCACTGGTTGCCAATGGTCTTATGGCCCTGACGCGTTTTGCCCATAAAGCTGCCGCCATCGACATAGTCGAAAGCGAACTGCCACGAACCCCTGATTTTGAAATCAATGGCGCTGCTTACGGTGGCCCCACCCAAAACAAGACCAGCCGCAATCAGCAAGGTTGCGATTTTTTTCACTTGCTCCTCCTTAAGTGAACTATGCTAGCTTTATAGGGTATTATAGCGCATAAGTACACTAGCGTATGCTAAACAATAAAAATTTTTTTACCGGATGGGACGGCATGGGATGGCCAGGCGCAGGAAAGTTCCATCCTTGGGTATGACAGGAATTGGCATCTGGAGAAGGTGAAGCCATGTGGCATGGCCTTGTGAAAATAAGGAGATTTGGAAACTGACGTGCTGTGAGGAGAAATCTGGCAATTCTGGCTTAAGCTCACCTACCTACGGCAAAAAACTGGAGAATCGGTCTACCTCAATATTCTGGAGACTCCTTGGAGACGTTGGAGCATTCATGCAGATATATGTAGATAAGTAGGAATGCAATTGGCTAAAATCACAAAAGTAACAAAAGGTTCTATTCCATGGACACTTTTTGTACCGATAAAATATAGCAGCGGAAATCCATAGTGGCCTGCTTGAGCAGGAAATATCTCCCAATGCAACAGACATGCAGTCCTGTACATTATTATAATTATATTTTGATCAAACCTGGCAAATGCACTTCCTTTGGCATTTGGCCAAGTTGACTTAACCTGTTAAGGTCCATAAAAAAACGACCGATTAATTCTGTCCAAGTACTGCAGAACAAATTAAAATAATCTTGTATCATAGTTATGACATGATAATAGTAAAATTAATTACAATGCCATAATAAAAAAAAATGCGATAAGTACCCCTGTTATATATGACGATTTTTCATGTATGGCAAAAAGTACGGGATCACCATGCATTTCACCTTTATGTGCTTTTAATATTAAATTTGTATACCATATAAATATAATCGGACAAATAAACCAAAGATAACCAGGAAAAGCGTATTGGGAATGAGAAGTAGCTGTATCTATATAGATGCATAGCACTATTAACGATGCAAAACAGCAACATACTTCAATCATCTCTAACAATACGACATCATCACTGGTATATGGCCGTCCAGCTAATTGTTTTGCAGTTTTTTGAAATTTAAAATCACTAGTTCTTTTCATTATTGCTAGCCCAAGAAAGAAGAAGCTCATAAATGATAGTACCCATACAGATATTTCAATATCATCTGCAACGCCCCCCATTATAATTCTTAAAACATATAGGGCTGCTAAGACTACTACATCTAATAAAACAACATTTTTTAATCTGAAAGAATAAATTAAAGTTATAATTATATATAAAACAAGATATAATGAAAATCGAAATGGAAGAAATGTAGCGAATAAAAATGAAAGAGATATAATTACAGTAGATAAAATTGGGGCATATTGTAATTTTAATTTCCCAGACGCGAATGGACGTGTACTTTTAATAGGATGTTTACGATCATTAGGTAGGTCTAGTACATCATTAATGATATAAATAAATGAAGCAGCAAATGAAATACTTAAAAAAGCTAAAAATGAAAGTGAAAAAGAATATAAAGAAAAATCATGAGCTAATACTTGCGGAACGAAGACAAGTATATTTTTAATCCATTGCTTTACCCTAATTTCTGAAAGTATCGAATTAAATATGTTTGTTAGATCTATAGTATAATTAAGAGTAATTGTATTAGGATTTATTTTTAAAACGTTATGGAATAAAGTTTTTGAGCCATAAATTATTGCCTTATTTGCACTATTGAAAACTGGTAGATCAGTTTTACTATCTCCAATATAGTCAAAACCTTTTTTACCGAATTTTTCCTCAAGCAACTTTGCCTTTTCTATCCCCTTGAGATTATTATTTTCTGTAGAAGCATATACATCAGAAAAGATATTGATATTTTTAGCAATTTCCAAAGCTATTGGGTAGGGGGTTGCAGTTGCTAAAAAAATTTTTCGTCCTAATTTTTTTTGATCTAATAAGTATTTAACAACAGATGGATTTAATGGATAGAGGGATATATTTTCGGAATTATCTGATATAAGCTTTTTTAGCTTAAGTAATTTTTTATTAACAATATACCAAATTATTGTAAATATAATAAAAGGATTTTTCTTTATATTTACAAATAACCCCTCCCATAGTGTATCTGTTAATAATAATGTATTATCAAGATC
>CAJUMQ010000041.1 GCA_910587035.1 uncultured Desulfovibrio sp. | reverse complement strand
ATTCCGCATAATTGTAAGCGGCGCGGACTTCATTCTTGTCGCCATGGGCAAGCTGGCGCTCAATCCAGTCGCGGTTATAGCCAAGTTCATTGAGCAGGGTGGAAGCGATTGAGCGGAAACCATGTACGCTCATTTCATGCTTTTGGTAGCCCATGCGCCGCAAGGCATTGAGCATGGTGGCATCTGATATTGGTTGTGTATCGGTTCTGGTGGATGGAAACAGATACTTGCCATTGCCGGAATAGAGCTTCAGGTTTTTCAGAATTGCAAGAGCCTGTTCAGATAAGGGAACGATATGGAGACGGCGCATTTTCATGCGTTCCGCCGGTATGCGCCATTCTTTTGCTTCAAGATCAAATTCAGACCATTGGGCGCAACGCAGTTCGCTGGGGCGCACAAATACCAGGGGCGCAAGTTTGAGCGCGCAGACAAGCGGGATATAGCCAGGATAATCATCTATGGCCTGTAACAGCTGCCCGACTTTGTCCTTATCAAGCACAGCCGCCCTATGGGTAACTTTGCGGGGACGCAATGCGCCATGCAAATCGGCTGTGATATTATGCTTGGCTTTGCCCAAAACAACGGCATAGCGGAACACC
The DNA here is from genome assembly GCA_910587035.1 of uncultured Desulfovibrio sp. Lineage (GTDB taxonomy): Bacteria > Desulfobacterota > Desulfovibrionia > Desulfovibrionales > Desulfovibrionaceae > Desulfovibrio. The sequence continues at coordinate 11,010 of CAJUMQ010000041.1, read as the reverse complement.
TGATTGATTATCTGGAGCACTCGGCGGGATGTTTCGCTATTGCCTTTCTCGTCAATGGGCTTGACGATGGCCAGAATATCGACGGCTTCCAGCTTTGCGATATGTCTTTTGCCTATTGCCGGAAAAATATAGGTTTTCAGGCGGTAAAGAACTGTGCCCTGATGTTTGGCGGAAAATTCGGATAACCGCGTTTTGTGCCAGTCCAGGGCTATATTCTCAAAACTGTCACGCTCGGCTATGGCTCTCGCTTCCCTGGCATTTTTCTTCTGCGCGGACGGGTCAATGCCCTTTGTCAGAAGTCCCTTGGCTTCCTCGCGTTTTGCCCTTGCGTCTTTCAATGAGATGGTTGGATAATCGCCAAAACTGAGCAGCTTGCATTTGCCGTCAAAACGGTAGGACATGCGCCAGAGCTTGCTTCCGGTTGGCGGCACATAGAGAAATAGCCCTCCGCCATCAAAATATTTGCGGGGCTTCGCTTCCGGTTTCAGACTGCGGATGTGGGTATCTGTCAAAGGCATTTCCGCTACCTCCATCTTGTTGGACTGCATGATACCCACATGGACAAAAAGATTTGAATTTCAGTATGTTATCTCTGTGGGTATCGGGTATGAGCATAACACAGCGATGCCCACAAATATACCCACAAAAATTGTGGATGCAACTGGACTTGGGTACACTTCGGGAAACCGTATTGGAGCGTTAAAACAAGGAATGCCAAGGCTTTTTACACCTTGGCATTCTCTATTATACCCAAATTTGGCGTCACCAACGGGATTTGAACCCGTCTTAGCGGCTTGAGAGGCGGTGGAGTACATAGGTGACAATACCCCAGATGTGCACATATTCACGTCTGGTGATTTCTATTTCGGGATAGTCCGGATTTGCCGGCGCGAGCCAGGTGCGGCTGCCGCGGCGGATGAGCCTTTTCACCAGCAGCTCGCCATCGAGAGCCGCAATGACCACGCGATTGTGGGCAGCCTCCAGGGATCTGTCCACTATGAGCAGGTCGCCGTCATGGATGCCGCAGCCCAGCATGGAATCTCCGGCCGCCCGCAGAAAAAAGGTCGCTGCGGGGTTGCTCACGGCCAGCTCGTGCAGATTGAGCTGCTGGTCAATGTAGTCGTCCGCCGGCGATGGCCAGCCGGCCTGCACGGCGGAAAGGTACAGTGGCGCCACCTGGTCCGGCGGAGTTCCGCAGGCGGCCTGGCCTATTATTTCAAGTTTTTTTGTTTGCATGGCTGCCATTCAGCATAGCAGACGGCACATCCGCGGGCAAGATTGCCGATTTGTCCGCAAAAGGGTCAAGGTAGTGTCAGGCGCGTGATTTTGCAGGCGCTCGGCCGGTCTTTTTTGCTTTCCCCGCAAGCTCCCACAGGTAAAAGGAGGCTATGGTGGCATATGGCGTGTAGAGCCTGTGGTAGCGGTTGCAAAGCTGCGGGGTGAGCGCCCTGTGGTGGTGCAGGGCGCAGAGGCCGCGCTGAATGCCAAGATCGCCATGACTTAGCACATTCTTGCGGTGAAAAGTGAATATAAGCAGCATGTGCGCAGTCCAGGGGCCAATGCCACGCAGGGAGACAAGACGTTCCAGCAGTTGCGCATCTTCCATTGCGGCAAGTTCCGGCTCCGAAAGGGCCCCGGATGCGAACCGGATGGCCACGGTGCGAATGCACTCGGCCTTGCGGGCTGAGATGCCGCAGGCGCGCAGATCATCCACCGCCAGATTTAAAACCGCCTGGGGCGTGGAACAGCCAAGAGCGCAGAATCTGGCCCAGATGGATTCCTGCGCCTTTCCGGAGATCTGCTGCCCGATTATGGCCCGCAGCAAACCGGCAAAGGGATCGGGATAGATGGCGCGTTTGATGAAGCCGGTCTCCTCAATCACCTGGGCAAGTTTCTTGTCCCTGGCGGAGAGATGGGCCAGCTCCTTCTGGCCATAGCTGAAAAATGGGGGGCAATCTGTCATTTTGGGGCATCCTTGCGATATCTGCCCACGCCTATCAGCGGTAAAAGGCTGGACAGCCGGGCAGAAACAGCTGCTCGGGCCGGGGCTCAAATCCGGACACGCTTATGCCTATGAGACGCGCAGGCTTTTGCAGGGAAACCTCCGCCAGCAGGGCGCAGGCCGTTTGCAGGATTACCTGGCTGGAGTTGGTTCTGGCCGCAAGGGTGCGCGAGCGTGTGATCTGCCGAAAGTCAGCGAATTTAAGTTTGAGCGTTATGGTTCTGCCGGAGATACCCTGCCTGAGCAGGGCGCTGCCAATCCTCTCTGAATGAATTTCCAGGGCGGCCTGCAGGCGTTTGTGGTCGTAGATGTCTTCGTCAAAGGTCCTCTCCGCCCCCTCGCTTTTGGGCGGCGCATTTTCATGCACTCCGCGCGGATCGATGCCATGGGCGCGATCATGCAGCACGCCGCCCCATTTGCCGAAACTCTGCAGCAGAAACTGCCGGCTCAGCTGTCTGAGCTCCCTGACTGTGGTGATGCCGAAAGAGAGCAGGCGCTCCTGCATGCGGCGTCCCACGCCAGGCAGTTTGGCCACCGGCAGAGCCTGGAGAAAAGCGTCCATCCGGGCGGGGGCAACAACGCAAATGCCATTGGGCTTGTTAACATCCGAGCAGATCTTTGCAAGAAATTTTATGGGCGCTATGCCTATGGAGCAGGTGAGGCCTCCTGTGACATCCGCCACATTGGCCTGTATGGCTGCCGCCACGCCTGGCGCCTTGTCCCATGTGCCGCAGTATGCCGTGAGGTCAAGATATGCCTCATCAATGCTTGCAGGCTGTATGACTGGCGAGAAATCGCGCAGGCAGCCCATGATGCGCCGCGAAAGTTCAGAATAGCGTTTGTGGTTGCCGTGAATAAATATGCCATGGGGGCAGAGGCGGCGCGCGGTGCTGGCCGGCATGGCCGAATGGATGCCAAATCTCCTTGCCTCATATGATGCTGTGGCCACAACCCCGCGCGTGCCGCCGCCAATGATTACCGGGCGGCCTCTAAGGCCCGGATTGTCGAGCTGCTCCACAGCTGCGAAAAAGGCGTCCATGTCCAGATGCGCGATCATAGGCATCTCAAAAAGAGTGCCCGCAAACTGCGGGCACTGCTTCTATGGCATTTATTGCATGAAAATATCTATTTTTATAGATATTTTCATGCAATTCGCTGCCAGAATTTCAGCAGCGGCACAGCTGCTATTCATTTTCGGCGCGGGCGGCTGCTTGCGCAGTTGCCGGGGTGTTTACGCAATTTCATCGCGAAAACGCACTAATTCATGGGCGGCCGCACAAGGGGCAGATCATTGCTGTCTGGCGGCGGGATAAGCGGGTCACCGGGAATATTGTTCATGGGCGCGCCACGCTCCGGGCTGCGGCCATGGTTGGCTACAAACTCGAACCATTCGGCGCGGTCAATGCCCTGGTCGCCATTTTTGTCAATTACGGCAAAAGCCCTTTCATTCATGTTGGGAAAAGCCGCGTTGAACTCTTCCAGCACTACCTTGCCATCATTGTTAGTGTCCATTTCCACAAAACGCGCCTGCATTTGCGGCGATGGCGGCGGGGGCGGAGAGCTGGCCGCGCAGGCTATGGCGCTCATGGAAAAAGCGGCCACAGCCAGGGCGGAAAGACAACGGGGAAATTTTATCATGGTTTTTTTTTGCATATGACAGTCCTTTGCATTGCAGACAGGGTGAAAAGGCTCCCCTGCGTGTGCCGGCGGAAAGCCGGTTTTTCAGACATAGCAAATTAGCGGGCGCAACACAAGAACGGCGCCAGGCGACCAGGCAAAACCTGCAGGCGGTTTTGAGCAAAACACCTATGTTAGGTAGCGATTGAAATTGTCCCAATTCCCACCATATGGCACTGGCATGCATGTCCACTTAAATTGGACATAAGCTATATTTTGCGAATTTCCCTGGCAGGCACGCCCGCGACCACAGTTGCGGCTGGCACGTCTCTGGTCACCACGGCGCCTGCTGCAACCACAGCATCATTGCCAATGGTTATGCCTGGCACCACAATGGCACCAGCTCCCAGCCAGACATTTTTGCCGATGGTTATGGGGGCCGGGCAGTTATACGTCCTTTCGGCAGGGATCAGGCCATGATTGATGGTGGCCAGGGTGACGCGATGGCCGACAAGGGCGCCATCGCCCAAGCTTATGCCGCCCTGATCCTGAAAACAGCAGCAGGCATTTATGAAGATATTTTTGCCCAGAAAAATGTTTTTGCCAAAATCCGTATAAAAGGGCGGGAACAGGGTAAAAGTATCATGGACTTCCCTGCCTGTGAGTTGGGCCATGAGTGCCCGGATTTCCTGGGGGGAACGATATGCCGAATTTATCTCACAGGTTATGCGTTGCGCATCCCGGCTGGCCTGGATGAGCATGGCATGGGCGCTGGTGCCACCCTTTATAACAAGGCCATGGCGAAGCTCCCGGGCAAGTTGCTCAATGTTCATAATATCTTCGTTTGGCATATTCTGGCATCGTATGGTTAATTGTGTTTTGCAAAGGGCTGCCTGGCAACTCTGGCTCCGGTTTGCAGAGACAGTGTTTATTTGAGGTTGCGTTCAAAAAAATCCCCAAGCTGCCGAAAATAATATACTGTTTCGGGCGCATCCGGGCCAAGATGCAGATATTGGGCATGGGACAGACCCTCCACGAGCACAAGATCCGCGGGAATGCCGGCCTCGCGCAATTTGCGATGCATGCGCACGGTGTTGCTCAAAAAAAGATCCCGGGTGCCGGCTGCCAGGATGGTTGGCGGAAAGCCCGCCATATCTCCATAAACCGGCGAGAGCAGCGGCTCGCGCATGTCATGGCTGCCGGCATAGGCTTTGGCCGCGCTGCGCAGCCAGCCATCATAGCCGCCAAGCACATTGTCCACCTGCTCATTGGTAAAATAGCTGTCTCCTGTTTTGGTCAGATCCGTCCAGGGAGTGCCGCAGGCTATGGCTCCGGGCACGGGCAGACCCTGGGCTTTGGCTGCCAGAATCAGGGCGAGAGTCATGCCGCCGCCTGTGGAGGTGCCAAAAACGCCTATATTGGCGGGCTGGTAGGACTTGAGCAGGGTTTTGTAGACAGCCAGGGCATCTTCCAGGGCTGCGGGATAGGGAAATTCCGGAGCCAGGCGATAATCTGCGGAGACCACCTTGAAACCGCCCAGAGCGGCCATGAGGATGGCTTCGCCAAGGCCAGCCTCGCCCTTGTTGAGCACATAGCCCCCGCCATGCAGATGCAACAGAACCCTATTCTCATTGCGGGTTGGAATGCGCGCGGGCAAAATTGTATAGACGGGCACGCCGCCCATTTTGCCAGCGGCATATTTTACATCCAGGGCCTGCAGCAGCGGCGAGAGACCCTGGCGTGCTGATTCGTCCCGCTTATTGCGGAATATCTGCCACTCCTCAACTGTGGCCGGTGTTTCCTTCCACCAGGCAGGCAGCCCTTCGGCTATCTTGTTTTGCAGCTGCCGGCTTGCCGTCTCCGGCACAGGCAGATCATGGCCGGGGATCTGCCGCGCGGAGGCATCCAGAAGGGAAAAGAGAAAAAAGAGGCCAGTGCAACAGAGCAAACAGCAAAAACTTTTTTGGGACATGACAATTCACCAGTCATGCACGCTCGTGCCAGGTCTGAAGATTATTTGTCTGCCATGAAATTGGCCAGGCGATTTGCGGGATTTAGGGGTGTCTGGTCCACCAGCCGCAAAGATTTGACCATTTTCAGGGTGCCCTGCTTGTATTTTTGAAAATGCTCAGAAGCGATGTGTCTCTGATAGGCATCCTGGCTGGCGTAGGTCTCCAGAATGGTGATTTTGCAGGGATTGTCCTTTTCCGCCACTGCGTACATGGTCAGAACCCCAGGCTCGGTGCGCAGGGAGGCAGCCCCCACCTCGGTGGCGAATTTCAGATATTCATCCAGATATTCAGGAAAGACTTCGATGTATGACAATCTGGTTATGCCGTCCGCCTGAATGGGAAGTTTGCCTGTTGTTTTCGAAACAGCCTCGTCCGCTGCCTGTTTTGCCATCATTTCATCTGCCGCCTGGGAAAAACCGTTTTGAAGCATCAGTATGCAAGCCAGCAATCCGCATAGTAAAAAGCGCATCAGCCGCCCTCCACATCTGTAAAAAGGTTCATGGCCCGCCTGCCGGGGCGCTTACGCGACCGGCTTCAGGCTATTTCAACAAAGGCGCCCTTGTCCATAGGCCATGCTACAGCCGCAAATCCTCGCGCAGGCGCTTGAGTTCCTGCGGGATATTGATGCCCTGCGGGCATTTGGGCAGGCATTGGCCGCAGGCGTTGCAGGCCTGGGGCTTGTCCCCGCGCTGGATGGGGGACATGGAATATTTCACCAGCCTGTGCGCCCGCTCAAGATCGCCATCGGCCCTGTACTGGTTGTTGACCATGTTAAACAGGTAGCCAATGGCCACATTCTGGGGGCAGGGGATGCAGTTGTAGCAGCCGACACAGGGAATATGGCCGGGATAGCTGCGATACTGCCTGGCAGCCTTGCCAAGCACCGCGACTTCCGCAGCATCAAGCATGCCTGGAGCGGAACGGGAGGCATAGGCAAGATTGTCCACCACATTCTCAAGGCAGCCCATGCCGCTGACCACAACGCTCACCTCCGGCTTGTTCCAGAGATAGTCAAAGGCCCATTCCACAGGGTGGCGCTGTTTTTTTGCGCCATCCAGAACCGCCTGCACCCATTTGGGCGGTTTTACCAGAAAACCGTTTCGCAAAGGCTCCATTATGGAGACTCCCATGCCATTGGCAGCGGCATAGTTCAGACCCACAAGGCCGGCCTCATGTTCAGTATCAAGATAGTTCTGCTGGATGAGACAAAAATCCCAATCCGGATTGGCATCGACAACGCGCTTGAACAGGGGCACGCCATCATGGAATGAAAACCCGGCATAACTGATCTTGCCATCCGCCTTCAGCTTCATCATTTTGTCAATCAGGCGAAATGGCACCACCTTTTCCTTCCAGCCGCGATGCATGATCATGTGGATATGATAAAAATCCAGATGATCGGTCTGGAGGCGTCTGCGGGATTCGTCAAAAAATCTGTCAAAATCCTCAGGCCTCTCCATGATCCACCAGGGCGATTTTGAGGTAAGATAGACCTTGTCCCTGTAGCCATTGGCCAGGGCCTTGCCAGTGACAGCCTCGCTCTGGCCACCCAGATAGACATAGCCTGTGTCCACATAATTGAGGCCGTGATCAATGGCATGGCGCACCATTTCAATGACTCTGGGCTCATCCACGGTCTTGCCATCCGCCAGCATGGGCAGCCGCAGCATGCCAAAACCCAGGGCGGATACTGATGCGCCTGTAAGCCCATGCGGGCGGTAGCGCATATCGGGATGGTAGTTGCGGATATTGGCCGGCTCCTGTGCGGCCGCCCAGGCAGGAGAAATGTGGGCGACGGCAGCAAAGCCGGCTGCGACCCCGGCCATGCCCCTGATAAATGAGCGTCTGTCCATGTTGCCTCCCGATTAATTAAATTTCGTGTCCCCGGCCTGATCTGGTGACGGGCGGGGCGGTAAAAAGGCATTGCATGTGGTGAATATAATTATATATATTTATATGGAGTTTCCGCTCAAGGAACGATTTTCGCAAAAAATTGCCTTTTTATGGCAGGTCCTGGCGAGGCCGCGCGCGAAACATGGCAAGGAAGGTTCCGCAGGGGCAATTTCACCAGAGGCCTGTCCAGAGCATGCATCACTTGAAACGCTCTTCGCGTTTTGCGGAAAAAATTAATTTTTCCGCTTGCTTTTGCGCGGCGCTTCAGAGGAAGCGCCCGGCATTTTGCCTGTTTTCAATCGGCAAATGCCCTAGAGGATTTCTTCCAGTATGCCGCCAGCCAGGACAATGCCGCTGGAATCATACAGGGTGGCGATCTGGCCGGGAGATGTGGGCCATGCGGTTTGGGCCAGCTCAATGCGCAGTCTGTGCCCCTCGCAAGATGCCGTGGCAGGCAGCAGGGGGCCATGGTGGCGCAGGCGCGCATACACGGTAGCAGGCCATCTGTCCGGGGGGAGATGGATGCGTGCGCTGCGGGCCACGCAGGCGCGCATGGCTGTCTGCGCCCTTGCGGCCACCAGCAGGGCATTGCTGGCCAGGTTCTTGCCTGTCACATAAAGAGGATGCGCAAATGGCAGGTTGAGACCCTTGCGCTGGCCCACGGTGTAGTGGCAAAGCCCGCTGTGACTGCCTATCTGACGCAGGGAGCCGTCAGCATCCCGCAGCAGGATTGGGCCTGGGGCAGGCGCAGGCAGCCCCAGAGACAGCCTTTGGCTGTTGAGAAAGGCGCGGTAGTCGCAATTTTTTATAAAGCAGATATCCTGGCTTTCCTCCGGGGCGGGGGGGTGCAGCCCATGGGCCGCGACAATCTGGCGGCACTGGTCCTTGCGCAGTTCCGCCAGGGGAAAAAGCGCGCGCGCCAGTCTGGCCGGGGGGCAAAGGGACAGAAAATAGCTTTGATCCTTGGCTCTGTCGCCAGCCATGGCCAGAGCCGGATACCCGCCAGCGATGGACTGCGCAAGCCTGGCATAATGGCCAGTGGCAAGCCGGGTTGCCCCATGCCTGCGGGCTGCTGCCAAAAGGGCGCCAAACTTGATTGCCTGGTTGCAGATGGCGCAGGGGTTGGGCACAAGCCCTGCATCCCAGTCGCGGACAAAGGGCTCGAGCACTTTTTTGGCGAATATCCGCTCAAGGGGCACATCAACAAAGGGGATGTCGAGGCTTGCGCAGATGCGGGCAAGCTCCGCGATGGCGGGATCGGTCCCGGCCTGGGGCAGAAAGCGGCCATGCAGGGCGAGGACATCATGGCCGGCATCTCTGAGCAGAAGCAGGGCGCAGAGACTGTCCACACCGCCGCTGACGGCAACGGCGATGGCGCCTTGCCCTTCATGGCTGGCGGCGCGAATCAAAGTATCTGGTTCAGGAACTGGCGCAGACGCGGGTGGCGGGGCGAAGTGAAGAGCGTTTCCGGCCTGCCGGCTTCCACAATCTGGCCCTGATCCATAAAGATGAGGCGATCGGCCACTGTGCGGGCAAAGCCCATTTCGTGGGTTACGCAGACCATGGTCATGCCCTCTTCGGCAAGCGTGACCATGACATCCAGCACCTCTCCGACCATTTCGGGGTCCAGGGCGGATGTGGGCTCGTCAAACAGCATGATGGAGGGCTGCATGGCAAGGGCTCTGGCAATGGCCACGCGCTGCTGCTGGCCGCCGGAGAGCATGGCCGGATAGACATTGGCCTTGTCGCTTATGCCAACCTTTTTTAACAGGGAGAGGGCGCGCTCCTCGGCCTCCTCTTCCCCCAGGCCCAGCAGTTTGACCGGGGCCATGGTCAGATTCTGCAAAACGGTCTTGTGGGGAAAGAGATTGAACTGCTGAAAAACCATGCCAAGGTTGCGGCGCAGCAGATTGATATTTTTATGGGGATCATTGATATTTTCGCCGCGTACATAGATCTCGCCCTTGTCAATCTCCTCAAGGCGGTTGATGGAGCGCAGCAGGGTGGATTTGCCGGATCCGGAGGGGCCGATGATCACAAGCCTTTCCTTGTGATCCACATCCAGGGACACATCCTGCAGGGCTGGCAACTGGCCAAAGTATTTCCAGACATGGCTGATGCGTATAACGGGGCCGTCCTGAGTCGGCGGGGTGGTGTTTTCCTTGGTCATAAAAATTTTTAATTCCGCTCTCGCGCCAATGTCAAGCAGAAAGAAGGCGGCTTTTGCGCCATGCTTGCGCGGGATATGAAAAATGTATATATCAGACAGATAGATCATTTATGGCAATCACTCCCGGAAGGGGTTTATCCGCTTCGGCTGCGCCGGGCGGGAGGGAAAATGCGCAAAAAAAACACCGCGGCCTATATCGTCGCCTTTCTGCTGTTTGCCGGCGGACTGGGCTATCTGTGCTATGCCGGTTTTTCCGAAAATAGCGTATACTTTCTCAACGTTTCCGAGGCAAGGGCGCTGGCGCCGGAAAAACTCGGCCAGGCGCGCCTGTTTGGCCTGGTGGAGCCGGCCGGCCTGCGGCGCGGCGGCAATGCCCTGTCCTTCAATCTGGCCGACAAGGACAATGCGGACCTGATTATTCCCGTAGCCTATGCCGGCATGGTGCCGGATGCCTTCAAGGCTGGCGCGGAGGTCATTGTGGAGGGAGTCATGGGCAGCGACGGCTGTTTTCTCGCCAGAACCCTCATGACAAAATGCCCATCAAAATACCAGAAGGAAAATCGCGGCAGCTGACTGGCGCGGACGGATTCCCCCAATGTATATTTTTGCCTATGTCTGCCTGCTTGTGGCCCTGCTGTTCTCCATAGGGGCCGGCGGAATGGCGCTTTTGCGGCTGTGGCAGGGCAGACCGGGGCAGGCCACGCTCACAGGCGCCTGCGCCCATGTGGTGGGCGGTGCCCTGCTGCTGGCCTCCGCCATTCTCCTGCATGGTCTTTTCTGGCAGGATTATCGCCTTGAATATGTGGCATCCTACACGGATTCCTTTCTGCCTGTTTTTTACCGCCTGACGGCCTTCTGGGCCGGCCAGCCCGGGTCCATGCTCTTCTGGGCGCTGATGGTTGCCATATGCGGCTGCATCTTCGCCCTGCTGCCGCGATTCAGAGCTTTAAGCCCTGCCGTTCTTTTATGGTTCTGGGCCTTTTTCTATGCCAATATGGCCTTTTTCTGCCTGGTACTCACCTGCTGGAGCAATCCCTTCCTGATGCAGACGCCTGTGCCGGCAGACGGCAATGGCCTCAATCCCCTCCTGCAAAATCCGGGCATGATTTTTCATCCCCCACTTCTGTTCATGGGCTATGCCGGCTTTACGGTGCCGGCCTGTCTGGCTCTTGCGCAAGCGCTTGCCGGGCGCCCTGATGAAACGCCCTGGTTTCGCCTTTCAAGGCCATTCATCATGGTGGCGTGGATTCTGCTCACTGCCGGCATTGTGCTTGGCGCATGGTGGGCCTACATGGAGCTTGGCTGGGGCGGCTACT
>CAJUMQ010000040.1 GCA_910587035.1 uncultured Desulfovibrio sp. | reverse complement strand
AATTTGCTACCAAAAGTTATTGCAAAAATCACACCTGAAAATTTGTTACACCGCCGATTTTTGTGGGCCTTGTAAACATCTGGATTGTCGGTGTCGGTGTCCACAAGAAGCACCTTGCGTTCTTTCTCCAGCAAATAGTCAATCAGCGCAAAGGAAAACAGGCTCTTGCCAACTCCGCCTTTGCTGCCGCCAATGTAAAATACATTTCCGCTCATAATCATAGCTCCGAATCTGGTAAATCAGCCGTGTAATAGCCCGGCATTTCCGCATCTTGCACAGTCTGCGGGGCAGGGGGCGGGGGTGTGTCAGCTGCCTTTTTGCCTTTGTCTCCGGCTTTTTTCTGGCTGGCGATTTCAGGGCGACAACCTTTGCCCGGATAACAGCGGCGGGAATGCTCACATTGCCCCTTGCAAGAATTTCCGTAATTTCCTTGATGGTATAGCCTTTCTCCAGTGCCCGCACGATTTGGGCATTGAGCTCTTCAACGGCTTCCTCCCGTGTTTTGCCAAGTGTCTTGTCGGGAAGATCGTCCAGCGCCTTTCCAGCCGCTTTCAGGTCTGCATCAGGTATTCGTATGAATTTGCCCATTGTTATCTCATGCGCCTTGCATTGCAGGTTGGGCTTGGTTCACGCGCCGTTATTCAGCTTCATCGAGAATGTCTGCAAGCTCTCGAACAAGTTTTTGGCTCCCAAGTACATATCTTTCAATTTCTGTAATTCCGAGTTTATCGTTTCCATCTGGCCCTCGATTTTGTCCATTCTGGCGGTCAAATCTGCCTCCCGCTTCTGGAAATCCCCGTCCAGCTTCTTCAGCAGATTCAGAAGTTGCTCGTCTGTCTGTGTCCGCGACATTGGCAATGTCCTTTTTGGGCAATTTCAGTTTCTCATGGTCGGCAAGCTCAATGCGCTTTACCGGATAGCGTTTGCCATTACAGGCGGCGCGTTTGCCAATCATCCGCTCAAAGTCGCCTTGCATCTTTTTCACCATCAATACTACCTTGCGCTTGCGCTCATCCTCTGACTCCTCCAGATCGGCCTTATCCGTTCGTTTCCAGTTTTCCGCGAACATTGCGCCCTTGAAGCGCAATTTCAGGCCAGTGGGCGTTTTGACGCTGATATAATCCTTGCCAGCGCGGTTAATGGTCAGCTCCATTGCTTTCAGGGCTTCAATCAAATCCTGTCGGTTGCCGATTTGGCCATCATCTGCCAGTGCCTTGAGCCGCGCCTGAATTTCCTCTTTGGCCCTGTCGCGGTCGCTTTCGCTAACTTCTTTGCCCCATCTCGTCAGCCTCACCTTGAACAAATCCGTATTCTTCGGCATGACCTCACGCGCTCTTGCCGGATCATCTGGACGCGCCCAATTTTCCCGCCGGTTGAACATGTCGCGGAAAATGCCAAAGTCCTTTTGCCAGCCTGGGGGAAAGGCATTGAAGTCCTTGCCGCTGGACAGATCCACTTTCGGAATCACAAAATGCAGCTCATGATGCCCCGCATGTGTGTGCCTCATCCACAAAATGTAGCGTTGATCAGGCTCAAGTCCGGCAAAGGCAACCTGCTCAAATGCGTTCATAACTTCTTCCTCCCGCGCCTCGCTCACCTTGTCGTCAGGATGCCAGGCCAGCACTCCCGCCGTGAATTTCCATCTGCGGTCAATGCTGTCGATCAGGGCGCTCGCCATTGTCGGATCGCCCCGCAATACTTTGGGCGGATTTATGTCGCGTCCCGGATAGTCCTCCCTCACCAGATAGCGTGTGGGCTTGTTGCCTTCGCCCGTACCATGCGGAAACACCTTTATCATCATGCGCCAGCCTCGTTTTCATCATCAGTTTGTGTGGCAGATGCAAACTCCGTAGCATAGTTTGATATTCAAGGATAACTTATTGATTTATTAAACTTTTCATGGGGAATATTTTTTTGATACCCCTCAAAATACCCCTTTTAAATTGGGTTTTATTTGGGGGTAAATAAATATCATTGGAGCTTATTGCGAATGTTTGGTGAGGTGGGATTGGAGTGGACTTCCTTGAATAAACCTATAATGGCAAGACATGGGATATTTGGTATGTCCTTACCCTGAAAAGGACGATCAAAATTATCCCTCTATAGTAAAACATTTTTTTGAATGCTTGTAGCATATGCGACATGCAATGCCTGGCCAGTCTGGTAATATGCAGGCATGAAAATATTATGCAAAAACGCGCCAGCATATTTCAATAAACGCAAAATATCAGGATTCATTTTAAGTCTGGCGGCATCCAGTACCTTTGGGCTTGTGCCATGTTTTGCGCTACCATTGCTTCATGCTGGAATATCTGTTTCCACAATAATAACTTACCGCTTTGGTGTGGCTGCATTACTACTTGGAATTATTATACTATCTTTAAAAGGAAATTTTAATGTAAGGATTAATGATTTATTTAAATTGATTGCGCTTGGTTTATGCTATTTTCTTACAGTTGTATGTTATATACATTCATTTAATTATATTTCAGGTGGTGTCTCAGCTACAATACAATTTATTTATCCAATTATGGTAATTTTAATAATGATTACATTTTTCCATGAAAAGTTTCATTTGTATATAGGAATATCGGCATTATTGGCCATAATAGGGGTGGCAATTTTATCTTGGGAGCCTGGACAAGGAGTTGGCAATCACCAATTACCTCAAAAATATGCAATAATCATCGGTATAGGTTTATGCTTATTGACAGGTATTTTTAACGCATTGTACTATGTTGGCATACAAGTATTAAAAATTTCACATATCAATGGGCTTATCGTTACATTTTATGTTATGCTGATAGGAACGATTGCCTGCTTTATTGTAAATGGGTTTTCAGGTCATTTTGAATTTATCATTAGTTTTAGAGAGCTTGCCTATGCTTTCTTGCTGGCATTTGTTACTGCCGTTATATCAAATATTTCTCTAATTATGGGAATAGATAGAATCGGATCGACAATTTCTTCCCTATTGGGTGTTATGGAGCCAGTTACGGCAATTTGCATCGGGGTTATATTTTTTAACGAAACACTAACCGTCAACATTATAGGCGGAGTCCTTTTGATAGACATATCTGTAATTATTTTAATAGGATATCCGGCTGCAATGAGATATCTTGATTGTAAATAAATATATTAAAACCATTATATTTTGTATTTAACAAGAAATCACAGGAAATACTAGATATAACCGGGCAAAAAGAAGTTTAAAATTATGAACAAAAAATTAACTCTCCCATACGCCTCGCATAGAATATTTGGAGAAAGCAATCTTGATACTCCTACGTGGAATGAAATTAAAAGTTTTGGCCGATTGGTTGAGTTAGCAAAAAATAGCACTTTTGAGCCTGAAACTTCAACAGCTTTTTACTGTATTGAAAAAGGGAGTTTGCGGGCTGATTTTATGACTTTGGGAGGCCGCCAGCGCTCACTTTTAATTTTTGAAGCAGGAGCAATCATCAATTTGGCGCATGCAGTTCTTGGTGAGAAAAGTTTTACAAGATTTACAGTTCGTAAAGATTCCATTTTGTGGCATGTGGATAATAAAACAATTATGACTATTCCTGAAAGCTGCCCTCATTTAAAGAACCTGTGCCTGCGAATTCTTGCTTCCTCAAATATGACATATGAGGTGGCTCTTGCATATCTGGATGTAGATGATTTCAAGATTAGATTCTGTCGTTATCTTGCACTATGCATACGCAGATATGGCGATTTGTGTTTCTCCACAGGTCTTACCCAGGAGGAATGCGCAATGACCCTGGGCGTGCATAGGGCAACACTCGCCAGAGCGGTTCAAGCGCTAAAAAAGGATGGCATTATTGCCTGTTTTACCCAGGAGTGTGTGCAAATTCTTGATGCGGACAGGCTGCTCCAACAGGCAGATCTCTAACATTTATTGTTTCATGCAAATATAAAAAGATTTTTTTCTTTCCGTGTCGCAGCTGCGATAGCCCAAATTTTTCCGGACCTTTATGATCTCCTTTTATAAAACGCCTGTTTACAGGCCGTAAATAAGGAGATTTCAAATGGCGGAAAACTCGTCGCAAGATGCGGGTAGTGCCAATAAAATAGGCGTGGTTGCCGCCACGTTTATGGTGGCGGGCAACATGATGGGTTCCGGGGTTTTCATGCTTCCGGCCAATCTCGCGGCTTTTGGCAGTATATCCCTTATCGGCTGGCTTCTCACCACCGTCGGAGCTGTAGCTCTGGCTCTTACTTTCGCAAAACTTGCAAACATATACCCTGCTGCCGGCGGCCCATATGCCTATGCGCGTAAGGCATTCGGGGACTATATGGGCTATCAGACCAATATGGTGTACTGGGTGGCCAATGTTATCGGCAATGTCGGGCTGGCAGTAGCCGGAATTGGTTATCTGACCAACTTTGTTCCAGCTCTTAAAAATCCATGGATAGCGGCTTTTGCCCAGCTTTTCACCATCTGGCTTTTTGCGTATGCGAATATGCTGGGGCCCAAACTTGTTGGCCGCATCCAGACTTTTACAACCCCTGTGGCGCTTATTCCCATCATCGGTGTGGCCTTTTTGGGCTGGTTCTGGTTTAAGCCCGATATCTTTACAGCGGCATGGAATGTTACGGGTTCCAGCGATATTTACGCAATTGGCGGCACACTTAATTTCACGCTTTGGGCATTTATTGGTGTCGAAAGCGCATCCGTGTCTGCGGCAGTTGTGGAAAATCCACGGCGTAATGTTCCTATTGCAACGATAAGCGGCGTGGTCATTGCAGCCATATGCTATATCCTCAGCTCCTGCGTAATCATGGGCATGATTCCCAACAAGGAACTTGCACTGTCATCAGCTCCCTTTGCGGATGCTGTGCGGATTGCGCTTGGTCCCACTGCTGCAAATGCGGTTGCTCTTTGCGCAGCCCTTGGATGCCTCGGTTCGCTTGCCGGATGGACATTGCTGGTCGGGCAAAGCGCAAAAGCAGCCGCTGATGATGGACTTTTTGGCAATATTTTTTCAAAAATAAATAAAAAAGGAGTCCCGGCCTCCGGTCTCTTCGTTGTCGCAATGATCATGAGTGTTATGGTGCTCACAACAGTTTCTCCGGCAGCATCACAGCAATTTGGCAAGCTTGCCTCTATTGCCGTAATTCTCACACTTTTACCATATATTTACTCCTGCATTTCCATAAAAGTTCTTGGACATGGCACGTTATCCAATAACCAATTGTTCCTATACGTTATAATAGGATTTATTGGCGCTGTTTACTGTATGACCGCCCTTGTCGGGTCTGATGGCACTCAAACACGCTGGTCTCTTATTTTTGTCATAGCAACTATCGTGCTATATTCAGCGGCCATAACAAGAAAACTTGAGATTGAGGAAGGCCACATTCATACCGGGGGGATTTCCCCTCAATGGATTCGCTGGGTATCCTTCGCGGTCACAGTATTAGTCCTGGCAGTTACTTTCCTGCTTACTGTTGAGGGGGGCCATCCACATAAATGGCGTTCTCCAATCAACTATAATTATGTGGAGCAATTTGTTCCAGAATTACAAAATCACGCTGAACGGCTTTCTGGCAACCGATGACTGACAAACAAATGGAACGATAACAAAAATAATCCGTCACACATTTGGGGCATGGAGTGATGGTCCACATATAGAATATTCACATGGAAAAATATTAAAGGAACTTAATATGATCATATCCACAAGACAAAACCCGGCACGCCTGGGCATGAAAATTTTACTGGCACATGGCGAGTGGGGAAAAGATAACATTGCCGGCCGGCTCATTGCCAAACTTGAATCACAGCTTGAGCAAAGTGATGTCGCAGTCCTCTCCGCGAACAACTCAAACGATGCCATACTGATGCTTGCCTCGGATGCCGAGATCCAGGGCTTGCTGCTGGATTGGGATATGGAGGACTTTGTTGGTCATAAAAAGGCAATCGAGGTTATTAATGCCTTGCATGCCAAAAATGAGAACATGCCGGTGTTTCTGTTCACAAATCGTGAAAACGCCGCAAAAATTCCTCAGGAAATACTGGCGGATACCAGCGATTTCATCTGGCTTTTTGAGGATACAGCCGACTTTATCGCGGGAAGAATCCTGGCCGCATTGCGACGCTATCGTGCCAACCTTCTGCCGCCGATGTTCAAGGCATTGGCGAACTTCTCCAAAGTGCATGAATATTCCTGGCATACGCCGGGGCATACAGGCGGGACAGCATTTCTGAAATCCACTGTGGGACGCGCCTTTTTTGATTTTTTTGGGGAAAATCTCCTGCGTTCTGATCTTTCCATCTCCGTGGGTGAACTTGGCTCCCTGCTGGATCATTCCGGCCCGATCGGGGATGGCGAAAATTTTGCCGCAAAAGTATTTGGCTCCGATTATACATTTTGCGTAACCAACGGATCATCAATGTCCAACCGCGTCATCATGATGGCATCCGTAGCGCGTGGGCAAGTTGCGCTTTGCGACCGGAACGCCCACAAATCCATTGAACACGCCATCACCATGTCGGGAGCCATTCCCACATATATGCTGACCACCCGAAATTATTACGGCATAATCGGCCCCATACCGCCTCAAAATATGAACAGGGAGGTCATAGCGAAATCAATTGCGGCCAATCCCCTTCTTAAAAATGCTTCGGATTGCCAGCCAGTCCATGCCACGGTGACAAATTCAACTTACGATGGCTTATGCTACAATGTTAAACGCGTTGAAGAGCTGTTGGGCGAAAGCGTGGATCGCCTGCATTTTGATGAGGCATGGTATGGCTACGCGCGCTTCAATCCCATATATAAAGACCGCTGCGCCATGCATGGCGATCCCCGGGATTATGGAAAGGACAAACCGACAATTTTTGCAACCCAGTCCACCCACAAGCTTTTGGCGGCATTGTCGCAAGCATCCATGATTCATGTGCGTGAGGGCAGAAAGCCAATAAGCAAGCATCGTTTCAATGAAACTTACATGATGCATGCCTCAACATCACCGAACTATGCCATTATCGCATCAAATGACGTTAGCGCGGGGATGATGGCAGGCGCCGGCGGCAAGGCATTAACAGATGAATCCATTCATGAGGCTGTGGCTTTTCGCAAGCTCATGGGAAGGATCCATAACAAAATGGCCGAAAAAGGCGAGTGGTTTGTAAACGTCTGGCAGCCGGACATTGTTACAGACAGGGATGGCAACAAAATCCCCTTCTGGCAGGCCGATGAAAACTTGCTGTCTGAAAATCCCGAATGCTGGATTTTGCGTCCTGGTGAAGACTGGCATGGTTTTGGCGAGCTTGAAGACAACTACTGCATGCTTGACCCGATAAAGGTCACGGTGACAACTCCCGGAATGTCCCGCAAAGGCGAACTTGAGGACTGGGGCATTCCTGCCGCGGTATTAAGCGCATATCTGGATAATGCCGGCATAGTTGTGGAAAAAACACAGGATTTCACCATTCTTTTCCTGTTTTCAATTGGCATCACAAAAGGAAAATGGGGCACATTAATCAATACGCTTTTACGTTTCAAGGAAGATTATGATGCCAATATTCCGCTTGAGAGCGTGTTGCCGAACCTAATTCATGACCATCCAGATCGATATCGCGGCATGGGTTTAAAAGACCTGTGCGCTGAAATGTTCGCAACCATGAAAAAATTGCAAACAACAAGATACCTGGCAGAAGCATTCTCTGTTCTGCCTGTGGCAGATATGACTCCATCGGGGGCATACGAGAGGCTTATTCGTGACGAAATTGAAACTGTTGGGCTTGCGGACTGTTCCAACCGCACGCTTGCTACAGGGGTCGTTCCCTATCCTCCGGGCATTCCCCTCCTTATGCCAGGTGAAAACGCAGGGCCGGCAGAAGGCCCCGTGCTGGGGTATTTGAGGGCGCTGGAAACCTTTGATCAACAATTCCCGGGTTTTGGACATGATAATCATGGAGTGGAGGTTGTGGACGGCAAATATATTGTAAGCGTAATAAAAAGATAACAATAAATCTCTGCTACATATCTCTGCAACGCTTTGGGGTGGCGGGCCCGTGAAAGCGCTGGAGATGAAATGGAGCGGAACCATCTTTTGGTTCCGCTCCAAACCCAGGACATGGATTTAAAGGCATAAATGATTCTGGCAAGTATGCCGCCATATAAAAATTATAATTTTAAGTTGCCATGAAAAAGCTTCTATTGATTTTAATTTCAATCCTCGCGCCTGCAGGAAATGCTTTATGCGAGTCCTCAAACCTCAGTTTTTTTATGGCTCGCAATATCATGTATGAACGCAGTGACAGCCTGAAAGCCGCCCAATGGAATGTGCAAAGCAAGCGTGAAGCGATGGAATCCACCAAATGGCTGCATGGTCCGACCATATCCGCGCAAGCGTTTGAAATTTGGGGTGAAACAAGAATAGATATCGACAAAAGTGTGCCCACCCCTCTCGGCACTATGCCGGTGCAGCTGGAAGAAAATTATAATTTCAGCGGCCCGCGGGCTTCCATAAGCGGAACCCTTCCCATTTTTACAGGCGGCAAAATCCCCGCCATCCAGAAAACCAGCAAATTCGCTCTGGATGAGGCCAAAGCGCAGCATAGAAACCAAAGCGTTGAACTTGATGCTGAACTCATAGGAAAATATTTTGGTCTGCAATTGGCGATTTCAGTACAAAAATTACGCCAGGATATGCTTGTCCAGCAGGATCGCGAACTTGGACGCGCCATAAAATTTGAACAGCAGGGAATGATTAGCCGTGTGGAACGCATGGGAGTTCAGGTGGCCAGAGATGCAGCTGAAAGAGAGTTTTTAAAAGCGCGGGATGCTGCGCGCACCGCAAGACTTCAGCTTGCCAGACTTATGCTTGAAGAAAATTTTGGCGCATTAACTACTCCTCTTTTTGTGTTGAAAAAACCTCTTGAAGCTATGAAACACTGGGCTGAGCTGGCTGTGGCAAACAACCCGCAGGTAGCCGTGGTGGAAGCCAGGGTAAAGCAGGCTGACCAGGGAGTTGAAGCGTCCAAAAGCTCATGGTCGCCTCAAATATTCGCTTTTGGCCAATACAGTTTTATTCGGCATTATCAGACGGCCATAGAACCGACATGGCTGGCTGGACTTGGTATAAATCTTACAATTTGGGATGCGAAAGACCGCCTGTCCAGCTACAGAAGCGCACGGGCGACTTTGCGCCAGGCCAGGGCTGCGCACGCGGAAGCGGTCAATCAGGTGCGGACTGCCGCCGAAACGGCATGGCTGAACACTCAAAACGCCAGGGAACAATATAATCTTACAGCTTCAACTGTTTCAAGGGCCCAGGAAAATTTAAGATTAAAAAGCCGTGGATTTGGAGAAGGGTTATCAACTGCGCTGGATATGACTGAAGCAAGAAATCAGCTGCTGGAAGCTGAAGTTGGCCGTAGGGTGGCGGCTTTTGAATTCATTGTGAACTACGCCATGTTACATGCAATTGCTGGAAAGATGGACGACTTTATGAACGCCTTTAATCGTCATGAAGTTATTGTGGAAAAATAACATGAACGAAAATCATATAACTTCCCTATCGGATATGGAAATTTATGATGGCGAAAGAGCATCCACATATGGTTTATACGAGAAAATTATTGTTGCGATATTGTCTATTATAATGTTTTTTTTTGCCTCGGAATTTTCACGGCGTGGGGTATAGGGATGTTGATGAAACGCTCTCTAAAGCGCTGGTTGTGACCATGAAGAAAAAACCAGTTTCACGTTGCGGAATTCACTTCAATATGATTACTTTTATGAATAACCATATTTGGCAGAAATTCAATTGGGAAAAATAGTATGAATGAGAATCACCAGGCTGTCATTTCAGGCAAGGAGATATCTGACAAAGAGGATGTATCTATACAACATGTCCATCCCCATAAAAGCCTGGGAGCGCGGTTGCTGGTTATCCTGCTTTTTTGTCTTGGTCTTTTTATAATATGGGGAATATGGCGCGCCGCGTTTCCCCCAAGACCTCCCATTCAGGGACAAATGGAGGCAAGAACTATAAGCGTGTCATCCAAGGTGCCGGGGCGGGTGCTTGAAGTGCTTGTGGAAGAAGGAGATTTTGTTACTGCCGGACAGGCAGTTGCGAAAATGCACCTGCCCGAGCTTGAGGCAAAACTCTCACAGGCAAAGGCACAGGAAAGAGCGGCCAGAGCGCGGCAAAGCCTGGTCGATGAAGGGCCTCGCGTTCAGGAAAAATTGGCAGCAAAAGCGGAATGGGAACGCGCGCAGGCAGCAGCCAATCTTGCACAAAAAACATATCGCAGAATCTCGGCTCTCCACAAGGACGGCCTTGTCGCCACACAGCGATTTGATGAAGTGCAGACGCAATGGATTGCAGCCAGCCAGCAGGCAAAGGCAGCCAAACAGGAATATGACATTGCCATCACCGGCTCTCGTCGGCAGGAAAAAAGCGCAGCTGGCGATGCGAGCAGTGAGGCCCTGGCCGGTGTGGAAGAAGTGGAGGCGCTTACAGCTGACCGCACTCTGTTTGCCTCTCTCTCCGCCCAGGTTGACAAGGTTGTGCTCGTTGAAGGTGAAATGGCCGGGGCTGGCTTTCCGATTATAACACTTGTTGATCTTGATGACCAATGGGCGACATTCAACATCAGGGAAAAAGATATGCCGGGAATAGCCATAGGTGTTAAACTGTCTGCAAGTGTTCCTGCTCTCAACAAAGAAAATATAGTTTACAGCATTTACTATATAAGTCCCCGGGCAAATTATGCTACCTGGCGAAGTACCCGACAAAATTCCGGTTATGACATGAAAACTTTTGAAGTACGCGCGCGACCCGTAAAGCATGTGGAGGGGCTAAGACCAGGCATGAGTGTTTTGGTTGAACGTTGAGGATTCCACCGTGATAAACGAAACAGAAGCCTGGTTTATCAGGACATGCGCGACCTCCAAACGGGAGGTGGATGAAATATGCAAAAGCCCCGGGGAGATTATCTTCTGTCTTTATATTCCCGTGATGTGGATGCTCGTGGTTTGGGGTTTGCTCGGTGATGGCATGATGACCAAAGTTCCAGTCGCTTTTATCGATAATGACAAGACAGCAATTTCCCGTGAAATAGGACGCGCCATCAATTCTAACCGGGCTATAGCCCTGGAAAGTTTTAATACTTTTGAAAACGCCATGCGCGCCATGCGAAAAGGCTACATATACGGGCTAGTGGTGGTGCCCTACGGCTATTCACGCGACACATTATCGGGCCGCGGTTCTTCGGTTTCACTATATGTTGATGAGACACGTTTTGCTGTCGCGGGCACACTCCAGTTTGAGATGAGCGGCATAATTTCAGCATTAAAAATCAAAAAAACTGCAACAGCTTCCCTCCATACCGGTAATGGGACGTCTGGCGCCCAACGGATTGTGAATGTTGTGCATTCAGATTTTTATGCCCTTGGAAATATGCAGACCAGCTTTCTCGCTTTTCTTGGCGGCGCATTGATGCCAGGTGTAATAATGGTAAGCGCCATGCTGGGTTTTGTAACCGCCATAATCCGCGAAGAATGGCGAGACTCGGTAGGAAATTGGCTCAAGTCAGCTGGCGGCAGCTTTTCTGCGGCTCTGCTAGGCAAAATTACTCCACATTTTGCGCTCTACTGCTTTTTATTCCTGTTTTATATGGCTCTTTTTGCAGGCCAGGGTGGCTTTGCTCCCACGGGTTCTCTCTTTGTATGGTTTTCTCTTGGCGCGTTGTGTCTTGGCGCCTTTGCTGCAATGGCCATACTTGTTACTGGACTTGCTCCAAACTGGCGCTCCGCCCTTGTTGTAGCTTCTGGATATGCCGCGCCAGCTTTGCCTTTTACGGGATTTTCCATCCCTCTGGATTCCATGGGGGAATATGTGCGCGCTTTCTCCAAATGCCTTCCATTAACCTGGTTTATTCAAGGACAGGCCCAGCAATGGACACTGGATGCGGGATTAAACCATATGGGGCCAACTTTTACAGCACTTTTTGCACTTTTCATTATTCCACTTTTTATCGGCTATTATTTTTTCAAAAGAAAATTCGGCACGTATATTTCTTGATCATTTTTATTAAAAGCTGATAAACATGAATGAGTATTCACCCTGGAAATGTTTTCTATTAACATTTAGGGCCTGTTGCACAAATATGGCTTGCGCACCGTTTTTTCTGCTGGCAGCCATTTTCTATTCACTTTATTATTGTTGGCCATATATGGCCCAATTGCCGGAACATATCAATGTTGCGATAGTTGATGAAGACCGCAGTCCGCTTTCGCGGCACATCATCATGGATCTACGGGCAACGCCAAAACTAAATGTCATTCAAGTGCTGGACAACAGACCAACAGCAGTGGATGCCATGAAGGCAGGGACAGTTGCATCAGTTATTGCCATTCCGCCAAATTTTGAAAAAGATACCCTTAACGATATTCCTACCGCCATTACTCTTGTAGCCAATGGAGCTTTTATTGTTAAATCCAGAACATCAATGGCTGGTGTGTCAGGACCATTGGAAAATATTGCCGCTAAAGCTATCGCAGCTCATCTTGCTCAATATGGTATCCCAATGACAGAGCTTCTTCAAAGCTCCATGCAACCCCCCGATTTGATAATACAATACATGTATAATACCTTGGCAGGTTATTTAAATTTTGTAGTTCCCATTGTATTTATTATCATATTCCAGACATTAATGTTGTGCGGTGCGGGGATGCTCATGAATGAATGGTTCAGCGAGCCCGCAACTCCCATGCCATTGCTTTTGGCCTGTAAACATCCATTGTATTTATTTTCACTTCAGCTCCCAATACTGTTAATTTGCTTTCTATGGGTGTTATTTATTGAGGGAGCCGCCTTTGCATTACATGGAGTAAATTCATTTCAAAATATTTGCGCTACATTGACTGGCGGAATATTTTTTTCATTTGCTGTAAGTGCCCTTGGTATTCTGGTAGGACTGCTATTTAAAACATCAAAATTCGTTATCCAGGCTGTGGTTACCTCCTCAATCCCCTGTGTATTTATAACTGGAAATTTATATCCTGAGTGTAATATACCTATATATATGCGGGTAATTTCATGGTTTTTTCCAAGCACTCCCGGAGCAAATTGTATGTTAAGAGCATCCCAGGCAGGAGCATCAGTAAATGAAATATTTCCAATTATAATTCATTTGATATGTTTATGGATTCTATATTCTTTAATATCGGTATTTTTAGGGAAAAAGCTAGTTAATTGTTTAAAAATATAGTTTTGGCTAATTAATAATTACGAGCTACTCCCGTAAAATAAAATAGTAATATTCCTATCATCAAAATTACTACAGCGATAAACATATGACATAAAAATACTTTTCCGTAATCAGTTCCAACTTCAATAATTATAGCAATATAAACAAAAGGAGCGATATGGTATCAAGCAAATCCGCCCAGCCGTCAGCATCGTCCAGGCTGTTCAGACGGCATAGTAGATTGGCCAGGGCCAGATTTTTGGGCGGTGTAACAAATTTTCAGGTGTGATTTTTGCAATAACTTTTGGTAGCA
>CAJUMQ010000039.1 GCA_910587035.1 uncultured Desulfovibrio sp. | reverse complement strand
TTCCGCCAACACCAAAATCGTACTGGAAAAAAGATATCTCAAAAAAGATGACACAGGAAAAATCTGCGAAACCCCGGCGCAGCTTTTCTGGCGCGTGGCCTCTACCATAGCCGGGCAGGAGCAAAAATATGGCGATGCTGATACAGCCGCCCTTGCCAGAGACTTCTACAACATGATGGTTTCCTGGCAATTTTTGCCCAATTCCCCCACCCTGATGAATGCGGGCAGGGAGCTGGGACAGCTCTCCGCCTGTTTCGTCCTCCCTGTTGGTGATTCCATTGAAGAAATATTTGACGCAGTCAAATATGCGGCAATGATTCATAAATCCGGCGGTGGCACCGGCTTTTCATTTTCCCGTATCCGGCCAAAGGACAGCCGCGTGGGCTCCACAGGCGGCGTGGCTTCCGGGCCATTATCATTTCTCAGGATATTCAATACAGCCACTGAGCAAATAAAGCAGGGGGGAACGCGACGCGGCGCAAATATGGGCATTCTGCGCGTTGATCATCCTGATATAGTTGAATTTATCAAGGCAAAGGAAAAAGAGGGCGAATTTAATAATTTCAATCTTTCCGTTGGCCTGACAGAGGAGTTCATGCAGGCTGTGGCCAATGATGGTGATCTTGAGCTGCGTTCCCCTGTTGACAGATCAATAACCGGCACCATGAAAGCGGCCAAACTCTTTGAGCTGCTGGTGGACAGGGCGTGGCTGTCTGGTGATCCTGGCATTGTCTTTCTGGATCGCATTAATAGGGACAATCCCACACCGGATCAAGGAGAGATTGAATCCACCAACCCCTGCGGCGAACAGCCCCTGCTGCCCTATGAAGCCTGCAATCTTGGCTCCATAAACCTCTCCCGCTTTTACGTTCCCGGTCATAATGGCGATGCCGACCCTCTGGCCCTGGGCATTGACTGGCAAGAGCTGGAACGGATCATATTTCTTGCTGTGCGTTTTCTGGATGACGTCATTGATGCCTCCCGCTTCCCCTTGCCGCAGATTGCGGAGACAGTGCGCAAAAACCGCAAAATTGGCCTTGGCGTTATGGGTTTTGCGGATCTGCTCTATCAGCTTGGCATTGCCTACGATTCCCAATTGGGCATTGATGCCGGCGGTCGCATCATGAAATTCATAAACGACAAGGCCCATGAGGCATCCGCCCTGCTGGCACAAGAACGCGGACCTTTTCCGGCCTTTGCGACTTCCGTATATGCTCAAAATGGCCTGGGTCCCTACCGCAACGCCACGGTGACCACCATTGCGCCCACAGGCACACTGTCCATTATAGCCGGCTGCTCATCTGGTATCGAACCTCTTTTCGCCCTCTGCTTTACCCGCAACATCCTGGATGGCGAAAAGCTGATGGAAGTAAATCCATGGTTTCAGCAGGCCGTAACCGATGCTGGAATGAACAGTCCGGAACTGCTTGAGACTGTGGCGGCAAAAGGATCGATAAAGGGAATCCTGGCTCTTCCCCAGGATATGCGCCGGGTTTTTGTGACCGCCATGGACATGGATCCACAATGGCATTTACGGATGCAGGCGGCATTTCAGAAACATACGGACAATGCTGTCTCAAAGACCGTGAATTTGCCCAATTCCGCCACCCGCAGGGATATTTACGATATTTATCAGCTGGCCTGGCGCGAAGGCTGCAAGGGTGTGACAGTGTACAGGGATGGCTGCAAAAATCTGCAGGTGCTGGCGACAGGGGAAGGACAGCAAAAGATGGAGCCTGCCCCCCATCAGTCCGGAGTGCGCAAGCGGCCTGATATTGTCAGTGGCTTCACCCAGAAAGTGCAGACCGGGCTTGGCGCCATGTATCTTACCGTCAACGAGGTTGACGGCATGCCCTTTGAAGTTTTTGCGACCATAGGCAAATCCGGGCGCTCCATTACCGCCAAGGCTGAGGCCATAGGCCGCCTGGTCTCGCTGGCCCTGCGCTCCGGCATAGCGGTGGCCGACATAGTGGCGCAAATCAAGGGCATTGGCGGAGAGCATCCCATATTCAGGGACAAGGGGCTTTTGTTGTCCATCCCGGATGCCATCGCCTGGGTGCTGGAAAAACGCTATCTTAAAAATTCGCCACTGCCTGGCAGGGAGATTGATATTGAGCAGGAAAAATGCCCTGAATGTGGCGAAAATCTGCTCTTTCAGGAAGGCTGCCTCATATGTCAGGCATGCGGTTATTCAAAATGCGGTTAAATTGAATAAATGGCCAGCCGAGACGGGATCAAGTCAAATATTGGACAGTCCAACAAGGCGATTTTTCTGGATAGGGACGGCACATTAAATCGCGACTTTGGCTATGTCCATAAATTGACGGACTGGCAGTGGCTGCCAGGGGTTAAAGATGCCCTGCGCAGGTTGAAGGATGCCGGCTGGCTGCTCATAGTTGTCAGCAACCAGTCTGGCATTGGGCGAGGCTATTTCAGCAGGGAAGATCTCGAAAACCTGCAGGCAGCCCTGGACAGGGAGCTTGCGGACTTTGGCGCAGGCATTGATGCCTGGTACTATTGCCCCCATGTCGACGGAGATGATTGTGACTGCCGCAAACCGAAGGCAGGCCTTATTGCCAGAGCGGCCAGGGATTGGCGTGTCGATGTTTCCAGCTCCTGGATGCTGGGAGACAGATTAAGGGATGTCCACGCTGGCCTTGCCGCAGGCTGTAAAGCCGGACTGCTCTACAACCCAGGGCATCTGGATGAGTGGCATCAGGCCGCTAGATCCCTGCCGGAGGTAAAGAAATGGCAAGATTTTGCGAAAGCAGCAGAATTTCTGTTACAAAGATGATTTATGGGAGCAATGGGGCAGATTTCGCCGCGCACCCGGTTCTTTGTAAATAATTTCTGGCTTATGACAATAACAAAAAGGCATTAATCCACGCCGGGATTAATGCCTTTTTTGATAAGCGCCTATGCCCCAAGCAAAGCAAAAACACGGCTTTCCGTAAGGCCGGAATGAACAGAAAGGGCTGTGGCGCTGTCGCTGCCTATCATGTTTATGGTCTCATTGAGCACACCCTCAACCTCATCATCTGCCAGAAGCTGGGGGGCATGCACATCCACTGTGTCACCTGTGGCGCGGCTGGCAGCCTCCTTTTCAGTGCCTGTGAACATAAAAGGAAAAGCTGAGCGTATTCCCGAAATTTCCATTGCATTCTCCTTTCCGGATTGCCTGTATGGGCTAAATTATAATGGGAGAAAAAATTCTCCCCAAATGTCAAAAAATACCCTCTCCCTCAAGACATCCAGAAACATGCAATTTTTGGTCCAAAAATTCTGGCAAATATGGCAGTCGATTGATAACGGAAATCTGCCATAGCTGAAACATCCCTGCTTCATCAGCGGCAAGACTTCTCAGAGCACCAGTCTAACCTCCGGGGGCACTGGTCCAAAACGGTTCGCATCCTGGCCAGGGGTCATGCACAATACCCACAAGCCGTATAAATTGAGGATGGGAACGAGAAGAATCAGAAACATCCATGCGGATTTGCCGCAATCGTGAAAACGGCGGCAGCTGACAGACACAAGGGGCGGAAACAGGGCAAATGGCACGTAGAGAAGCACAAAATCAATGAGATTTATATCGCCAAACCAGCCGATAAGACTCATGATCATGCAATCCCATAGGATGAAAAAAAGCACATAGAAAATGACATAACTCAAAAATTCCCCCCGTGATGCCCGGCCCTTAATCACAGCATAATTGGTAAATATGCAATTCTTGACAGCCTTGCCTATATTCATGGCATCCTCACAAGCCAATATTTTTGCCGGCCGGCGAAAAATTGAAATCCACTGGCACACGAACCGGCTGGCCGGCCTTGTTGGTAAATGCCACATAGCCTTCCCGCAGGCCATGCAGATACAGATCCCTGGTCAGCTCAACATCCATTTGACAATAGCGCGCAATTTCATCCAGTTTGCCCTGCTTCCACCAGAGCAAAGCCTGGAGGCCATTGGCGCTTTTGCCGGCATTCAATGTGGCCTTGCATAGATTCTCCAGGCTGACCCTGTAATTAAGCCTCTCATAGACACAACGCAAGAGATCCAGACTGGGGAGCGTTGTGAGATCCAGCGGCTCCGGCAGCTTTTCTGCAAAGGGGCGCAGCACCTGATAGTCAAACCTCAGGCTGTTGAAGCCAATTACAAGCTTTGCGGCCGCCATACGTTCAAAAAGCTCATCCAGCTGATGCTGTTCATATGTAAAAAATCTGTCCTCCCTGCTGTCATACAACACTGCAAGGCTGACTTCCATGCGGTCCATGTTGCGCCAGCCGCCAACATCCGCTGCGGAATGTCTGGTTTCCACATCAAACACAACATAATGATCCGGAGGATGGGCGCCTGCTGTAGCGAAATTGTTGGCATGAACCGCCAAAGCCGGCTTTTCGCCCTTATTTATGCCTTGTTCGCAGGATATCATGTCAATTCTGGGGCTGGCCAGAAGATCCCCGGCCATATTACCATCCGCAAGCAGCATTTCCAGCAGCGTTATGGAGCCCTGCTTGCTTAACGGCCTGTTGCCGGCGCCACATTTGGGAGACTGCACGCAGGATGGACAGCCATCCTCGCAGGGGCAGTCCCGCAGATGTTTCAGGACAGTGCCAAGCAGGCTGACAGCATCCGGGAAAGCCGCCCTGGTCAGACCCGCCCCTCCTGGCAGACTGTCATATACAAATACAGCCGGCAGTCCGATCTGGGGGTGCAGAGGAATGGAAATACCGCCAAAATCGTTACGGTCCGCCATTACCTCCATGGGCAGCAGGCCGATGACAGCATGCTCCAGCGCATGGATCGAGCCCATAAAATGAATAAAGCGCTTTTCCAGCTCCAGCCTTATGCCATCAGGAATGACAAACCAGATGCCTTCACTCTCAAAAATGTGAGGGGGAACCTCCAGAGGCATTATCGTCAAAAGTTTTTTGCCGTTGGTGGCGCGTTTTTCATAGCCTGTGATCTCTTCAGTTATCCGCAGTCTGCCACGGCACACCAGCACATTGCCCATGGCCCTGCGTTCATATTCCTCAAGAATCACTGTTGACTTTTTGGATCGCGCCCTTGTGTACCAGCCCACGGTTTCCTCTCTTGCCATAATGCGACCTCTGCCGGCGTCCAGATCTGTTATGACATAACTCCTGCCGTGGTGGATATATACCGCGCCCGTATGAGTCTCGCGCCAGGCGCGCATTTCCTCCATGATGCCTATTATGTTGCCCTTCTCATCCTGGATTACGAGATTTTCGCCGCTGCCACGCAGATCAACGTTGCGCTGGGGCTGCTTGCGGGCAGCAAGCCACTGTGATCCATCTTTTGACTGCAGAACGGCGCCGGACATTGCCAGTCGGCCCAGCGCCTTCTGGGCACATGCATTTTGCAGCCACGCCTCATTGACGGAGAGTGGCATTTCAGCGGCCGCGCATTCCAGATGTTTCGCCAGAATTGTCTCATTATCCGGATTTACAATGGCCTTTTCCGGTGGGCGGCTGAAAAAATCATCGGGATTGCGGGCAAAATACTGATCCATAGCATTTTCGCCGGTGACAATAATGACTGCGGATTCCCTCTGGGCTCGCCCCACTCTGCCAGCCCGCTGCAAAGTCTGCATGACTGTGCCAGGATAGCCCACCAGAATGCACACATCCAGGCCGCCAATGTCAATGCCAAGCTCAAGGGCGCTGGTGGTTATCACAACGCCCAGTTCGCCGGATGCCATCCTGCCTTCAATTTCCCGTCTTTCCTCAGGCAAAAAACCGGCCCTGTAGGCGGAAATTCTGCTTTTATAAGGTTCTTCCCCGCTGCCAGCCCAAAGGCTTATGAGTTCGGTCATGCGTCTGGACTGGCAATAGACTATGGCCCGCAAATTTAGATCCAATGCTTTTTTCAAAAGGCTTATGGCGCAGGTGGCAGCCGACTGGTCAGGATTCACAAACAGAAAATGCCTTTTGCCCTGGGGCGCCCCGGATTTGTCAATGAGCACAGGCTCGGCAGGCCCACCCATGAGATTTTTGGCCAGTTCCGCCGGATTGCCAAGAGTGGCTGTGCAGAAGATATAATGCGGGTCGGCTCCATAACGCATGGCGATACGATTCAACCGCCGAAAAACCTGGGCCATGTTGCTGCCAAAAACTCCCCTGTAGGTGTGGGCCTCGTCAACTATGACATAGGTCAAATTTGCTAGAAATGTGGTCCATTTTTCATGATGCGGCATAATTGCCAGATGCAGCATTTCCGGATTGGTGATGAGGGCGCAGGGCGGATCATTTCTGATCTTGCGGCGCATGTAGTCTGTGGTGTCACCATCATAAAGGGCTGCCTGTGGGCGGGCATCCACTGGCCAGGGCGAGCAAAGACTGTTGAAGGCGCCAAGCTGATCCTGCGCAAGTGCCTTGAGCGGAAAAAGATAAAGGGCGCGGATGTCCGGATCATGGGCAAACGCCTCCAGAACTGGCAAATTGTAAATAAGGCTTTTGCCGCTGGCAGTGGGCGTGGCTGCGACAATGGATCTGCCTGCGCGGATATGATCTGTAGCCAGCGCTTGATGCGAGTAAAGGTTTATGCCATGGGAAAAGAGCAATCTTGTTGTGGCACCGGACCAGGGCAGATGTGTATCGGCATATACTGGCGGAGCGCCTTCAAAAATCCTGTGTGCCACAATTTGCGGGGAGATTTTGGCATCATTTTGCAATTCCGCCACATAGGCGGCCACTTCATTTGCCAGCATTGCCATGCTCCGCTTCAGCCATGCGCACAACCCTGGCAGGCGCGCCGCAGACAACACAATTTGGCGGCACATCACGGGTAACCACGCTAGATGCGCCAATTATGGCTCCGGCCCCAATGTGCACCCCCTTGAGAATTGTGCAGTTCATGCCTATCCAGACATAATCCCCTATGAATACATCGGCATCATTCTCATAGCCTGGCGAATCAATGCGCCGCTCAGGCGGCCAGGGGGCATGAAAATCCGAATCCACAACGATGCAGTTGGGGCCCAGCAGCGCATTTTTGCCGATATGTATGCGCCGGGATCTGGCAGTTATGGAGGCTCCACTCAACTGCGCCCCTTCAGAAATTTCAATCACAGCACCGGGCCCGAACACACGCAGCCGCGTGGGATGGTTCAGGGCGCATGCGGTAGCCCTGCGCCAGGAGGAAATAATGCTGACATTATCGCCTATGACTATTTTACCGCCCGGCCAGCGCATGAGTCCGACCTGTCCATGAGCCCGCACATGGCTGCCAACATTCACACCCAGCAGCCTACCCTTGCAATAAAGCCGCATTGTGCCCCACAATTTGCCCCATGCTGTGAGCAGGCTCAGACAGAGCCAGCAAATAATATTGGGCGCATCAATGCCTCTTGCACGGGCTTTTCGCAAAAATTCCATTTTGTGCATGCTCCATTCTATACGTGTCAGGCTGCGCGGATATTGACATTAAACGCACATTCCCTAATCTATTGCAAACGTTGTCCGATAAAAACTGCATTGACCCGTTGGCGGCTGTCTGCGTGCCAGCCCTATGGCTTAAAGCGTAATATAAGCATTCATTTCCAGAATGCAAAAAGCGAGGTCAGACTGATGTCCCAGACCCAAATTCTTCTGGAAGTCGGCACCAATGAGCTTGAGCTTGTTGAGTTTTATATCGATGAAGCTGATGGCTATCGCGGATATTACGGCATAAATGTATCCAAGGTCGTTGAGATTTCAAGGTCCCAGCCCATCACTGCAATGCCGCAGATGCCCCATCCCTCTGTGCTGGGGGCATTTCCCTTTCGCGATGGCCGTATTGTGCCACTGATTGACATCAGCAAGTTTCTCAACAAGGGAGGCGTCGCCAGCGATGACCCCCGCATAATCATTACTGAGTTCAATAAAACCCATACGGCATTTCTTGTATCCGGTGTCACGCGCATCCACCGCATCAGCTGGAAACAGGTGGAGGCGCCAACCCCACTGCTACTGGAAATCAGCGCCGGCTCCATAACAGCCGTGGTGCGCCTTGAAGGGCGGGTTGTTTTCGTTCTTGATGCAGAGGCCATAGTCGCGGCCATGAATCCTGCTCTTTCTGTTAAAATGGATGAGAATGCCGGGCAGATAGTGATGGATCGCAAATTTCACATTATCCATGCCGATGACTCCGTCAGTATCCGCAAGCTTGTGGCCGAACTGCTGAAAAAGGAAGGCCGCTTTGAAGTGACCCAGGCCAATGATGGCGAGGAGGCATGGAAAATGCTGCAGGAGTATAAAAAAGAGGCCGAGGAAAAAAATATTCCAGTAACGGATCTTGTCCAGGGAATAATCTCTGACATCGAAATGCCCAATCTGGACGGTCTGACCCTCTGCCGGTATATCAAGGAGGATCACGTTCTCAAGGATATACCTGTCGCCATGTTCTCATCCCTTATTTCCAATTCCCTGGCCCATAAATGCCAGAGCGTGGGCGCAGACGGCCAGTTTGCCAAACCGGATCTGCAGGGCATAAGCGATAAAATGTACGAGCTCATCACAGGCAAACCGGCGCCCAAGGCAACTGGGGAAAATAGCGCGGAAGCTGGCTCCTGAAGCTTTTAAAAATATAAATATGCAAAGGCGTATCCGGTGGATGCGCCTTTTTTGCAGGCTTGGAGCTTCAGCCAGATTTGCCAAAAATGGTAAAATTAATTAAACTATCTGACTGCGCATGCCGCATAAGGCCCTGCGCTGCACACCGCCCCATCTCCCGCCGGGGTTTTTTCAATCTGCAAAATTTTATTCAATGCGGCCTGAAGTCTGGTCGCAAGGGGAATAGATGCTGGGATATATATTCAAAAAGGTGTTTGGCAGCAAAAACGACAGATTTTTGCGTAAAACCAGGCCTCTTGTTCGCAAGATAAATGCCCTTGAACCCGATATGGAGAAACTTGCCGACGAGGATTTCGCGGCCAGGATGAATGAATTAAAAATAGAGGTTCAGGAGAATGGCAAAAGTCTGGATGAGCTTTTGCCGGAAGTTTTTGCCCTGGTGCGAGAGGCGTCCCGGCGGGTGCTGGGCATGCGCCATTATGACGTACAGCTTGTGGGCGGCATAGCCCTGCACAAGGGCAAGATAGCCGAAATGAAAACAGGTGAAGGCAAGACCCTTGTGGCAACTCTGGCAGTAGCGCTCAATGCCCTCTCCGGCAAAGGGGTGCATGTGGTGACTGTCAACGACTATCTGGCCAACCGCGATGCCCAGTGGATGGGTAAGATATACAGTTTTCTTGGGCTTAGCACCGGCGTTATCGTCCATGGTCTTGAGGATGAGGAAAGAAAAGCTGCCTATAGTGCCGACATAACCTACGGCACAAATAATGAATTTGGTTTTGACTATCTTCGTGACAATATGAAGTTCTATGCCGGACAGCTGGTGCAGCGCGGGCATAATTTCGCCATAGTTGACGAAGTCGACTCGATTCTCATTGATGAGGCGCGCACTCCGCTGATTATTTCCGGGGCCTCCGAGGAATCCGTTGGTCTTTACCGTTCCATTGATGATATAGTCTGCAAACTTGAGCCAGCCCACTATACCATAGATGAAAAGGCCCGCACAGCCATGCTCACCGATGCCGGTGTGGCCCGCTGCGAGGAGCTCCTGCGCATAGACAACCTGTTTGATCCCGCCAATATCACCCAGCAGCATCACATTCTGCAGGCGCTCAAGGCGCATCTGGTGTTCAAGAGGGATGTTGACTATATAGTGCAGGAGGACAAGGTTGTAATTGTTGACGAGTTTACAGGACGTCTGATGGAGGGACGCCGCTATTCCGATGGCCTGCATCAGGCTCTTGAGGCCAAGGAGCATGTGACCATAGCGGCCGAAAACCAGACCCTGGCATCCATCACTTTTCAGAACTATTTCCGCCTCTATGACAAACTTTCCGGCATGACCGGCACTGCAGATACGGAGGCTGTGGAATTTCAGCAGATATACAATCTCGAGGTCATGTCGATTCCCCCCAACCGCCCCATGATTCGCAAGGATCTGCCTGATCTCATTTTTCAGAGCAGACGGGAAAAATATGACGCCATTGTGCAGTCAATAGCCGAACTGCACAAAAAGGGGCAGCCTGTGCTGGTGGGAACCATATCCATAGAAACATCGGAGATGCTTTCCCAGAGATTGCACCGCCTCGGCATTCCCCATAATGTTCTCAATGCCAAACAGCATGCAAGGGAGGCGGAAATTGTCGCCCAGGCAGGACAGCCAGGCAAGGTAACCATCGCCACGAACATGGCCGGCCGCGGCACAGACATTGTGCTGGGGGAAGGTGTGGTTGATCTTGGCGGCCTGCATATTCTTGGCACAGAAAGGCATGAAAGCCGGCGCATAGACAATCAGCTGCGAGGCCGCTCCGGCCGCCAGGGCGATCCTGGTTCATCCCGTTTCTATCTTTCACTTGAAGATGATCTGATGCGTCTTTTCGGATCGGACAGAATTAAGGGCCTGATGGAAAAACTTGGTCTCAAGGATGGCGAGGCCATAGAGAATCGCATGGTCACCAGGGCTGTGGAAAATGCCCAGAAACGTGTTGAAGCCCACCATTTTGAAATACGCAAGACCCTTCTTGACTATGACAATGTCATGAATCAGCAGCGCGAAGTCATTTATTCCCTGCGCCGTGATCTGATGACCGAGGAGGATCTTGAGCCGGTGCTTTCCGAGTTTATGGATGATGTGCTGGATGAGGCCTATGCGCCTCTCGATTCCGCGCCCCCAGACACTCTTGATGAGGTAAAGGGCAATGTGCTTTCGCGCCTGCGTGATGTTTTCAATCTTGATCGCGTTTTGAAGCAGGATAATCCCCAATTGCCGGAAAAGGAAAAAACCAGGGAGCTGGTCATGGGCATTCTGGGTGAACTGCAGGCAACAGCCCAGGACAGCTACAGGGATATTGAGCGCTATTTCATGCTCGAGGAGCTTGACCGCTGCTGGAAGGAACACTTGCGCAATATGGATGCCCTGCGCGATGGCATAGGCCTGCGCGGTTTTGGTCAGCGTGACCCCAAGCTGGAATACAAGCGCGAAGGTTTCGACATGTTCCAGGAAATGCTCTTTCAAATCAGGGAAGGTGTTTTCAGGGCATTGACAAGGGTTCGTGTCCAGCTGGTAAGCCGGGAGGAAGAGGAGGCCCGTCTTGCGGCAGAAAGAGAGGCCATCGAGAGCGAGTTCAGACACAGGGAGGAAACAGCTGCGCTTTCCTACTCTGGTGGCGGCGACACAACAGGCGAGCCAGCCAAAAAGAAACCGGCCAAGGCTGCCCCGCGCATTGGCCGCAATGATCCCTGCCCTTGCGGCAGCGGCAAAAAATATAAAAAATGCTGTGGCAGGGATAAATAGATATCATTTCATAATTTATATGTGATGACCGGGTTGGGAGCCCAAAGCGGGCACCCTGGTGCGAGGATACAGATTGGCCTGTTCCCGCCTGATATGATGGCAGGAATAATAATGATCATTGAGTGGCAATTTGAAAGGCAGGCTCTGGCATGTCACTATCTGTCATTCTGCTTGTGCTTGGTGGCGCATTTCTCCATGCCACCTGGAACATAATTGTCAAGGGTGGTTCCAACAAACTTTTTGAAACCGCCATGAATGCCCTGGGCGGAGGGCTTGGTGCAATCTTCATCCTGCCCTTCCTGCCGCTGCCGGCTCCGGAAAGCTGGGGCCTGCTCGCTGTATCCTGCTGCTGCCATCTTACATATTATCTGTGCATGGCCGCGGCCTATCGAGTGGCGGATTTGAGCCTGGGCTATACGATAATGCGTGGCACAGCGCCCATGCTCACAGCCATTGTGCTCAGCCTGTTTGGCGTCAGCCTGGGGCTGGCGGGATGGTCCGGGATTATCCTGCTTTGCGCGGGCATTTTCACGCTTGCCCTGGAACAAAGGCTGGGGCACAAGGGCAGCCTGAAAGGCATTCTCTATTCCTTGCGCACATCTTTCGTGATAATGGGCTACACCCTGGCAGATGGCTATGGCGCCCGTCTTTCCGGAGACAGTGTAAGCTATACCTGCTGGATATTCTTTCTCAATATCTTCCCTTTGCATATCTATGTGCTCATGCGTTATGGGCGCGAATATTTGAGCTATCTCAAGGGGCGGGCTGTTGTCGGCATAGGGGGCGGTCTTTGCGGCCTGGGCTCCTATGGCATTGCCATCTGGGCCATGACCATGGCTCCCATCGCCCTGGTGGCGGCACTGCGGGAGACATCGGTTATTTTTGGCATGATCATGGCTGTGCTTTTTTTGGGTGAAAGGCTTACACCATTGCGTTTGCTGGCAATCCTGCTTGTGGTAGCAGGCGCCATGACGGTCAGACTTGGTTAAATGAATATTTCAGCTGGCACTGTCAAAATTTCTGCCATGCAGTCTTTTGCGGGGGGAATGTCCCTTATTTGTATGCAGCACAAAAAAGACTGCACCAAGTATCAGCGCGCATGCCAGCCACATGCGGTTGGTGGGAACTTCGCCCCCCAGCCACCAGCCGAGGAAAATGCCAATTATAGGCACAACATATTCATAGGAAACCGCAACTGCTGTGGATACATGCCGCAAAAGCCACATATAGCAGGAATAGGCGATTATCGATCCTCCCAGCACCATCCAGCCAAAGGCGATAGCCACCTTTAAATCCAGATTTTGCCAGCGCATCATTTGCGCTTCTCCACAGACTAGCCCAACCAGCAGGCACTGGAGACCACCTGTAAAAAGGTAGAGGGCACAGCATTCCATGGCGGAGAGAGGGTCATGGCGTGGCATGCGCTTGGTGAGTATTGTGCCGCATACCCAGCCAAAAGTAGCCATGAGAATCCAGAACATTCCCAGAAGATTGCTCTCTTCCCTGCCGCCGCTACTTTGTGTGGCCAAAAGCAGCAAACCGCAAAATCCGGCTCCAAGGCCAATAAACTGTGTCAATGTCGGTCTTTTTTCACCCGCAAATAACCATA
This sequence comes from uncultured Desulfovibrio sp., assembly GCA_910587035.1. GTDB lineage: Bacteria > Desulfobacterota > Desulfovibrionia > Desulfovibrionales > Desulfovibrionaceae > Desulfovibrio. Next base: position 639 of record CAJUMQ010000039.1, on the reverse strand, counting down.
CTCCCACCAGCATTGAAATAGGCGTGCTCCCCGATACAACAGCTGCCATGCCAGAGGTGATGTACTCCTGGCCCTTGCTTAAAAATCCGCTCGCAAACAGAACGAGAAACATTGCCATCCAGTTGGCCCTGAGCCACTCCCTGCCATTGGGCCAGCGCCATTTTCCAGCTGCCATCAGGCAAACCGCCATAATGGCTCCGGCTAGGACCATGCGCGCGCCACATGCCCAGAATGGGCCCAGCACCTCCAGGGTGAATTTGAATCCTATATAAACCGAACCCCAGGAAATATAGACAAGCAGCAGATTCACCAGAATCACAAGTTTAAAATAAACGGATTTTCTCATAATACATGGATGATTGCTGAAATTATTGCAAATGGTACAGGATGCGGCGGTGATTAAGAAACAAAGGGCTGATAATGTCAAACTTCAATGGCGCGATGAAAAAAGTTACTGCCCACAGTGGCTGGCTTGTTGAATCTGCCTCAAATCCGGCCATTGGGCTGGCATTCCCTGTGAATATTCAACTGTAAGCATGCCTCTTGCTTTATATTCGGAGTTTCTATATACTTAAAAAATCAAATGTGCTCGTAGCTCAGTTGGATAGAGCGACAGCCTCCTAAGCTGTAGGCCGCAGG
>CAJUMQ010000038.1 GCA_910587035.1 uncultured Desulfovibrio sp. | reverse complement strand
ATTCATTATCTAACTGGAATATAAATTGCTATTTTAAACTACGGATAAATATATGTATACTTATAATAATAATCCATACTTATATCAATTGCAAATGTTCAATACTTATACTCGCAATTTAAATGAGTTCATTAGGAACCACAGGTACGTTTGTGAAATGTGTGAATTGGAACAAAGGCAAAAAGAGATAAGTCAAAATAATTACCAAAATGAAATTCCTCAACCATTTAAACTCGTAGAGTATGATCAAGAGATATACAGTCTTGCTAGTTGGTTAGTCAACCAAACTGCTCTATCTTTAGAATGTGGGTTATTATCCGCTTCAGCTTGTATAAATTCAACAACACGTGGAATGGTTTATATAAAAATAAGAGAAAATCTGGTAATATCTTCTGTTATACAGGGAATAATTTTTGCTAACTCCGGTGCAAGAAAAAGTATAGTTGTAGATAGGTTGATTGATCCGTTTGTGTCTTATGAAAGCAATCAGAATAACAGCTTAACTGGTGAGCAACAAAAGCTTTTGGATAGGATAATCCAATTTAAAAATAGAGAAATTCTAAGAAATATTGATATTAATGATAGTTCATCTGTTATTAGGGCGTTATCTGAGATTGACAATTATACCAAGAAAATAAACCAAACAACTGGAATGGTATCAAAAAATATTTTACTTTCAGGGATGACAGAATACGGACTTATGAGATTCCTCCAGCAAAATTATGAAAGTGCATTAATTCTGAATCCAGAGGGGAGTGATTTTGAAAAATTCCTTAAAACTGGAGATTTGGAATTGTTTTTGAAAACATTTGGCCAAGAACCTTTTATAAAAAAGACGGGTAGATATTCTATTCACCTCAAACATCCAGCACTGTATACCGCGATATTCGCTCAACCTGATATTGCAATGGAAATATATGGATCAGATAAATTGAATATGCGTGGAGTCATGGCCAGATTACTACCATGCATTAACTCATTCAATGCATTCATGTACAATAATCCCTTCGTTGACGACAGTATGTCTGCGCAATACAGTAAAAAAATTTCGTATTTGCTCAACTCGCTGGCTAAGATGGCATCAACGGGGCAAAAATATCATATTTCTCTCGATCCTCAGTCAATGAGGGAATTTGAAAATTTTGTGGAAGCATGTAGCTGTATGGTTACTGATAGCATTTATTTCAAGCAATTTCTTTCAAAATTGCCGGGAAATGCTTGTAAATTGGCCTTAGCTGCCCATATCTGTAATAACCCAGAGCATTTTACAGGAAAGCCTATTACCAAGCTGGAGATGCATCATGGCCGTATTCTAGCTGAAAAACTGGCAGAGTTCGCCTATTATCTATTTTCGCCTTTGGGATTTACCGCCCATGATAACGCCATGAAAATAATTACTTCTTGGCATCGGATACCTGATGGTATATCGAGGACAGATTTCATCATCTGCGGCACTGACAGTACTTCCATCCAGCAGCGTACAGGTATGAATCGGCAAGACGTTAACCATGCGTTATATTTTCTTGCTAATTGCAAAATTGTGGCAATCGCCGATAATGGGACAGGCAATTTGCAAGTGCGACTTCATTATAAATTTTTCGATATGAAGTTGCTATAAGCTCATTTCATCTTATACGGATCCATCTATGGCAACGCCATAGATGGATTTTCGAAAGATGCAATGTACTTAGCGAAATTTTTTACGGTAAATTTATTACGAAGTGTCAACTTATCTTCAGGAATGCCCAATGGGGCTTAAGGCATTAAATACGGAGCTTCAGCGCCATCCGTCAAATATGGTACACTAGCTTATCGCTGCCCTCTACTTTTGTCTTATTGCCTCACCCCCCTATTCCGGGTATCACCAGAACAATCGAATATTTTTATCTTTGACGGTATATGCCATGCCAACCACCAGACACGAACTCGTAGCAGAGTATTGCCAGTCCATAAAAAACGCCAACACAGAGGCCGCCAAGAAGGAAATTTTTCTTACATTTCTTACTCGGCTGTTTGGCCCCCATGACCAGTTTGGCATTATCGAGCAGTTTACGCATGGAGCGGAAAGGACCATAAATAATATCTCATGAGTGGGTAGCGCTTCCAGACACGGACGAGCCGACACGCAGTATGGCAATGTTATCATAGTCTTTGAGAACGATCTCCAGCGGACAATGCCGCACTCGGCATGTCAGCGCAAGGCAGCTTTCTCAGGCAACTGGAACTCTCTGGAATACCAAGTTGATTCACACTTATAGCCATATTGTTTGTGCAGGAAAGTATATATACCGAATATTGACTCACTCTTTGGACTTGGCTAGTTGAATGAATTGTAACTTAGACTCTATCCTATTTATGTGTTCAAAGTAACGCCAGACAAAGCGGATTTTTTTTATTGCTTTCTGCATCGTTTTATTTTCGGCTAAGAGCCAGTCGTAATTTTTGATAACATTCTTATTCGATTTAGCCATTACTCAGATATGTTTTGAGATGCCACTAAATATCTGCATATGGCTTATTCTGTTATAGGAAATACCCAGCGACCAGGTGGCGCGCAGCCAATGGGAATAATTTTTGCGCATCCCTATGGCAAAATTGATATTCCAAAACCATCTTTCTTATCTAGTCCTATTTGAACATCATGGTCAATCTAGTAAAACATGAACTAAATCAAATTGAGTACCATTTTGCTTTGGAAGAATTGAAAAAATAATATAGGATGATAAGGAACAAAAAAATACATATATGACAAAATGCTCTTATCTATGTTATAACATATAAAACATAAATATTTGCACAAATAGTTTTGTGCATAAAATTCCTTTATTTCCTTTTACTGCTTATACATTTTTGAGTTTGCGCAAATGCACGTCTGCACAAAAGCTATAAATAAATTTGAAAATATTTATAATAATGAATAAAAGTGTATAATAAGGTTTATTTATCAATGGCTCATTACTATATATTTTTTATAATTTGATTCATTGGTTATAAGTAATTTTGATATGTGTGCATTTGTGCATTTGTGCAAACCAACTGTATAAAGATATAGATTTATTTTTCGGTATTTTTTGCACATATTGTTTTGTGCGAATAGTAAAGAAACTCCCTATTGTAAATTGTAAATAGGGAGTTTCTATTGTTACCTAGAATACAGTATCAGCAACTTCATCCATATTTTTATTATTATCACTTTTACTTTGTTTATCACTACCTTCATTTTGTATTATTATGCCAATTGCTCTCATTGAAATTCCTTTGGGATGAATTGTCTTTTCATAGGTTTTGCTGGAAAAGTCATAATCTAATATTCCTAATTTTTGTAACTTATTTTTCACAGGTATTATGTATGGTTTACCCACAATATCTGAAAAAGCTGGCTTTGAAAAATAATAGTACACCTTGTCATTTCTTATTTTTTTGTAGCCAAGGTGCCCTGTAGGTAAATATTGTGGCTGATCATCTAAATCAGCAAATAACCTTATGCCATCTCGTTCAATAACTTCAAGTAACCTACTAATAGCTTTTTCTATCTCAAGATTACCTGAACCACCTCTATTGTTGATCCAAATGCAAAACCATTCTTTGCAAGCATCAAAGCATTCATCTATTGTCCAACTTATCAACCCTGTTTCAGAAAGAAATTTCCCAACGGCAAAAGTTACACCAAATTTCAGGGCTGCCCGTTTTACTTGGCCGCTGGCATTGTCAATATCCATCTTCTGCGTAAAATACATTATAGACCTCTGAATACTTTCTATATTGGTTCTAAATTCATCTTCATTTTCCCCACACAATTTTGCGAGGAATGCACGCAACAGACTGCCCCAGTATAATTTTGAATACTTTTTGAGATGTTCACTAAGCTCAGCTGGACTGGCAAAGCCATGTAACTCAGGGAATATATTTGAGCCGTTGCCCTTATCTACTGGAAGGTCAAGGATTCTTGTCTCTTGGCCGGCCATTGAAGTATTCTTTTTATTCTCTTCAATTTTTTCTGGCAACGCTTGCTCTCCAGTGGACAGCAAAGACAAAGTCCAACAATCCGGCTCACGCAAGGCTATTGTCCTATTATCCATTCTGGCTTTACCTTGCCCATTAGGGAGCATATATGCCATATGGTAGACACTATCGCCTTTTGCCTGGCTAATTTCATCCATCACCAGAAGATTGTCGTTGTGTAAGACGGCAATTTTTTCTGCTGCATTGTCAGTGGTTCTCCATTGTCTCAAAAAGCCCGTTCTCCTGTCTCCTCCGCATACGCTGCCAGCTACAAGAGCCAATGTAGATTTCCCAGACGATGAGGAGCCGTAGATATGGAGACCCCCACCCTCAATATTGCAAAGTTGCAACACAGGGCCTGTCAATGCATATAAAACAAGGAGCATGGCCAATGAATTTCCACGACAATATTTGCCGATATTCTCATACCAATCTTCCAGAGTGCCTGATACTGTAAGTAATCCGTCTGAGCCTCCAAAAATGTATTTTCTGCCCATTTCTGGATAGCCAAACTGGGCGTCGGGCAGTATATAGACATTGGAATGCCAGCCAGTTTTTGTGGTACGAACATATATATCCATGCCGTTTGTGTTTCTGATATATGCCATGATCAACTTGACGGAATCCTTGGTATAAGTTTCAAGCCCATATCTGGCCAAATACTTTATAGCAAGCTCACCCTTGCCAACACAATCTTCCATTGGAATGAGAATTTGAACCTTACAGTTGTCTGGAGTCGTTACCTCCAGCAATCTTGACCACCCACTATTATCAGGATTTTTCACCTTTCCTAATATTTTCAGAGGTGAAGAAATTTTGATGGCATCCTGTTCATCATCGCCTTCCTGACAAAAATATAGTCCATCATCTCTCAAAATAAATGAATTATTGTTTATTGATGGTATTTTATTTATGTTATCTCTTCTTTTACATAAGCTGGTCATTTTGCATTCATCTGAACAATATCCAAATTTTCTCAATGACTCACATGTCGGAAATGGATATTTTGATGCATGTATAAACTTCTTATAGGTATCCTCTTCTGTATACTCAGGGTGTCCTTCGGAAAAAATTTGAGCATAGTTGATACCATCATTTCTCAAACTTTTTAGAATTCCTAAAAAAGCAAACCAGCATTCTTCCTCCAAATCCTTATAATCGAATATACAGTGTGTAAAAAAAGTGCAATTTTCAAGAGCTGAATGTTCCCAAGGATTTGCTTTGAGAAGATTTCTATAATAAACTGCTTTTTTATATACTTGAGATAATCTACTATTTTTGTAGGGTTGGGAATGCTGAATTTCACTCATTCTGTTCTCTTTTGGAAGATCAAGTAACTCCAATATATCCATTTCCATAAATTCATTGACAGAAACCTCGACTTTATATCTGCCATCAGGGCGTTGAACGTTGCTTTCTCGTAGTGGTTGACCTTTTCCCATTTGGTATAAATGCTTGTCAATAATTGTACAATTCCTCCAGTCTGCTCTGATGTGAATGCGAAGAAAGAAATATATAAGATTTCTTACAAATTGTTTATGAATTTCAGGAAGATATGGATCACCATTCTCACCGCCGAAAATTACTGCGGGAATACAGATATGACAGCCTTTACTTCCGCTCATGTAAATTTTCAGCATAGATAGATCCAGCCCAGCCTTATATATAAATTGTAACAGCAAATCTCTGGCTTGCATGATTGCATTGGCAGGATTCTGTTTGTCATCAAAATCCATCCAGAGATCTCCATAACGCATAGGTTCGGGAATTTGTCCTCTTGGATTTGATTTTGGCGGTTCGCTTTCGAAACTGTAGGTTGAAAATGCCGTGAAGCCCCTATTTATCGCATCAGTCCTGGCTTCAGGCGTATTCGGGATAAATTCCCATTTCAGTTTACCGGTTGGATCAGCCGCATAAATAAATGTATCACTCATAGTAACCTCGTAAAAAGATTATAGTTCAACAACTCAATGCCAGTATCGAATTTTATCAACCTCTCTTGTTATCTGTTAGAATTGTATTTCATGCATGTAAAAATTAATTTTAAAAAATAACACAGTAAAAATAAAAAAGAACTACTGATTGTTGTCAGTAGTTCTTTTTTATTTATAAATTATAAGTTGCGTGTTACTGCATAGTTATATAAATGATAAGATTTATGTCGTCATTCAATCCTCCATGCATTCAGCAATGGCACTGACTATTACCAGAGCAATGCAAACCTTGATACAAAATACTACCTTATCTGTCCAATCAGAATCCATGACAACACCTCCTGATTTTATATATGTTATTTTGACTTATTTTGTCTGAAAATATCAAAGAATCTTTCAGCTGCTGAAGTACATGTATGTTCATTCTTCCGACTGTAATTTGGGGTAGTTGTTTCTTTGAGATGTGCAAGGCAATCCTGGCAGACAATTTTCTCGATCACAATGTCATCATCAAGATTGACAACAACTCTTGAAAGCTCGTCCAACTTATCGTCAGAGAGAGCAATAAATTCCTTGCCGCAAATTTCACATGCTCCCTGCTTGAAGGTAATTGTTTTCATATAGCCATTTTCTTTGTCAAGCTGGATTTGATTTCGCGATGGTGATGGCCCGTAAACATAACCCTTGAATTTCGGCCAATTCTTGATAGCTTTTTTTAGTTGCTCCATTTTTTCCCTGAATATGCCATTCAAATCGTGACAGTTTGGATAATCCAATATGGCATATAACCATTTACTAAGTGAAATAATAATTATGACGCCGTATTTTAGCACTATTAGCGCGACAAGAATAACTGGTATGCCAATAAATATAAAAGCCAGTTGACCCATGCTATTTACTCCTTTTCATTTATTTCTTCTATTATATATAAATGTAAAAAGTACATAGCCTTTATTGTTCAAAGTCCTCCATATCCAGCATTTCGGCATTATTTCCAAATTGTCTTGACCAGCGCACTACTTCCATTGGCTCAGCCACAGATACGCTGAATAAAAGGCTGCCATCTTCCTGCTCTTCCAGTTTTTGACTCTCATGCCATAAACGTTCCTTGACATATGGAATTGCTTCCCCTGTAAAACGGATAGTGACCGATCTCGTATTTTCTCCAAGGAAGGAGGAGAAAGCGTTTTTCTGCCTTTCGTAGAAACCGTCATCCTCGCTTGGATTGGGAATGAAAGTGGTTCCTGTCAACTGGATCTCATGGATACGATTCAATCTGAATACCTTCCAGGCAGGGGGATTTTCGTCAACAGTTCTTGCATAGAGGTACAGAACCTGGTCCCGCATGTAGATGCGCCTTGGATCAATCAACCGCCAGCGTTCAGTCCAGTCTCCACTGCGACAGTATAAAATCCTGATGCGCCTGCGTTCCCGCACAGCTTCAGTAAGGGTTTGGAATATCTCTGGAGGCACACCATAAGCTTTTCTGGTGATTTCGTTGTCAAAGCATTCGAGCAATTGTTCCCTGAGTGGCGATTCAAGACCTCCAGCAAGTTTTCTGCCAATTTCTATGGCTTTGGCAGCCAATACGCCATCACCTGATGCCGATAGGGATTCCAGGGCAAATATCAATGTAATTCTATCTGACAGGCTAAAATTTGTAATGGGCGTGAGCCTGTCCTCAAGGATGTGAAAACCGGTCCTCTTGCGATATTCAATCACAAAACCCATTTCTGCCAGTGTATCCTTGTCATTGTAGAACTGGGAACGCGAGATGCCATATGTCTTCAGGATATTTTGCAGGGATTGGGCTGGATTTATCCTGATGTCACGCACAAGCTTCAGCAGCCTTACCAGCCTGCCGCCATCTCCCTGTCGGCATTTTTTATTCTCCATGCGTCACCCCTTTATGGCGATTCCATAAATCGCAAAGCCGGATGCAAGCAAGGGAAAAAAATACTTTCAGTCCATACTGTCATGGACTGAAAGTATTTTTCTGGTGGATAAAGATTTTTATTGGGCTAGGGTGTTTTGAAAGTTTATCGTCCTATCCCTAAAAGGACAGACGGTAAAAATCAAAAAAACTAGGCATCTACGATGTAAATTGGAACATATAGCTTGCAAAAGGGATTAGTCAATCTTGTTCTGCATGATTCTAACTGTTTCCGCCAACAAGTTTACCAGTGCTTTCTGGTCCGAATCCGGCAATGGGGCAATAATATCCGCGATAGTCGCTGCCCTTTCAAGGATTGTGTCTGAGTGGATGCGAAATAGTTCTGCCACTGGGCATTTGAGATGGATTGCAATGGCTTCAAGCCTACTCATTTTGGGTGCGATTTTTCCTCTTTCCATGCGATTTAATGAATCTTGGGTAATATCGAGCCTGATAGCAAGTTCCTTTTGGGAAATGCCAAGTAGCTGCCTTCTATGCGTAATATTTTTTCCAACAATTTCAGATAGTTTCATGCAAAATTCCTTTAAAAGTTTTGCACGAAACATAAAGTTTTTGTAGCCTTATAAAGCTATATGTTTGACTTTAAAAGTCGAATAGTTTAAGTATTTTCCAACAACCAATGAAAAATTTGAGCGACTTCAATAGCGCATGCTAATGAGCTACATCAGCATAATGGTTCAAGCTCGATAGCATTGCGTATGTTGTTTTATCCATTAAAATAAAAACTTTTGGAGAAAAATTCATGAGTTACCAGCTTACTGAGATTTTAAATCGTTGCACCAAAGAAGATGCTGAATTTTTGATTTCAATAATTGACTCGAATTTAAACTTTACTGATGACAAGGGCCTTAAAAGTTTAAATACTAATTGGCATACAGGAAGTACTATCCCCTTGGAATTAAATCACAAAATCGAAAGAGAAATTCGGTACTTGGGAAGCAATGATTTTGCGTATATGACAAGAAAAATGCGCGGCTATGAGCCGGCAGGCGTAAGTGTAGATGAAATAATCGATGATCTATCTAAACTATTGAAAATACAAATTAGTAATGCAAGTACTCTTGAAGCTCGAATTGAAATCTTCTCAGGTAGTGTTATTGATAAACAATTTGCAAAGCTTCCTGAAGAAAGGCAACGCGAAGTATTAAAGAATATGAATTTTGATAAGCATCATATCGATGTTATTTTAAAAAGAATAATAGATAATAAAGAACTTCTTTTGTCGGTCATATTACCAATTTTGGGTAAAACAATTGGACCAGAAGTGTTTCAATCTATAATTATATCAATTATTGCTCAATTTATTGGACTACAATCAGCAAAACAAATCCTTGCGCAAATAGTATCAAAATTACCATTAGGAACTGCATGGCTTGGGCCAGTTGTGTGGGGAGCTACAGCAGTCTGGAGTATTGCAGATTTGTCAGGACCAGCAAGTCGTAAAACGATACCCCTAATTCTTTATCTTGGAGTTCTATGTTTGCGTGATGGCCAAACAGAAGAATTTATGGAAAATTTACATGCATCATCAAAAAATTGAATTATAAAATATGCAATACGAAAATATTGATAAAAAGATGAATACATTTACTTACCAAATAAACTCATAAATGCGGTGGTAACTTATGGCTTTCATGCCCCAACTTACCACACTCCTCGTACTGGGTGGTACTGGTTATCTGGCCTATAATAAGCTGAAAGCAAACGATCAAGCCAATTTATTCCATAGAAATCTGGCAAAACTATCTGATCTCTGCTCTGATATTAGGCTATATATACACTGCTATGGCGACTGGAGATATGAAAGAACTTTTGGGGAGATAATTACCTTTCGCGAACCTGCCTACTTACGCCTTTTGCACGAAGCCCAGGAATTGCTTGGCGTCTCGGAAGCAAGCGCGGACTTTGCCAGCATAGCCAAACTGCGTGAAAAGAATCATGATCTCAGGGAGGAAATAACAAGTCTGAAGCAAAAAAGATTCCTGGCACCTGCAAGTTCTTCAAATCCGTTAGTAATGACAAGATTGAAGGTAGATGCAAAAATTGCTGAATTGGAAGCAGAAATATTCGAGCATGATTCGCAAATCAATGAGCTTGAGGATAAGATACTGAAAATTTTTTCCAGTCATTCGCTAAATCTAAAAAAAGAAGAGCTTGATTATTTCATCATCAGCGCAGAGGGCAACGACCTTATCCGTCTGATGACCATAGCCAACAATATGAAACGGATACAGCAATCTGTCGAAAAAGATCTTGTAGCTGATGCCAATAACCTGGAATTGGCTAAAGTTTATACAGGTATGTATTATATTTCTCTGGAAGCTTATTCCCTTGCGCATGATACAGCTTTTGACAATATAAAAATGTATCGTAAAAAGCTTTCATTGATCAAATTCACGGCAGAGTCTAATTGCATGGAAGCCCAGCGGCTTATACAGAACACAAAGGATGATGATTTACCTAATATTGGTTCAAATTTGAAACTCAATAAAAAAACCATTGATATTGTCAATCTATACGATGGGTTGTTGGAAAGGCGGCTGGACAATCTAAAGGAATCCCAGGAAAATGTCAGGCATAAGGTAGAAATAGCACGCAATACTTACAAAACGTTGGAAAATGGCAGTTCCCTCATGTCCCTGATAAATGATTCATCAAATGAATACTCCCTCCTCATGAATTTTGAAATGCCTGAACTGAAAAGCATTTATGAGACAGGAATGCTTACAGCTTTTATGGATATTACCGAAAAAATAAAAACCGCATAATCAAAACTGCTTGCCTTTGATAAAAAATAATGGATATATTATCAAATAAAGTTTCAGGAGTCGCATGATGGCGCATGGTATAATTGATACGAGTTTTCTTCGCAAATCTCAGCGCAGACAGCTCAAATTGAAACTGACAGCCTTGAAACTGAAAAGCTTGGTTCGTCCTTTGAGCGCAGAAGATGAAAAGCTGCGTCAGGAATGTTTAGAGAAACTCCATTGGCTGGATAAAATTGATTCTGGTTGGATAAAATTTTGACTTTACGAAATTTTAAAATCAGCAACATAATAACCCGTAATTTCCAGTTTCTGGAATATAATTTTATATGATTTCAATTCGAGGATGAAAACTCAATTCGGTAAGATGCGATGGAAGTCATAGCTTTTGAGAAAATATTTTTATAGACGGGGAGTAATGCAGTTGCCAAAAGAAATCTGCGACTAAGTTTGATCCCGTATGGAGTGCTTTAGATTGGTTTCGTACGCCTTTGCAATACAAAACTTTAGCATGTGCTATCTATACGAATTGAACTACCCATTAAAATTCCGAAAAATTTAAATTATTTTCAAACTTTCCGTCTCATGGAACATGCTTAGCCTATATATATTCATGCAAGGGAATACCGACATTCCGTTCGGTATTCCCTGCAATAAGAAATCTTCATAATTTCTCGAATTTATGGAGCTGAATATGTTCAATCCCAAAAATCCCACGTCCAATATTTTGAGACCAGGTATTGGTTCTGCTTTGCTCAAAATCGCATTGACTGCCAGTGGCACTCTTGCAACTTCCTATATCATCAAGAAATGGAGGGGACGTAAAAATATGCAAACCGCTAATACCAATCCCTTTCCGCAAAATAATACAGTACCAAATGAGACTCCTTACCCTTTTGGTACCATGAAAAGCTGTTCTGGGGAAAATATAGCCCTCAAATCAGTAGCCATAACTGGTGATGTGGATGGGCTGCTGTTTTCATCAGCAATTCGTCAGGAGTACAAAAATGAGACCGATAAGACTCTGGAAATTATTTATACCTTCCCTATCGGTTGGGGCACGGCGCTACTTGGCATGAATGCCGAAATTGGCGGTAAAAAGCTCAAAGGCGAGATTGTAGAAAAGCAAAAGGCCGAGGCAAAGTACGAGGAAGCAATCAAGGATGGCGATTCACCCATCATGCTGCAACAATCCAGCACAGGTCTTTATACCGCCAATCTGGGCAATATCAAGCCAGGTGAAACCGTGTCAGTGGAAATCCACTGCGCCAAACTGCTGAATTTTGAGCAGGGGCGAGTGCGGCTTTGCATCCCGACAGTTATCGGTGAAAGGTATGGTAACGAATATTGTCCAGGTGGGCTTGCTCCGCATGAGACATCTAAAGTGGATGAGAATGCCAAATATCCTTTCACACTCAATCTTACATTGCATGGGGACATAGCCAGGGGTGATATATCATGCCCCAGCCATACAGTGCGGGTTGAGGAGTTGGCCGGAGGCAGGAATTTTTCACTTCATGAAGATGGTTTTCTGGACAGGGATTTTATCCTGATAATGGGTGGACTGTCTGCTGCTTCCCATGCTCAATGCATACAGGACGAAGACTGCTGGATGACTTTGGCCAGCTTCCAGCCCGAAATGCCGGAAATGAAAAGTTCCCCGTTAGGTGTGAAAATCCTTGTTGACTGTTCAGGCTCCATGTCTGGAAGCAGCATTCAGGAGGCGCAAAGAGGGCTGGGAAGGATATTATCTCTGCTCACATCAGAGGATCTGGTTTCATATAGCCGTTTTGGCTCCAATGTGGAGCATATGTCCGAAATGCTTTCGCCATGCAGTGTCGATACCATTGCAAGGTTGTCTGCCATGATAGATGCTACAGATGCAAATATGGGCGGCACCTCAATGGATAAAGCCCTCAATGCAACATTTGCTCTCAAGCAGCCAGCGGGACAGGAACTTCCTTCCGTAGTATTGCTGATCACTGATGGAGATGTATGGGATATAAAAAATATCCTTGATAGTGCCAAAAAGTCAGGGCAGCGCATATTTGCCATAGGTGTTGGCTTTGCTCCTGCTGAGAGCCTGCTACGGGAACTGGCTGAGCAAACAGGAGGCGCATGCGAGTTTGTAACACCTAATGAGGATATGTCGGAGGCCATTGTCCGCATGTTCCACAGAATGCGGGGAGCAATCGCCAAAGATATCAGAATTAAATGGGGACAGACGCCACATTGGCAATCAGAATTGCCCAAATACATCTATGATGGCGAGACAGTGCATGCATTCGCATTACTGCCAACAAAACCGGAAGTTGGCCCTGTGCTTGTATGGGAGGCTGATGAACGCGAATACAATGCCAAATGTGACGCTGGGGAAGAAACAACCAACACCGATTTGCTGCGTCTGGGCAGGATGCGCCAGATGGAGCAAACTGAATCGGAGGATGAAAAACTGTCTCTTGCATTGAAATATGAGCTTGTCAGTGAGCTGACGTCGGCCATTCTTGTCTATGAGCGAGCGGCAAGGGATAAAATCGTGGGGTTGCCTACAATCCAGCAAGTGCCGCAAATGCCGGCATACGGGCATGGCATGAATATGGCGCGGGCCTGCTTCATAAATAGCGGTGGGGTAATACCCACAATAAGGCTGCCCTGGATGAAGAAAAATAATCAAAATACAGGTTTGTATGCTAGTCCAGAGATCATCAGCCTGAAAGTTGCAGTCCATCAATCATGGAGGCATAGGCATCTTGAACTCACTACGTTGAGGGAGTTTATTGATGAAATAAAGAATCAGACAAATCTGAAAGAAGCATTCAAAATACTTTCTGAAATTGCAGCAGACACTGGTTTGTCAGAAGAACAGGTCTGGGCAGCTTTTATCGGATGGACAATGGGAGAGAGTAATATTGACAGGCATTCTCTTCGATTGCTTCAAACTTGTCCAGTTCCGGAGAAGCAAATGAAAACGCTGAAATTGAGGTTCATCTCTTTGACTAGATTCAGTGTTGTAGGACCAATAATTATTGCCTCCTAATTGTTGCCAAATTTGCAAAGGTGTAATAAAAATAGTGCTAATTATTGATGAACTTGCCCAGTAAATGTAAAATACTTTCACCCGTTGAGCAAGTATTTGAGAGATAGTATAGTTATATTTATATATCACTCCTATGAAATAAGGAGCTGATTATGGAAAATAAAAATTTACCATCATGGAAAACACCTTTGATGTCTCCACAAGAAGAAATGGGTATCGCATTTCTAATGATGATTAATAAAGAACCTGATAGAGAAGAAATTATTAAACGATATTCAAAAGAGGAGATATTGAAAGTATCAAAAAGCTGGTTTAACCCAGAGGGTGATGATGAATATGCTAAAAACATGAAAATGAATATGGATTATATTATTTCTCAGCAGTATTTTGCTATGGGTCTCTATGGAAAGGTGAAAATACCTGATAAATATAATAAATTAATGGTTGAATTAGACTACCTGAGTGGTTGGTATAGATAAT
>CAJUMQ010000037.1 GCA_910587035.1 uncultured Desulfovibrio sp. | reverse complement strand
GCGCGCAATCCCTAATCGGGATTGCGACTATTGTCGCTTGACGCGACACTAGAGCTTTCATCAGTTGAAACGCTCTGCGCGTTTCAACCATACGCGCTGGCGTTTCCCCGCTTAGCGGGACAGGCGCGTGGGAAATTCAATTTTTCCGCACACTTTTGCGCGGGCGCTTCAGAAGAAGCGCCTCGCATTCGCCTATTTTCAATCGACAAATGCTCGAGAACTTTCTCCAGCATAGCGGCAGGGAAAAATGCTTCAGGCCGCTATGGCTCAGGCAGGGGATCGTCTCCAAACCGGTTTGGGCCCTTCTGCCCAGGCATGCAAAGAAGGGCGAGATAGCCAAGGTTCATTGCCATAGAGAGAATCGCGCCTGCCTGGGCCTGAGTTCCTCCTCCGCCAAGTATCCAGAGAAACAGGGAGCCCAGGGGCAGGGCCAGCCACCAGCCGTGCAGATTGCGGTCATGCAGCCGCCGGACTGTCACGCCAAAATTGGCCGGCAGCAACATCAATGATATGGCCAGGGAGATGCTCAGGGCCCATGTCCGGGGCAGAAGCGTGAGCGCCATGCCGGAGACAAGATTTACCAGGCCTATGAAGAGCATGAACCACCAGAACTCCGATCTGCAGGCACGTCCTTTAAATACAAAAAAGTATTTTCGTACGAGACATGTGCGCACACTCTGACTGAATGTCATATCTGCCGCCTTGTGTTTCAAATTTGGCTTATAACCGAATTTGGCTTCATTGTGCGTAAAACCTGAGGCATTGATAGTCTTTGCCGTTGATGCTCGCAAAAATGGCCTGGGGCCACGGGTGCGCGGCAGGCATTGCCATGCCGCATCTGTAGACGCGCAGGTCACGCACTTGCTGCCGCAGGGGCGCCATGAGGGTCGCGGCCAGCCTGGCTTTGATGCCGGTGCCGGTGCTTTGTTTTTGCAACAGACAGCCAAGCATTTTTTTCTGCAGCCATTGGGGCGCCAGCCTGCCTGGCATTACAGGATTTGGCCTTAAAAAGGTAATGTCCGGGGCACCTTCGGCAGCTTTCACAACAATCCAGTCAGTTGCAAAAGTGGGATTGGCGCCCCTGGTCTGCAGGCGCCAGGCCTGGTGAATGCCTTTTTGGTGAAATTCGGCTGGCAGCGCAAGTTCCGGCGCGATTCCATCCAGTACCGCCTGGGCGGCTGGGCCGGGGGCCGGGTCAACGGCTTTTATGCTGCCAAGGCCATATACCCAGGCTGCCCACAGATTGGGCCAGCCATCCACCTCAGGCGCAAGGCGGTGGAAAAGGAACACGGGAAAAACCGGCAATACCCCGGCAGCCACAATGGCGGCAGGGAGCCCGGGCTCCACCTTCCGCTTGCGGACGCCAGGATGCCTTATTTCTCCCATCAGGCCAAAGGGGGGCAATTTGGCCGCACTCCCGGCCTGTCGCGCCAGTTCATGCAAATATGCGTATCTTTGCTCGAGAAACTGCCCGGCCATAAGCAATGTGCCATTGACGGCATTTATGGCCGTGCCCTGAAAGTTTGTTGTCTGGATGCAAAAAAAACACAGCAGCAATGCCGGCAGTGGCATCAGTCGGCTCATGGCGGGGAGCAGCCTTGCCAGACACCGTCTCAGGGGGAAAAAAAGTGCAAAACCCAGGGCAATGGCTGCATACAGATTGAAGCTGGATGTGAATTTGGCCGATTGGTCAAAAGGCACATCGCTCAAGGCATGCACGCCTATGATGGATATGCCCAGAGCTGCAAAGGCAGCCAGGGCAACCACTGTAAAAGGCAGCACAGGTTGAGGTGTGTCATCCTCCTTGTGGGACAGGGCAATGAAAAGCAGTATAAGGCACAGAAGCACGGGCACCCAGCAGCCAAGTCCGAAGGACGCGAGTGCTGAAATAAAATCATCTGGCACCGCGCATAATTGTCGCCATTGCAGCTCCGGGCTTGTGCCCCGGCTAAGATTGCGCTGAAAATTGCCTGGAGCCAGAAAAGAAAAGGCTAAGGCAAGACAAAACCAGCAAAGCAGCCTGAATATGCATTTCCTGCGCTGGGCGCAGGCCGCCATTTTCTCGCTGGCGGCATTCTTTTGGGCGGGGATGAAAAATGTCAGGATTAATGCCGCGGCTGTTGTCCAGAACACTGCCAATGCGGAATGTTCATAGACTCCAATGGCTACAATGCCAAGTAGCAGCGTGCGCAGCCAGTCTTTTTTGGTGGGCATTGTGTCCGCATCACGCCAAAATTGGCAGAGGGAGGCGAGGAAAAGCAGGAACAGCCCGCCCTGCAGGATTATGGTGAGGGCATCTGTGAGAATATAGAAGGATTCGGGATACAGCCAGGTGGCAAGCACTGCCAGAATGGCCGCCCCACCAAAAATCAGGGCGCCATGCCAGGCTGCTCCGCGCATGCGGGCAAGCCAGCAGGCCGCAAGGGCATACAGCAGCAGGATGGAGGCGCAGGTGATGCCTGCCAGTATCGTGCTCTGCGCGGATCTTGCCAGAAATACGGCCAGGAAGTGATATGTGTATCTGCCGCTCCAATACAGCCATTCGCGGCAGATTTCATAGATGCCGCCTGGCAGATCGAACAGGAACATGGCTCTTGTGATTTCATCAAAATCATCCCCGCGGGGAAAGCAGAAGCCATAGGCATAGAAAAATGGCGCGAGGCAGAAAATCAGCCCCGCGCCGGCAAGACAATAACAGATGGCCCTTATTGCCGCTCGCATCCCGCCACTGGCACAACGCGGA
The DNA here is from genome assembly GCA_910587035.1 of uncultured Desulfovibrio sp. Classification (GTDB taxonomy): domain Bacteria; phylum Desulfobacterota; class Desulfovibrionia; order Desulfovibrionales; family Desulfovibrionaceae; genus Desulfovibrio. The sequence continues at coordinate 12,238 of CAJUMQ010000037.1, read as the reverse complement.
CTTCGCCACGGGTTTCATTGGCTTTTTTGCGGAAGCTCTGGCGCCTGTCCTCTCCATCCAGCTGCCCCGCCAGCCATTCGGCCACATGCAGAACAGGCCTTTTGTCGCGCATGTTTATCAATGTGCGGCCAATGCCAATCTTGCAGGAGGGACATCCCACCAGCACCGGCCCCTCATAGCCGTTTGCAAAATAATCCCTGAGATTGTTCTGTTTGCGCTGGCGAAGGACATTGTAAATGCGCGGGGATGTCATGGAGCCCATGCCGGATTCTCCGCAGCAACCGGCCGACACATCCACCTGACAGCCGGAGGAATCGCCAATGGCGCGCGCAAAGGCGGCCTGCCCCTTTATTTTGTGCACATCGGCCCATTCGCAGTGGCAGGCGCCATGGTAAAGCAGCTTTTCCCGGCTCTCTCCTGTACGGGCGGCCTTATGCGGCAGGGAGAGGCGCGGCAGCACAAGCTGGGAGACATCCTGAAGCTTGAGATTGGGGCAGACCTCGCCAAGGCTCATTTTTTCCATTCCGGAGCGGCATGAGCCGCAGGCTGTCACCAGCCAGCGGCAGTCAAAACCCTGGCGGGTGAGGTTGCGGCACATGGCGGAAATATACTGGCGATTTTGGGCCATGTTGTCTTCAAAGGGCGTATCCATGCCGGCCGCAAGCATGGGATAGCCGCAGCAAAGATGTCTGGGCGGCACTGCCACAGCAATCCCGGCCGCCAGCATGAGCATTATGGAAGAGAGGCCGATGCGGTCATAAAAAAGCGCGCCGCCGCAGCCAGGAAAATAAATGGCCAGCTCCATGCCAGGTCTGGGCTCTGCCGGGGCAAAAACGGAGCCCCTGTGCAGCTTGAGGGATTCATAGAGGTTTGTGTAGCCCATTTTGGGGCCGCGATCGGAGAAAAGCGGGCTTTCAAGTCTTTTTTGCAGGCTGTTGGGTACAAAGTCCAGCAGCCTGTTCTGCATTTTTTGCCCTACAGACGCCATTTTTGCCGCCTTGGGCACACGCTTGCCGATGTCATGGGACAGCCAGTTCAGGGCCATATCCTTGATGGGATGTCCGCCTGCTCCTTCATGTTCCAGAAGGGCGCGCAGGGAGAGAGCCACTTCACCGGAGGGAATTTTTACTGGACAATTTGCCATGCAGCGCCCGCAGGCAGTGCAATGCTCAACTATGTCACGCAGCTGCCTGAGGAGCTTGTCATCGATGCGGCCAGTGTTGATTTGCGAATAGTACACGGCCTCCAGCAGCATCCCCAGGGCCATGTTCTTGTTGCGGGGATGATATTGCATGGAGCGTTCCGGATAGCACATGGCGCAAACCAGGCGGCACTTGCCGCAGCGGGTGCAAACCTGAATGGATGACAGCAGGCTGATGAGGGTTTCCTTGTCTGGCAGGCCGCTGTCGCGGATGTCGGCAATCAGGCGATTAAAAGAAAAGGTGAAGGGTTTGACCGGCAGCTCGCGATAAACCAGCTTTGCGGGATTCATCACATCCCTGGGATCAACCCTTTCCTTGAAGGCCCGCAGGGCATCCATTTTCTCCTTGCCAAAAAAGGCGATCTTGGTGATGCCTATGCCATGCTCGCCGGAGACCTCGCCGCCCATCTCCTGGCATTCCGCCATGACACGGGCAGCCGTCTCTTCCGCCTCTTCCAGCATCCGGGCATCATTGGAATTGACGGGGATATTGACATGGCAGTTGCCGTCGCCTGCATGCATATGGCTGGCGACTATGATGCGGCTTGCCTCCATATGTGCCAGTATTGACAGGATCTTTTTTTGCAGATGCGGATATTTCTCCGCCAGGGAGCTGATGAAGGCCGTGCCCTTGGCCACCAGTTCATTATCCGGGAGATCCTTGGCTGAAATATCGCCGGAGGCAGCCCGCGAGGCCAGGGAAAATTCACGATTGAAGTCTCGATCCTCCATGGGAAAGCCAGGGAGGCGTCCAATTTCCTGCATGGCATGGCGATAGCTTGTGGCCGCGCATTCAAGGTTTATCTGCTCCAGAAATAGCGCGAAATCCGGGATTCTTGCCATGGGGATGACTACATCCTCATTTAATTTGAATCCCGATGTGCGCTTGGCAATGGCGGACAACTTGTGTCTGTCCTCCCAGAAAAGCTCGGCCTCTTTTTTACCATGCGCCACAAGTATATCGACATTGTCCTGCTGTTCCACCACTGCCACGATGTCATTCACGCATTTGTCAAGCAGATAGGAGTCATCGCCGTCCACCTGCAGAATGATCACCGATATGGGCAGCCCGGCATATTTGCTGCTCTTGGGCTTGTAGTCTATTGCCTGCACATATTTGGCATTAAATTCCTCAAGGGCGGAGAGGTGCGCATAATCGCCCTCCTCGCGGATACGATTGCGCAGATTGACCAGCTCGCGCACCACAATGGCCGCAGGATGCATTGAGCGGCCATAGAATTCGAGAGCCATTACCCTGGAGTACAGGGGTTTTTTATGGATGGCAAAGGCGGCTTTGGTTATTATGCCATCCACGCCCTCCTTCTGTATTCCGGGCAGGCCCCCCAGCGCCTTGTTGGTGACATCCTTGCCCAGACCAGGCAGGCGGATCTCGTCACCGCGCAGATGAACCACATTGCGGATGCCGCCGCTTAAATCCTTGACTGCGAAGACGGCATTTTCATCGGGCAGAATTTTATGGCGTGGATGATTTTCGCGTTCAATGCGGATGATCTCGCCAGTGGGGGTTACCATTTCCCACCAGAGCAGGTTGTCCAGGGTTGTGCCATACTCAAAGGCCATGGGGCCGCCAGCATTCTCCGAAACATTGCCGCCAATGGATGAAGCCTGCTTTGAGGCCGGGTCCACGCTGAAAAGCGCGCCGGCGGCATCCACGGCATTGATCACCTGCTGGGTAATTGCGCCGGCCTCGCAGGTCACGCTCATGTTCTCAAGGTCAATGGGGCCGATTTTTGTCAGGCGTGTGAGACTGACCATGAGGGTGCGCTTGCGCGCCGGCACGGCGCCGCCTGTCATGCCGGAGCCGCCACCCCTGGGAATGATTGCGAACTTCATGTCATTGGCAAGGCGCACTATGGCGGCTATCTGCTCCGTGTTCTCCGGCTCCACCACAAGCAGGGGCAGCTCCATGCGCAGATCCGTGGCATCTGTGGCTGTTTCCACCAGAGCCATTGGCTGGGAGCGGATGCATTCTGGCGGCAATATGGAGGCCAGCGCGTCCAGGAGCTTTTGCCTGAAGGCCTCTTCCGCCTCATGGGCGGACCAGAACATGGTTATGCCTTCGGACAGGGCAGTGGCATAGTAGTGGGCAAGCGAAACAGCCTCGCGCTCAAATCTGTCCCGCACGCTTTCGCGCACTATCTCCGGATCAATAAAGGGATTGTATGTCGCCAAAAATAGCTCTTCCGCAATGGCTATGGCCAGATTGCGCACGGATTCGGGCCATTCCGCAAAATCATCAATATTGATTTTTAAAATGCGGTTGACCACATAATCCGGTGGTATTGATATATGCGGACCTTTATGATTCATTCAGTCAGCCTCTTTTATGCCATTCGCCCCGGTCTGAACATAAATATCAGAGATGGTTGTCTTCTTTGCCAGCTCCAGGGCGCAATGGGGAAACTCCGGCATATTTGAACCGGATTAAAAGCGCATTTAGCCAAAGATTTAAAAAGAAACAGCAACAGGCAAAAATGTCAAGCGTGCCATTGGGACAATCATCACCCGAAAGTTCATCGGAGATGTGTCAATGCTGGGGGGCCGCCTGGCTTTCCACTTTATGGGCATGCCCGGAAAACAGGGCCTTGATGGCGTAGAATTTTTCCTTTTTGCCAAAAAGATAGACTATGTCCTCCGGCGCAAAGCGAAAGTCTGCGCCAGGGGAGGCTATGGCTTCGCCATTGCGCATGATGGCGACAACGGTAAGGCCGTAAACCGGGCGGATGCCGCAGGCGGCCAGGGTTAAGCCGCACAGGCCGGATTCCGGCATTACACGCATGGCCTGCACACCCATGTCCGGCAGGCGCCCCACCACCTCGCCCAGGGAATCCACAGCCGCGCTCATGCGCCTGATCATGCGGTAGTTGGCCTGGCGCAGATAGGCGCCAAAGGATTCAATGTCCTGCCTGGGCACAAGATATTGGGCCAGCACATGGCTGAACACCTCGATGGAGCCCTCGAACTCCTCGGAGATGACGTCATCCGCACCCAGCCTGTGAAGTGTGGCAATCTCTGTTACAAAACGGGTTCTGGCTACTATGTATATGTTGGGATTGAGTTTGCGGGCTTCTATTGTGATGGCGCGCACGGCAGCCGGGTCGGATATGATGATGGCCAGTACCCGCGCCGTCTCGATGCCCAGATGTTCCAGCACCACTGGCTGCGTCGCATCGCCCTGGGCTATGGGCTCCTTGTCGCGGTACCGGTTGACTGTTTCGGGGTTCATTTCGAGAATGGTGTAAGGAATGCTGGATTCCTGGGCCACATGCGCCAGATGCTTGCCACTGATGCCAAAGCCGATGATGATGAGATGATCCTTGAGGGCGCCCTGGGTGCCATTTTCCTCGGGAGTTGCCGGTGGGGGGGCCTTTTTGCAAATGGCATTGGCCACATGGGGGGAGATGGCTATGAGCCCGGGGGTGAGCATCATGGTAAGCACGCTCACAGCCAGGAAAGTCTGATAGGACTGCATGTCGAATAGCCCGGCGCCAAGCCCCTGCGCCGCGAGAACAAAGGAGAATTCACCCACCTGCGCCAGAAAGAGGGATGTGGTTATGGCCGCCCTGAGGGGGTAGCCCTGCACCAGCACGGCCGGCAGGGTGAGCACGGATTTTAACACTATGAAAAGCGCTGTGCCGATGATGATCACGAAAAAATGCTGCCAAAAATATTCCAGGTTGAGCATCATGCCCACAGAGATGAAAAAGAGGCTCATGAATACATCGCGATAGGGCAGAATGCCGCTAATGACGCTCATGCTGTATTTTGATCTTGCCAGCAAAAGTCCGGCCAGGAATGCCCCCAGGGAAAGGGAGAGGCCCAGGGCGCTTGTCAGGAGGGCCATGCCAAGACAGAGGCCAAGGGTTGTAAGCAGCAGTATCTCCCTTGTCCTTGTGCGCATAACTGCTTCCATCAGGCGGTTGAGGCCAAAATGGGCGAACAGCAGCACCCCGCCAAGGGCCAGGACCACCCAGAGTACGGAAAAGAAGGCCTTTTCCAGACTTATGTCCAGGGTTCCGGCCAGAAAGGGCACACATAGCAGCATGGGCGCCACCATGATATCCTGGAAAACCAGTATGGCCAGGGAGAGACGGCCGGTGGGGGTGGCGGAGAGCCCCTTTTCCTGCAAAATGCGCAGAACTATGGCCGATGATGATAGAGCCACCAGGCAGCCCCAGAACACGCCAAGCTGCCAGGTAAGGCCGTAGATCATGCATATGGCGGCAACAGCGCAAACTGTAAGGCCGATTTGCAGGCTGCCCCCAAGAAAGACAGGTTTTTTCAGACGATTCAGGGCCTCGCCGGAAAGTTCCATGCCTATGGTGAAGAGCAGCATTGCCACGCCAATCTCCGCAACCTGATCAATGGCCTCCCTGTCGGGCACAACCCCCAGAACGGAAGGCCCGCAGATAACGCCGGTAAGCAGAAACCCCACTGTCGCGGGGAGCTTCAGGCGGTTGCAGATGAGAGTTACAAATATTGAGAGAAGAAAAATTATTACGATTTCATATAAAAGGGTGACTTCCATGCTGGCTCCCGTCATAAATTAACATTCTCTCGCATATGCCGCAAGCCGCCCTGCCTGCATGGAAAAAGGCTTAAGCAGGCAAATTGTTTTTTTGAGAAAATATTTGTTGACAATCCGCGCCAATTCACATACAACTCTTCTTGCCTGATGTTCCCCGATAGCTCAATCGGCAGAGCGGGTGGCTGTTAACCACTAGGTTGGCGGTTCAAGTCCGTCTCGGGGAGCCAAGATTAAAAATTAACTTGCCGATGTTTATAAAAGAAAGCCTGTAACTAGCCAAAGTTACAGGCTTTCTTGCGTTATAAGCCTGCCATTTTTTATTCGCAAGCCTGCGAATACCCTCAACGAGCCATTTGCATCAAACAAAATCAGGGGCCGAATCTGCGGCCACGGCAGAAATTTGCTAATCGAGTGGCTTCGCGGCCCCAAGTTCGTGGCCCCAGTTCACATTTAAATACCACTATATCAAATAGTTGAAGCACATTATGAATGATAAATCTGGTATGCCGCTGACGCAAAAATCTCAAAGAATTAGCGGAAAAACCAAATATTAGTGCGCAGGCTGATACGAAATATCTGAAATCTGATATAACACCTATGGTCTGTAGGCATTGAAATTTTAGGCATTTAATAGAAAAAGGTGTTTCCACCACCAAATCTTAAACCTCCCTATGAGGCTTAAAAAAATGGAAACACCTCTTATTTCGAAAAGGCAATTTAATAAATTTCGCAAACATTTTCCACCCCGTCATGGCAGGCCCAGAAAGGATGACAGGACGGTCCCTAGCGGCATAATCTGGGTAATCAAATATGGCTGCCCATGGAGGCATGTACCTGAATTTTATGGAAAATGGACTACAATTTATTCCAGGTTCAAACGCTGGAGCAAACAGGGCATTTTCCATAGAATTTTGCATTTTCTATCCAAAAAATTAAAAAAGAAATGCATAGCCATGATTGAGTCCACTTTTGCCAAAGCCCATAGGACTGCCTCCAGCCTGGCATTTGACGGGCAAGCGCGCGAACTCGGGAAAAGCCACGGAGGAATAACAAGCAAAATTCATCTTCTATGCAATAATGAGTCGAAACCCATTGATTTTATCATAACTGGCGGACAGGTTCACGACATCAAGATTGCCCCAAAATTGGTGTCACGAAATAAAATGAAATATTTGGTGGCAGACAAGGCATATGGCTCCAAAAGCTTTCGAGCGCAATTGCATGGGCAGAGAATTAAGGATTGTATCTCCCCAAAATCTAACGAAAAAGATCCAGCTCAATATGACAAAAAGTTATACGAACAAAGGCATATAATTGAAAACATGTTCGCAAAAATTAAAGATTGGAAAGGGATAGCTTTTAGAAGCAATGGATGTGCATATACATACAAGTCTTTTGTTGCTATTACCTTGGTGTCCATATTTTTTAATGCCTACAGACCATAATCTGAATAAATGACTACAAACAGCATCCAAATTAATAATTAATTGAAACATAATATCATCTATCAGTTTTTTGTAATCGCCAATTATATAAAGTATACAAGATAGATAGGTTGCGTTTACCTCATATGGTTGATGCATAATATTGAGTATCCAACGACATGAATATTTCCTAATATAAATATTAAAATGTGTTAAAAGCATGTCTTGCTCCATTTTTTTTTGCCATATTAAATTTTCTTTATTAATAAACTGGTAAACCCATAGTTAATGCCTCAATTTAATGAGTTAATCATAATTACTATACAAGATAAATATCTTATTTGATTTCATCCGCCAATAAACTCACAATTGAAATAGCTACTTTTTCAACAACGCAAAAAAATTGAGAAAATTTATTGCGCTTCGCTCATGCCGCGAAAAAACGTTGACGGCTATAGCGAGAATTTTATATTAAATCATTTGAGAGCCAATAAATAAATGCAGACTGATAACGAGTTAACTTGAATGAAGAGTAATTAAGCTGGATTTAATAAGGGAATTATATGCAAATTTCAGTTGATGAACTTGTTGAAAACCCCAAGAAGTATCTGAATATGGTGGCGAACGAAGATATCTATATTGCCAAAAACGGAGAAGATGTTGCCAAGCTGACAAAAGTGTCTTCCGCCAAAAAGGGAATAGCCTCCAAATTATTTGGTATATTGCCCAAGGACGCCGATTTGGGAAAATCCAGAGAAGAAAGATTGAGTAAAATTTAAATGCGTATTTTGGTTGATACAAACATTGTTATTGACGCTCTTACAGGACGTGAGCCATTTAATGAAGTGGCCGAACAAATCTTTCTGTATTGCGAAAAAGATGGCGTTTCAGGCCATTTGAGCGGAAATTCCATAGCGGATATTTATTATCTTCTGCGCAAGAATATGCAAGATGCAACGGTTAGAACGCATCTGCGGAATCTGATGATTTTGTTTGCAATTCTGCCTGTGGGTGAAATTGAATGTGGGATTGCGCTGAATTCGATCATAACCGATTTTGAGGATGCCATTCAAGTAGCTTGCGCAGAACGATCAGGAATTGACCTTATAGTCACTCGTGATGCGGAATTGTTGAAACAATGCGCGATTGCGATAACCCCAGCCGCGTTTATAAAAACAGTAGCAGTTGATTGAATAACTTGTTCAAACCGCAAGTTTGCCTACTTCCCTACCCCCTCCCCCCCTGTATTTTATCTCTATCATTTCATATCAGGGGCCGAATCAGGGGCCGAGCATCGTCATTGCTAATAAATATACTGTATTTTCAATAGGTTACAAGAGATGTTTAACTCCTATTCGGGGAGCCAAAGCAAGAAATTAACTTGCCGATGTTTATAAAAGAAAGCCTGTAACTAACCAAAGTTACAGGCTTTCTTGCGTTATAAGCCATCATTTTTCCATCATATCTCAAAAATGAAAGCATCCTTACCGTTTTCCAGGAACCTGGCTTGTTGCCAAAACATCTTTTCCTGCCCCAGCCGCGCAATGGCGCCAAATCTGTTTTTGCTGCAGATTCATCAAGAAAAACAAGACGTTCGTATGGGGCCGTCTTGCTCCATTTTTGCCACTTTTCTCTCTGTTTTCTGATATCCTCCCGTACCTGTTCGTCCGCCCTTAAAGTTTTTTTTATATGTATAACCCAATTCTTTAAGAGCTCTCCCATAGACTTCAGGAGTGCAGATTTTCCCTATCCGCTCCATTAAGATTAATGGTTGTGGAAGGATTTTCAGTAATAATTTCATCAATCTTCTTTAAATCTTCAGGATTGAGGATGCGTTTTAAAAGGCCTTTTGGTCTGGGAACCTGTTCCCGCCCCGCGACATCCGCCTTCAGCCAATTCTGAATTGTTTTATAGTGAACACCAAACATCCTGGCTACATCAGTCTGGGTATATTGACCAGATTTATAAGCTGCCACAGCATGTTCACGAGTGTCTTTGCTTGCGAATTTCATGCCCTGCAGCCTGAACAAATTTTAGATATTTTCAAGTATTGTTTGCTATAGATCCCTGGCATATTTATTTTACCAAAATTAGCTCGTACTGGGGGTTGCCCATCTTTTTCTCCGCCATTGCGGAAAGCTGTCTCAGGCCATGCCTGCTCTGTATGCGCTCCACCAGATCCTTGTTGTCATCATGGGGCTGGGCGTAAACCAGGTCACAGGCCGCCTGGTCTATGGCCAGCAAATCTGTGGAAGCCAGGATGCCGATATCCCTTATAGTGGGGGCGGGCGCCTTGAGGCCCGCGCAGTCGCATCTGACAGACATATTCCGCAGCACATTTATATAGGTTATACGTCTGCCAAAATGATCCTGCACGGCTTTTGCGGAATCAGCCATAAGCTCCATAAACATATCCTTATTGGGCGAGGTGCTGAAATCCGCCTTGCCGCTCATGGCAGTGCCATGCACCTGGCGTTTGCCAACCTGGCCGGAAGCGCAGCCAATGGCTATATTTTTCATCGCGCCGCCAAAGCCCCCCATACCGTGACCTTTAAAATGAGTTAGCACAAGCATGGAGTCGTAATCTGTTATTCCTTTGCCCATAGCCACTTCCTTGAGGTGGAAACCGGCATGCACAGGCAGATTCACATCACCATGCTCGTCCATGATATTGACAGGACAGAATGTCCAGCCATTCACCTCAAGTGTTTCCCTGTGGCCTTTTGTGGTATAGCGGTCGCCTTCATAGAGGGTGTTTGTTTCCACTATTTCACTATTGGGTATTGTCCGCTGCAGCGCCTTTACCATATCTCTGGGCAGGATATTTGGGCCGTTCTTTTCGCCGGTATGCAATTTTATGGCGACTTTGCCGTAAATGCCCTCGTTGACGAGATTGTAAAGCTTTATCAGCATGGCAGAATCGATTACCGGCGAAAAATATACTTTCGCAATTGAGCCGACATGGATGCCGGAAACTTTTTGGGAGCCGATAACCGGAGTTTTTTGCGGGAAATTGACATCAGAGCCTGTATTGCCTTCTGCTGAAAACGCTTTTCCTCCTGAAATAACGGGGGCGGCCGCCGCGCAAAGGGCAACACTCGCAAGTTTCAGGGCCTCGCGCCTGGAAAAGATTTTGCGTGCCATTCTGTTTCTCCTTAAAATATTTGTAAAATGAATACAAAGCCAAATTCCATGCTAAAGGCAGTTGCCTGAAACTTTATTGTTCAAGATAACGCCAAACCTCGGGTGCGACTTCCTTTAGTCGGGCAGCCTCTATATCAAACTCAAGCTCCATTGGTGGCGTATCAGGCGACGATTTGTAAATTTTTAATTTAAGTTGGCGGTTATCCAATAATTTTTTGATGTCGTATTTATTTTTCAGCAACTCAATATGGCTTTTCCCTATATTTGTATTCATTACCTGGCACTGTAATACGCGACAGTCATCACCTGATAAAATCTTGCATTCCACTGCGTGGCCAGGAGACGCCAGACGCTCCGCGCTCCAGATGCCAAGACTTTGTTCCCCGGCAAACTTGTTTATGGTAATGCACATGATCGCCATTGATTCTGTGGAATCTTTGTAAATACTGCGATCCCTGGAGTTTTTGCATACTCTTAGTACATGCGCTGGGTTATTCACTTCTCCCAATACACCCAGTTCCCATTCCCCGGTATCATTGAAAAGAGTCATCATTGCTGGATAGGCCGCTTTATGAGTAAAAAGCAGACATGTACAAATAACCGCACTTAATAAGCAGCGTATCACTGGCATATCGTCTGAGGATTTCATCAAACTCACACTGCCTGACTGCATCTTCTTGTTCCCCACATTCCATAAAATATTAATCGTTCTTTGCTGGTAGGGGAGACAGCCCCCGGGCAAAAGCAGGGGCAGTGAAGATGGCCGCTTCGCTGGAGGGAGCATCCAAGGTATTCCCTGCAACAATGGCAACTTCTTTTTTCTCTGGATGGACGGCAAGGCTCGTTGAACGCAAATTGTTCCCCAAATCCCTTTCGGGGAGGAGTATTTGACCCACCGGCATACCATTGGCATTAAAGATCAGGATTCTGCCCTGTCCGACCATTGCCACATAAACATTGCCTTTGGCATCCACACGCATGGAATCGGGCGCAGGGCCGGTGAAGTGATAGGCTATTTTGGTACCATTTATGGGGGAAGTGGTTGGAGAGGACAAGATTACGCGATGCAGAAGATTCCTGGCATATTCCGTAGCCCAAAGAGTTTTGCCATCGGGTGAAAGCGCCACGCCATTGGCCTGGGACATTTTAGGTATCACCGGCAAGACAGAGGAAAAATCCGGAGGCAGATAATAGACGCCGCCTTTTGGCTCGGTGGATGTACCCCGGAAATCGGAGAAGTAGATGCCCCCCTGGCGGTCAAAAACAACATCATTGGGCAGGTAGCCTTTTGATGCCGGCAGAATCGTTTCAATATGCTTCCTGTCCGGGGAAACAGCGATTATTGCGCCGCTTTTCCAGTCCGGCTCCACAGCGCAGATAAAAAGGCGCCCGTCCCTGTGAAAAGCAAGTCCGCAGGGCATCAAATTTTCCAGGGTTAAATAATTTTCAACTTTCCCTTCGGGAGTTGCCTGCAATATGCGCCTGCCTGTTATATCGCTAAACAGCAGATTGTCTTGCCTGTCAAAAACAGCTCCTTCCAGACTCTGCCTGTCATTTCCTGCCACAGCATACTTTTCGCCTTCAACCGTTGGCAGGCCTCGTTCATTAATGGGAATAGGAACAGGAGGTTGTGGCAAATCATCAAATACTGAAGCACTGCAGTCGCCATGTGCAAAGAATAACATGCAGTACACGGTCATTATAAATATCATATGATATTTTTTCATCACGGTCCCGCTGGATTTACCCATAATTTTGCTTATATCCATCCAAAATGACTTGCGCGGACCAGCGCCAACTTAGGGCGATTATTGGCGCTAGCTCGCCATAAAATGCATGTCAAATTAAGTATTGTGGGATAGCCTTATGCGCCTAGTGAGATGTCATGTTTTTACTGTCGTAAAAACATGAAGATCGCAA
>CAJUMQ010000036.1 GCA_910587035.1 uncultured Desulfovibrio sp. | reverse complement strand
GGCATGGCGCCAGTATCGCTGGCATGCGGTCAGGGGCAGGCCAGGGGCAGGGAAAACCCCTTGCCGGGGCCGTCAAAGCTCCTGCATGGGGTCCTTTTTTCCGGGGGTTTTGCCGGATCTGGGAATGACGGTTGACAGCGGGGTGCCATGGCCGGCCTCCCACTGTTCGGCGCCCTTCCAGATCTTGTCCGTGATGCGGGCAACGGGAATGCGGGAGAGGAAGGAGGCCAGGCGCCAGGCGCCCAGGCACATGTCCTCCAGGGCCCTGGCCTTCCGGAAGTCCTGTTTTTCCAGCTGCTGCCAGGTGCTTATCCTGTCCCTGTCATCCCCCCAGAGTTTGCCCACCTGGCGGGTTATGGCCGCAGTCAGTTCAATGGGGGTGTTGATGTTGATATTGAAGGCCTGCCCGCGGGCCAGGCCGCCCTGGTTGATGCCCAGCAAAGACTGCACCAGCTGCGAGCCGATGCCGCCAAATACTGGCACACGCATGGAGAACTGGTCCATCTGGCTGGTGAACATGAGCTGCCAGATGTCCTTTGGCTCGTCATCGCCTGTGAAATAGCCCTGGATGAGGCCAAGGAAAAGGAACATCGAGACGCCGGGCAGGATGTAGTCATAGGCGTAGAATCTGGCCAGGCGGGAGCCGGAGATTTTGCCATGGCGTCTGGCAATGTGCATGTAGTGGCCGCGGGCGGCAAAGAGGGAGACCGCGGAGCTGAAGGCATTGACCAGGCGGAAGGCGTTTCTGGCCCGCAGGAAGCCGCTGCGGGAGGAGTTGTCAAAATCCGGATTGGAGTTTTTGACCACATTGTCGGCATACATGACTGCGGCGCTGTGGAGTTTCTCATCCCGGGCGAACATGTCGCCACGGGCCGGGGCGGCCTGATGCTCGCGGCAGTATTTGTCATAGGCGCCAAGCCAGATGGCTGAGGTGGCGGCCATGTCCACCATGACTATGGGCTGCATGCCGGCATTGACCAGCTCTTCGTAATTTATCTCCCTTGAGCCCATGCGCAGGCGTGCCGGCGGCCTGGGCGTCAGCATCTCCTGGGCGCCCTGGATATCCTGGTCAATGGCGTAAATGCGGGACATCATGTACGGGGATGCGGCGCGGATGGCGTTCATGGTCTGGCGCGGACTGGTGACCAGGCGCATGAGGCCATTGAGAACAGGCCTTGCGCCAATGTCGCCCATGGCCGGAAATATGGCTGTGAACTGGATGGCCGCGACCTTGATATTCCAGGCCAGGGCCCAGGGGACAAGGTACTTGCGCACCCTGTCGGCCATCTTGACCATCTCGTCAAACCTTGTGGGCGGCTCCCGCAGCACCAGGCCGCGCAGGTTGGGCATGATGGCGTCATAGTCCTCCTGGCCATAGACGCGGACATACTGCTGCCTGAACTCCGGCACGCGGGTGATGCGCCAGGCGCGGCGGGTGATGGGGGCCAGGGCAATGAAGGTGGTGGCGTCAAAAACATGATTGGCGATGATCTCCGTGGACAGCAGCACGGGCAGGCCCGGGGCGCCGGCGGCGCGGCTTTTGGTGAAGCTACGGCGGGCGCGGGGGGACCCCAGCATGGAGTCATTGCGGGCCAGCAGGTCCTCCTTTTCCGTCCACAGGCGCACGCTGCCATTGATGGATCCGTCATACTGCACCGGATAATAGCCGCCTTTAAGTTCCACGGCCTGGCCATCGGATCCGATGACGCGCAGGGGATCAATGGGCAGGCGGGTGGGCGAAAAGCCCAGCAGCTTGCGGTGGGTGGCCACCGTATCCGGCCAGAACATGGCCAGGGAGTCCCAGACCTGCTGCACGGCCTGCCATTCCCGGCTGGTGAGCAGGCCATTGTGGCCGCGCGGCATGTAGGCGTCCCTGAACATGCGCAGGGCCACTGCATCCCCCAGCAGATAGCCCACGGCCTCCGGCGAGAGATCCTTATAACCGGCCTTGAGCCTCTGGATATTGGAATCATTGCCCAGGTTGAAGGCCAGGGCCAGCAGCATGTCCGGCGTCCAGGAAGGGACATTGTAGGCCTTGCGATAGCCTTCTGGCACTGGCAGATAATGGCCGCCCGCATCGCGCAGATAACGGCCATGCTCCCTGTTGAGGCGGCGGGCCGCATCGGCCAGGGTGCGCAGGCTGTCTCCGGCAGACTCCACAAAACGCTCCACCAGGCCGCGGCGCACGCCCTCCTGCTTCTGGATTTCGTTGAGAATTTCCCCCATGGGGCCCTGGCCGCCGCTGCCCAGGATGTCGGTCATGCCATCGGCCTTGGCAAACTGGAAGCGGAGCAGGTCCACGGATCTGAAGAGGCACTCTTTTACGCGGCGCATGTCCTCAAGAGTTTTGCTTCTGCGATGGGTGAGATCGGCCAGGGTGGACATGCGGGCCACGCATTCATCGGCAGCCCTGCGGATTATGCCTTTTTCCGCCTCCGCCTCCCTGCTGTTCTCATTGCGGCCCAGGTGGGTGATATGGCGGATCACGTCCTCAAGGTCCCTGAGCTGGTTCATGGAGAGATTGCGCCAGTTGACGCGGCCATGGGGCCAGACTGTCCGCCCCTGGGGATCGGCCAGCTGCAGCACCCATCCGGCCAGGGCCGGCTCCACAGCGTCCGGCATCTCCTCCTGCTGGATTTCCTGCACCAGTTCGGACATGAGCATGGACTGGATCTGCGGGTTTGGCGTCTGGCGCATGGCCGGCAGGCTGTAGGTCTGGAATATGCGGGCCAGTATCTCCACATGCTTTTCCGGGTATTTGTTGATCTGCGCTGCCACCTTGCCGGCCAGATGGTAGAAGGAGCCGGCGGCGGCCTCGATTTCGTAGGCCATGGCCAGGCATTTGCTGGCTATGCGGGCGCGGGTGAGCTCATCGCGGGCCCTGAAAACATCGCCATCCGCCAGGGCTTTGGCGCGCTCGGACAGGGCTTTATTGAGCCTCTGCCTGTACTGCGCCTGGCTGATGGAGCCGATGGGGGTGTCCAGCATCTCCTGGCTGGCCATGCTGTCAATGACATTCTGGGGCGTGGTGCCCATGAAGGCCAGGTCCAGGACCCGCTTTTTATCCTTTGTGGCCAGGCCGGCAATCTTCCTGGCCAGAACCTCGTCAATGCGCGTCAGAAGCTGGCTGTAAAAATCCATCTGTCTCTGCCGCACCAGCGCCCTTTTCTCCGCCAGGCGGGCTGCTGTCATCTCGCGGTTGCGCAGGGACGCGGCCTTGCGCGGGCCCAGGCCATTGCCCAGCACCTGCTCGTAAATATCCATGAAAAGGCCAAGGCCGCCCTCCTCCCAGACTCCCTCATGGCGGCTGGTTATGACCTCCACCGGCTCGCCGTCCACCTTGAACAGATCAGGCCAGACCTTTTCGATCTTTTTGACATCCTCCACGCCCAGCATGGAGATGGCGTCTGATCTGCGGATATTGCCGGCCACCAGCACATCCAGCAGGGGATTGTCCGATGCTCCGGCTATGGGCGCCTCCTCATTGGCCGCGCCCCGCAGTATCTCGTAAACCTCAAGGCGGTTGCGCTCCAGCTGCCAGGCAAGTTTCTTGCGCTCGGCCTCGGTGAAGGGGCTGTCGTCCAGCATCTGCAATTCCAGCTGCGTGGCCGCGTCAAAGGCGGACAGCTCGGCCCGCTCCCTCTCGGTTGTCAGCAGCCTGTCAAAAACCGCAGCCAGCTCGGGCGAGACCTGGCCCTGCTCCGTTCCGGAAAAAAGATTGCCCAGCCAGCCGGACATCCTCTGGAACATGCCCGAAAGGCCCATGGATGGCGCCCTGCCGCCGGCAAGATAGGCCACGGCCCTGGCGGCCCCGTATTCCTGCAGACGGCGGTAATCCTCATCTGTGGCATGGGCCGGATCGAAATTCGCCTCCCTGGCCAGGGTGGCATAATCGGCCCTGGCCTGTTCCAGTCCGGCCAGATGCCTCGATGCGCGGGCAGCCAGATTGGCGATGCGGGCATAGGACATGGCCGCGCGGTTCCGGCTTTCGGCCAGCAGCCTGCTGTCCGATGCCTCGGTCAGCAGCTCAAAGGGAGTTTTGGGGGCATTGGGATGATCGGCCTGTTTCGCCTCTGTCTGCTGCTCCTCCTCCCTGGCCAGGGCCTCGGCCTGCTCCTGCCTGGCCTGACGGGCCATCCTGCGGAATGTTCTCGCTATCTCTGAAGTGGCGGCCCCGAGGTCCGCGCCCTGGCCGACAATCTCCATGGCCCTTGCATGGGCCTGCTCCATTTCGTCACAGGGCAGGGCCCGGCGCAGCATTTCCATATTGCCATTGAAGCGTTCCAGGGCTGTTGAGCCGTCATCGGCGGCAATGGCCCGCAGGTTGTCAATGAAGACATGGAAGGCCTCATGGAGGGTTGTGGAGACGTCCGCCCCCTTGAACAGGGTTATCAGGGCCGTGCCATCTGGATTGAATGCCACCTGGCCCCTGTGGCCGGCATCGCTTTTGCCGCCAGCCTGGAAGTTGAACAGGCGCGACAGCATGGCCTGCGGGTCCATGCCATAGTTTTGATAGAAGGCCATTGCATGGGCAAGGATATAGTCCCCATGCGCCCTGGCCTCCTCCCTGGTCATGCCTGTGGCGGCAAGCTCCTTTCTGATGCGGGTCATCTCCCTTCTGGCCCCGGCCCTGGCCTGCACAAGGGCGGAGGCTGCGCGGGCGCGCAGGTTGACATCCTCGCGGTCAGTGTAGGCGTCCGCGTCCCCGTCCAGCATGGCCGCGGCCCGCTGGGCCAGACCCTCCGGGCTGAAGGCGCCGGCCTCGGCATGGCTGGGTCCGTCCGGCTCCAGGCGCAGGGCGTCCCTGGCCTCCGGGGCTTCATCGGAATACAGCACCAGGGCCGTGCGCACCTTTAGGGGCGACTGGTTCTGCAGGGCTGCATCCACGGCCTGGGCATCCAGACCCAGGGCGGACTCCACAGCCTGGCGGCCATGGCGCTGAAACAGGCCCTGCATGTCCCCGGCGCTGATCCACAGCTGGCGCACGGACTCCGGCAGGGAGTTTTCCATGACCTCAATGGCCTGCCCCCTGTCGCCGGAGCTGATGCGGGCCTGCTGGGCCTGGCTGAAGGCGGAGTCCAGCATTTTCCGCGCAGTCATGGCTGCGGAGAGATTGCGGGCATCGGCAAGGGCGGCCTCAATGGCAGCCTCCCTCTGCCGCAGCTCCTCCCTCTCCCCGGCAAGGCGGCGTCTGGACACCACATGGGGCATGGCGCCCATGCCTCCGCCCAGGGCCGCGCCCACCAGCCCCTCGTAAATGGCCTCGCCAGTGGCCTGCAGGAAGTTTTCGCGATCCGTCACATAGTCGGCGAACCATTCCAGGCGGTCCATGAAGCCATCGGCATGCAGGGAGCTTTCCGCCCAGGCATGGCTGGCATATTCCGGAGCCTTTTGCATGGCCTCCGTAAAGAACTCCGTGGCCGCGCCCTCGCCAATGCTGCGGGCCAGGGACAGATGCGGCTTGAGAAAAAGGCTGGTGAAGCGGCCAATGGAAAGCATTTCCATGGGGATCTGCAGGGAGGCGTTGACAGCGGCCGCAAAGGCCGCATTGCGGGCGGAGATGCCCCGCTCCCGCAACTCGTCATAGGATTGCCCGTAAATGTGGTTTCCCATGAACAGGGAGGACAGGCCTGTGGATGTGGCCAGGGACAGCCCGGCGCCCAGGCCGCTGGCCGCGATGCCTACAGATCCAGCCAGCTGGGGAATGTTGCCCACCACATCGTACCAGAAATTTTCAATGCCTGATGCGTCAGCGGGCAGCCTGGCCTGCATGTCCCTGCCTGTCTCCACCTGCTTCTGCAAAAAGCGCGAAATCTCCGACCTGTCGCCTGTGAAAAGCTCGGCCAGGGATGACATGGAGGACCAGAGGGAGGTGGAGAGGGAGACCAGGCCATTCCAGAAGCTGTAGGCCGTGTTTCTGGCCAGGGACGGCATGTGGGCCACCAGATCGCGGGCGGCCCTGCGGCTGTCCTCCAGCTCCAGATCCAGGGCTCCGCCCTGCCTGAAGGGGGCAAAGGCCCTGGCCACATTGCCAGCCCAGCCGGCATTGGCCGCGGCTATGGCGGCATTGCGGGCGCTCTGGCCGGCCCAGCGGTTGAGATCGGGATTTTCGGCCAGCCGCCTGGCTGTAACCTCCGCCTGCGCCTTTTTGTTGTTGTAGGCCAGGCTTGCGGGAATGCCCAGGCTCTGGGCCGTGCGCTCCGAGGCAGCGATTAGCTCCGGAGACATCTCGCCGGCTGCCAGCAGTGCAAGGCGGGCATTACGGCGGGCTGAGACGGGATCATCGGCGGATTCCAGGGCGGGATATGGAAGGGGCCGGCCCGGCTCGACATCTCCGGAAAGTTGCGATTCCTTCTCCGGATTCCCCGCATTCCGGCCAGGGAGATGGTCCGGCAGGCCAGCGGGCAGCTCCTCAGGGCCCATGTCCGGCGCCGCATCCGGCGCGGCATCCTCCATCTCGTCCAGATACTGGCTGGTGATGGCGTCAATCAGCAGCTGGCGGTCCGGGTCCTCCGGGTCCGGCAGCAGGGGAAAATCGGCATCGGGTTCAAAAATATCTCTGGAATAGTCCGGCAGCCTGAAAGGCGGATCCTCCGGGGCCATAGCCTGAATGCCAGCCCAGTCCGGCAGTGTGTTCTGCTGAGTGTCCGGCAATGGGGCCTGGCTTTCCGGCCCCATGCCTGGCGATGTGTCCGGCGCGGCATGATCCAGTCTGACAAATGGAGCTTCATCGGTAAACCCGGCCTCCAGCATGTCCTGCGGCAAAAGCGCCGCCCGGGGATCCGGGTCTTCAGGCTCCAGGCCGGCGTCCACAATGCCGGCGTCCATATTCTGGAACTCATCCCCCCGGATGTCACCATCTGTATTGTTCGGATTGATCCTCTGCCCGCTCATGATAGCCCTCCATACTGTCGCCTTTGGCAATGGCCGCTCTGGTTAGGTTCCTGTACCGGTCCAGTTTGCTGTCCCTTGGCGGCGCCACCTGCCCCCTGCGGCCAGGCAGGGGCATGGCCACGTCCCAGGCGCCATCGCTGGCCGCGCCTGTCCTGATCTTTTTCAGCAGGATGCGGTTTTTCGGCGTCTGCGCCTTGCCCAGGGCGGAAAGTTCCTGGTTGAGCAGGGCCTCCTCATCGTATTTCACCACAGGCAGCCAGCTGTCCACGCTGTCCGCGCGCATGGCGTCAATGAGCCTGGCATCATCCCTGGCTATTTTGCCCTCTGTGAACAGGTTGCGCAGGCAGTCTTCAAGCTCCGCCTTGCCAGGCTCCCTGCCATCCGGCAAGGCCCTTTTCACCATTTCGTACAGGTCCGGTGGCACCTTGCCATGATAGCCTGTGGCTGCCAGGGCATTGACTATGCTCCTGCGCGAAAGCTGGCCCAGCTTGCCGCCATATTCCCTTATGTCCCTGGTCTGGGCTGTGGTCAGGGAATGCTCCAGGGCGAACATTTCCCTCTCCTCCATGGACTGCAGCCTGCCCTGGTCAATCAGCTTTCTGGCCTCATCGGTCCAGCCGCGGTTTTCCGGGCTCTCCTTCAGCTCCGCGGCGAAAAATTTCTTTCTGGCAATGGCCACAGCTCCGGGGCTGGCCGCCGATTTGCGCAGATATATCGATGCCTGCAGCGGGTTCATGGACTCCATGCCGGCCAGAAGCTGCTCCGCAGCTGCCAGGTCCTGGGCATTTTTGCGGTCCGTGTCAAACCTGATCTGGCGCAGGCCCTCCTGCAGGGCCATTCTGGCCGCAGCCCCATCCCCCATGGCTGCCACATGCTCATAAAGCCTGGCAGTCCGCTCCGCGGCGCCAAGGTCTTCTGTCCTGGCCAGCAGGTCCGAAACCTGTTCCAGAGTCTCGGCCTCCCGCGCGGCCTGTATCCTTTTTTGCGCCAGACCCCGGAAATGGGCCAGCTCCTCCGGCCGCAAACCCCCGCCGCCGGACTGTCTGGCTATGGCCAGCTCGGCAGCGGCCAGAGCCTCGGATGGCTCTATCCTCACAAAATTGCCATGCTCATGCCGCGGCACTGCCGCAATGATGGCCGCCAGTGTCGGCGCATGCCGGAAACTCACCCTGGCATTGCCATCAATGCCTGTCAGCTGCTCCACATGGGCCACATAGGCCTCGACATCATTGCCGTCAGACTTTGGCGCATAGATATTGAGAGCCTCCCGGATTGTGCCAGCAGTCCAGTTCTTCTCCGGATGCTCACCATATCTGACAAACCTCTCGCCTATGGCCGCCAGGCCCTCAATCCTGCTGCCATAGCTGGCAAAGCCGCCGGCCGCATCCTTCACAAAGCCGAAATTGTTCCTGGCCAGGGCCTTCTCCGACTTGCTCCCCGGCTTTGGCCCGCTCCTGCCAGCAGGGTCCGCCCTGTATTCCATCCGCCCCTGGTCCACACCCAGCAGCTGCCCCGCATAGCCAGCCGTATCCGGATTTGCCAGCAGGGCCTCCATGCGGCTCCTGGCCGTCATATGCTCCAGCTCGGACGCGAACCTGCCCGGGTCCAGCCCCGGATTCTTCAGGCGCCACGCATCCAGCAGCTGCCTCTTCTCAAAGTCTATGGCGTCATAGTCCAGCGGATTCTCCCCAATCATCCCCGCAAATGCCGCCATCTGACCCTCAAGCTGGCTCTTCCTCCAGCTCTCCACCTCCCTGCCCTGATACGCCCCGCCATCCCTCAGGGCCACGAAACCATGACTGGCCAGCCGACCACGCAAGGCATCATGAAACACCTCATCGCCATGCCCGTACTTCTCCAGAGCCTCCTTCGCCAGCTCCTCGTATCTGCCAGCAAAATCCGCCGCCGCATTGCCAGCCAGCGCGCCCCGGTTCTTCTCCCTGTATTCCCGCTTCCAGTTCTCAAACTCCCGGTCAACCCCCAGCAATACCTCGTCAATGGCCGCTGTCTGGTCCGCCCTGTACTCCCTGGCCAATACCCCCACCAGGTCAGACCCCGCCCTGGCAGCCACATCCAATAGCCGGCTGCCCGCTCCATTGCCAGCCATCGCACCAGACGCCACCCCCGGAACTTGCGCCACCCCAGGCAAACCCAGACCCACAGATCCAGCCTGCCGCCTGTACGCATGCTGCACAGATATGCCCTTTAACATCCCCCCACACTCTCCTTGCCGTCACGTGACAGGTCTATATGTTGATAAGAGTTTTTTGCGGGGGGGGAACTTTTTCAGTAAAAAGTTCCCCCCACATGCCTTTAATATCCCAATAAGGTTTTAGCCAGGCCGGAGGCGCCTGGGCCTGGTTTGAGGGATAGTTTGCCGCCGGAGATGGCGGAGATGCCTCCTGTTGCTTTTTGTGTAGTGGAGCCGAAAAGGGATGAGAGTTTGCCGCCAGCCATGGAGTAGCCGGAGGCGAAACCGCCAGCGCCGGCCAGTCCGGCTGTGAGCAGGGAGGTTGCGAGGTTGCCGGATGTTTTTTTGAGCCAGGAGGCCTGGGCGTCCTGGGCGTCCGCCTGCCAGTTGAGGGATTTGGCCTGCTGGTCTGCCTGGTAGAGGCGCAGCAGGCGGCTGTAGGCGTTTTCGCTCATGTCATCGGCAAGGGCATTGATGGAGCCCTGCTGGACATCTGCGGCTGAGCCTGTGGACATGTCCACATTTCCTGCCGCCAGCAGGGAGCGGTTGCGGCCTGTCTGTTCATTGAAGCGGGCATGTATGGCCGATTTTTGCCGGTCAATGGCCCTGGCCTCGATCTCGCCGCGCTGTTTTTCCAGGGCCGCGTTCTGGCGCAGATTGGCGGCCTGCGCCTCCATCATGGCGGCCTGCTGGTTCTGCTGGCTGCGTTGTTTCTCAGCCCCGGCCAGGCCGGACAGGGCCGAAATTCCGCCCAGGGCCAGACCAAATCCTGTTGCGCCCATAATATCCCCCATGTTTCCAGGCAACTGCCCGGCAAAGTTTTTTGAACATTCATGCCAGCGACACTAGCCGCGGCTACGCTCCCTTCTCTGCTGCCTCTGCTCATGCACTGAGACATCCAGGGTCACGCGCTCAGTGCTCTCCCTGGCGTCCATCAGCTGCGCCTCGGTCAGGGCCAGCTTGTAGGCCTGCAATAGCTGCGGAACCATGGCCATGTTCTCGGCGGACAGGCCGGCAATCTCCTGCGCTATGCGGGCGGCCACGGCATTGCAGAACATGGGCGGCCAGTCCCCGGGGTCCAGAAACCGGCCTATATACCGCGCATGACAGGGGTTGGCATTGGTCAGTATGTACCGCCCCTGCACCCGAAAACGCCCTTTCGGCGCCCGGCTGTCATGCTCCGCCCGCACATCCAGCACCCGCAGACAGTCTTCCGGCATCCTGTAACGATAATTGTAGCCAAACTGCGGCGACTCCGGGTCCATCACAAGCGTGGCAGATTTCTGCGCAAATCCCCACGCATGACTCACCAGAGCCTCCCCCGCGCACTGCTCAAACATCAGCTGCGCATTCCAGTCACAGTCATTCAGCGATGCCGCCAATGGCAGCCCGCACTTCATCAATGCCATGTTGATCAATGTCAGTTTGTCCATGTTTTGCTCCAAAGGCAGATGCGGGAGGGAACTTTTTCAGTAAAAAGTTCCCCCGCGCCCCCCTCAAAAACTTTTAGTAGCGTCCGCTACGCGGCCGCCTGAAAGTTTTGGGGCTGCCGCAGGGTGGAAGTTGACCTCGAGTGCCTGTGCCTCTCCCGTTCTGGCGGGAGCAGGCCGGGGGCATGGAAAATGTATCAGGCGCCGGACAGGTTCAAAAACTTTTGGCCCTGGCGCGATAGCGCAAGGGCAACTAAAAGTTTTTGAAGGGGGTGTGGGGGAAACTTTTTTCAGCGAGCCGAATGGCCGGCCTGCAAGGCCGTAGCCGTAGGCAGGCTTGCCTGCCGTACGGATATCGACAGCAACGCAAAAGTTACCCCCACATGCCTTTCTCCCCGCCATGGCGGGCGCGGGCGTCATCGCTGGCCTCCGGCCAGGGGGGATATTTCCATGGCGATGATGAGGCCGAGGATGGTGACAGGTCCTGGTCCGTCCATGATCAGCTCTATTTTGGGAGCTTCGGCCCAGCCGCCGGAGATGGGGCAGTTCCAGTCGGCCTCGGTGGTGAATTTGGCGCCTCTGGGTGGTACTGGAGTTGGGCGGGCAGGGGCGTGGTTCTGGGCGGATACGCGGGCGGTGAAGGGTTCCGAGTTGATGACGCGGATCTTGATGGCGTTGATTTTACGGATGCGGCAGAAGGTGGAGCCTGTCTGGAGCTGGGCTTCTGGCATGCAGGGGATGCAGCGGGCGCTGAAGGTGGCCTTGGCTGCGCCGTCTGTGTGGTGTGGTGTGCCCGAGCCTTCGTAGAAGGGAGCCAGGCGCTCGATGCGGCGGACATTGTCGCGGATGATGGTAGCCCACACCTGCCAGTCGCCATCTGGGGCGGGTATGGAGGCGAGATCTTCCACAAATCCGGCTGTCTGGTGGCGGTGCCAGCCGACCACATCATGCTCGCGCAGATAGGTGAGGGCGGCGATGGTTCCATCGGCCAGGGCGCACCAGACAATGCCATAGGGCTCCGGCTGCCAGCACCAGGCCCTGCAGGGGTTGTCGCGGAGGATATGGCGGGCCAGCAGGGAGAGATCGGAGGAGTTGTAGCGGTCATCCTGGAATGAGTAGGAGATGTCGCGGACAACCGAGCCGCCGCGCTGCATGAAGAGCAGGGAGGAGCCGGCGCGGAGGACATCGAGGCCTGGCTGGGAGCCGTGGTATGTCTGGGGCTGGAAGGAGAGATCCTTGGGCGAGATGGCGGAGCCGTCTGAGGCTATGAGCAGCCACTCGCCGCCTTCTGTGCCAATGGCGAGGCCGTTGCGGTCGCTTTGGGCCCAGAGGATGCGGTTGGCCTGGGGCGCGGCCAGGGTGGCCTCGATGGCATCGTCATCATCCGGGGGAATGGATGCGGCCATGGACTCGTAATTGCCGGCCTGGGACATCCAGACTGTAAGGGGGCGGCGGGATGAGGCTGCATAGCCCAGGCGCTGCTGGTGCAGGAACACCAGGGAGGGGTATTCGCCGGGTGCGGCAAAGGGGTTTCTGGCATTGGGCGGGGTGTCCGTGGTGTCCGGCTCCAGATTGCGGTCCTCAAAGGTGTTTTCGCCGGCGTCTGTTATGCGGCCGATGTAGCCATGGACGCCTGCGGATTTCTTGTAAATGCGGTATTCGCTGGCGCCGGCCTGGGGTGTTATGGAGATCTGGATGTAATAGGTCTGGGACAGGGGGGCCACATTTTCAATGGTTGCCGCGGCTGTGGGCAGGGATTCGGCTCCGGTTTCGGCGTCAATGGCTGTGGCCACATAGGAGAGTGTCTGGCGGCTGTTTTCGCCTGCCGGGATGTCGCCTATGGCCTCGATGGCGGCAATTTGCGGCGCGGGGATTGATGGCAGCCAGTTGATGGTTTCATAGGTCCAGTCATTGTCGCCATGGCGGCAGATCTTGGCTGGCGGAAATGCGGAATGGGCGCAGAAGAGCACATCGGCGGACTGGGAGAAGGAAATGTCCCTGAGCCAGGAGCCGTCCCAGGGCAGGATGATGTCCGGCTCGTGGAAGGCGCCGTCCGGCAGCCAGACGCGCAGGCGGCAGGAGGAGCCGGACTGGTAGAACTCCAGCATCCGCGATTCGGCTGCGGAAAATATGAAGGGCACCAGGCGGGCATGGGCCTCGGGCAGGGGGTTGGCGGCCATGCCCATATGCTCAAAGCCTGGCCTCTTGGTCAGGCCGCCGCAGGGCAGGGGCACCATGTTGAGCAGCCGGGAGCAGCCGGAGAGATGGCGCGGCTGGTCATGGCGCGCGGCCATGCCCGGGGAGAGTTCGCCGCCATTGAGTATGTTGCGGGCCAGGTGGATGTTTTCGCAATGCTGGCCGGCCATGCCGGCATAAGCCTGCAATTCGGCGGAAACTCCCGGCTCAAGGCCGCTGGGGCGCTCATACATTGTCCTGTCCTCCCATGTCCTGCTGTGGTTGCTGCTGCTGCGCCAGGGCCATCTGCAGCATCATGGCCTGCTGCGCCTGCTGCTCGCGCTGCTGCCTGATCTGGGCCACGTCCGTGTCTGGCCTGATGATGGAGCCTGGAACGCCAAGGCCAGTGGCCAGCTCGTCAATCATCTGGTCCATGTCCAGCTTGTCAAATAGATCCGCCCTCCGGGTGGCCTGATACATGCCGGCTATGTCCTGGAACAGGGCGCGGGATGTCTCGGCCCCTGTCTGGCGCAGGGCATTGGCCATGGGGCTGATAAATTCCATTTTCATGTAAAGGGGATAGCCCTCAAGGGCCTTTGGCACCGGAGGCGTCAGGCCGGCGCGGTCCAGTATGCTGGCAGTGCGGAACAGCAGGGGCGTCAGCACAGTGGGTTCATAGGCGGAAATCACAGGGCCAAGCTGCTGCAGGGCCTCCCGCTTGCGTTCCAGAAACTCGGTTGCCGACATGCCGGCAGGCCTCTGCTCCAGGGGCATTGACCTGAAGATGGAGGCCATGAGGCCGTCCTCCAGCCTCTGGCGCACTATGGCGATCTCCTCCTGCACCCTGGCCAGGGACGAGGCATATGGCGACAGGTCCAGAATGGGCCTGATGATGGAGCCCGGGTCATCGGAATAGTTGAGCCCGCCAGGCTCAAGATCGATGATTTCCTTGAACTGCGGCGGACATTGCACAGGCGGGTCCACCAGCTTGCCCAGGCCGGCCAGCTTGTTGCGCTCCAGGGCGTCAATCTGCCTGGCATCCGCTATGCACATGTCGCCCGGGCCTGTGCCATAGGGAGTGCTGCCCTCGTTCCAGACGGCATGAAAAAAGGGCATTTCGTAGTATCCAGACTCCTTGAGAAACTCCCGCCCCCCGTCCTCAAACCAGACGGAGCGCACCGGAAACACGCCGGACTCCTCCCGCCAGCACATCTGCCAGACAGGCACCTCCTGCCAGGGCGATCGCCTGGCCTTGCGCACCGTGTCCGGCAACAGCCGGCCCCGGTCAAAGATCCGCGCCGCCTCCCCGGCATTGATGACATATTGCCTGGCCACTGCCTCCAGACTGCCATCCAGGGCCGTAACCAGGCAAAAACTGCCCACCTGCACAGCCTCAAAACGCACAGGCTCCGCCTTTTCCACATACAGCAGGGCGCAGCCGCTCCAGATCAGGTCCAGATTGAATTTCTGAATCGCCTGATAAAACCCGCCATTGGCCAGAGCCTCCTGCAAACGCAAATCCAGCGCGTCCAGCCACTGCCTGGCCCCGGAAATCTCGCTCATGCCAGTATCTGTGAAGGCTGGCCTAAACCAGGGCGTGTTGCGCGGCGTCATGCCGCTGGTCATGCCCGATGCGCCAGCCAATGCCGCCTGCGCCGCCGCATGCGTGAAACGCTCTATGCCATAGGCCTCAAACTCGTCATTGCCATTGCCGGAAAACCGCCCCCGCCACGGACATATCCACGCCGACAGCTCCCGCCACGCAGCCTCCCGCCGCCCGCGCTGGGCCAGCATCCTGCTCAACCGATCCCGACATTCCTGATAGTTCATGGCTTGTCCCTGCTGTTTTGATGGGGATGGCTGGGATTCTCGCGGGGGGAAACTTTTTTGAAAAAAAGTATTCCCCCCGCGCCCCCCCTTCAAAAAACTTTAGTAGCGGACGCTGCGCGCCCGCAGGGGGGCCCCCTACTGGCCCAGACTGCGCCCCAGCAGACGAGAGCCGCCCTGCCCCGAAACCCCCAGCGGCGAGGTCAGTATGGTGCCGCTCATGCCACGCCTGGCCGCTGTCTTGCGCCGCTCATTGTCCCGCACCGCCTTTGCCTCCGGCTCCTTCGCCTCCTCCCGCACAGGCACCGGATCATATTGCACAGGGTCCGGACTGGATGAGCCGCCGCCAAACAGACCTGATAAAAAACCTCCGCCTCCACCCATGACATTGCTCCTTGTTTTGATATTAAAAGCCTGTAGAACATATTGACCTGTCACGTGACGGCAAGGACCCTGCCAGACCCTATAATCCATATTGACCTGTCACGTGACGGCAAAATCGCCCTTTCACCCAGTCCGGCCCGGGGCGCGCATGAACCGGGCCCCGCCCCCGCGGGCGCGTAGCGTCCGCCACTAAAGTTTTTTGAAGGGGGTCTGGGGGGAACTTGCGAGCCGAATGGCCGGCCTGAAAGGCCGTAGCCGTAGGCAGGCAAAGCCTGCCGTACGGATATCGACTGCAACGCTTTTCTTGAAAAAAGTTCCCCCCAGAATCTCTCCCCAGCTTGCCTTTACTCTTCCGCCCCTGCTCCAGCGCCTGGCGGCGTGGGCCAGGGTGTCTCTTTTCCGCCTCCGTCCCAGGGGGCGCCATCCT
>CAJUMQ010000035.1 GCA_910587035.1 uncultured Desulfovibrio sp. | reverse complement strand
CACCCACGTTGAGAGAATCGAATCCAGCGGGTTCGGGGTAGGTGCCGCGAATATCTGGCATACGCAGGGAGCCATTTGAGGTGTTGCGCACAAAGAATGGAACACCGCCGATTCCATTGAATCCGAGCTTTGTGCCATCGGCCAGGGTGTAATAGGTCTTTGTGGAGAGAGCCTGCCATTCGGATTCAGTTTTGCACAAAAGCTGGCCGGCTGGTGTGCCAAGGTATGCCCAGGCTCTGGGATATTTGGTGTTGGCATTGGCTATGACACCTCCAGTCAGGGGCTCAAAGCCTGGGCGCAGTGTTGGATGCCGGAAATAGTAAAATTCGCAAAGCTCATAGGGGCAATTCAGATCGCCCACCAGCTGCCATGCCGTACCGTCATAGACAAATTCATATGTCCGGTTGGCTTCCAGAAAATAGCGCTCAATGGCCTCATTACGGTAGCGGATGGCCTTTGCGCCTGTGTTGTTCACATTCAGGGTTGGATTGACGGCGGTATTGGAGACGGTGAAGCGCACCATGACGCGGGAGCCGGTAACCAGCTTGAAGCCCGTCAAAGCCACAACCTTGGCCGCAGTAGCCGCCGCTGTGGCGCAGGTTCCGTAATGGATGATGTCCGCCGAGCCGTTGAAGTTTACGCCATCAATGCTTCGTGGCGTGGTGAGCGAACCGACAGTGCCATTTGCATTGCCTGTGCCGCCATGAGCTGTGCCCAAAATACCGGCATTCGCCTTTGAAACATCCAGACCCGTGACCGATAGGTCTTCGTCTTCAGAGCCATCAATAATGACGTACCCACTCACAGCGCCAGTCAATCTCAAAATAATTGGGTTTTTCCATTTATCAGATGTTGGCGCGTTGGCAGTGTCCGATAACTCAAGAGTATTATTTTTCTTAATCAGGGAAGAACTGGTCTTAATACCAATTTTACCCGTAGAGTTAACCTCCAATCCACCATTGTCCGCCAGCAAAGCCTGAGTGTTTACAACTAAGTTCTCCTCCTTGCGGATGAGTGTTTTTTCATCCACCGGGATGCGCTCTGTTTTGAATACAGCCTTGCCAGCCTGGCACAGCCAGTCAAGAAGTCCTGGTCTGCTCATATCCCCTCCTTAGCTGTAAATTTCCAGTTGCAGCTCACTGCCGGCATAGGCGGTGAACAGAAGCTTTATTGATGTGCTATAGACGCCATGGGCGCCAACTTCCTCATAATGAGTGCCCTTGGCCAGCTTCAGCCCGCACCAGAAAAACTCAAGGCGGCTCTGGTCAACCCAGTAGTGCATTCCCTCTGGCAGATCGATGACCGTGTTTTCCATGATATCATCAGACGGCTTCCAGATGTCCCTTTGTGGAGAAATGAAGCTCTCCCTGGTCACATAGTCGCCCTGGGGCAGCTCCAGACTCAATCTGGCATCTGTTCTCTGGACTATGGGAATGCACAATTCATGGGAGACAGACTGGCCGGTCTGGGGCAGCATCTTGTAATAGGGCGCATGGTTGGCATAGGCGTAAAGCACCTCATCCGTCTCGCCCTCCAGGTGGCCGACAACGCCAAGCTCATAAATCCACCAGCCACCGGCATCTATGGGGATGGTGGCCTTGAGCAGGGTGATTGCCGGGTCATTCTCATCCACAGCGCGGCCATCAATGGCCTTGCGATAGACCTCATGCACAAGGGACTTGGCGTTTACATCCGGAGTCACTTCTTGTCTGTTTGCGTCACCCACGGCAATGTGGGTGAGTATTATGCCCTTCCCGGTTTCAAGAGCCTTCGCCTCAAGCTCCGCCCCGGCTTTGGTCATGACAGCATAATATTGTGGATTGTCCATAAAACCTCCTCCTGATCAGTTTGCCAGCCGCACACGCGAATATGTCCAGCTTCTCTGGCCAAAAGCGTATCCTCTTGTGAAAAGCGGCATGGGAGCCGGAAAGAAAACACGCTCCCTTGACGCTGTGGAAGTGGAAACAGCGGGGTCAATGCGGACTTGCAGCATGGGAGCCACAGCTTCGGGGATGCGGAGAACCTGTCTCTCCGCTGTGAAGCTGATGACTGCCGGGTGCGCCCGCTGCCACAATTCCGGGTCTTTTGCAGGTAAAAAGAACAGTGTCTGTTTTATGCTGGTGGCCTGGGAAATGACACCGGCAAAACGGTAAACATCCAGCCGGATCTCCTGGAAGGTGCGAATCTGCTCCAGCCAGCTGCGCACATTCTTGTAATCCATGATGATCTGGAAGGCTGATTTGAGCCACTCCGGATTGGCAAAAATGCTGGCTGTTCCCAGCTGCACCCGGAAGTAATAGGGCTCGCCGCCATACTCAAACCACTGTTCAATCCTTGCCGGGATGCGGAGCGCGGTGGCCAGGGCATGGCGAACCGCCCAGGGTGTGCCACGCCTGCGGTGCAGCAGGATGCTGGAGAAAATCATTTCCCGTCTGGCTTCAATGCTTATGGCAGTATCATAATCCTCCACATGGAACTGCCATGCCAGCAGATCCAGAATCTCCCCCGGCAAAGCGGCAAGGCCTCCAGCCCGATCGGCAAGCCTTGTCAAAGGCGCAAGCATGGGGACCGGATCGCCAAATCCGCCATCCCTGGCCAGCCTGGCATGGACAAGGATGTTTGGGATCGCCCTTGTGGCGCTGGCCAGAACGCCATCCAGGGCATCCGCACAGTTGCGAATGGTGTCGTCACTGGCTATGGAGCTGGCCAGCAGCTCTCTGAATGGTGTTGAGCCAAGGCGTCTGGCCATCATTCATCCTCCAGTCCGCCAAACACCAGGGAGACAATATCCTCCCGCGCAATCTGCACAGGGCTTAGTGGCTGAAAAACAGGCTCCTCCAGCTCCACCCGCTTGGCTCCCGCCTGCTGGATTACAGAAATCAGCCTGCTGGGATTTATATCCCGGCCAGGGCGCCCGCGCTGCCACACAAGAAAATCAGCCAAAGCCTTTTCAATGGCCTGGGTGACAGCGCCAAGAAGTGTTGCATCCTCCTTTTTGAGATACCATCTGCCATTGATGGAGTAGTTCACCACATCGGGAGCGCCAACAAGAACATTGTCCGTCAACGGTCGCACTGTTTCGGCACTGAGTTCGGCAGCCACCAGCTCAATCATGGCCTCATCGGGAAGCTCACCGCCAGACAGCACAAAACGGACATCCACAACTCCCGGCTCCGGACTGTGCACTGAAACAGCCTCAATGTCCGCGCTCACAGCCAGAACCCTGGCCTCATACTGGCCAGAGCTGCCGGCCACGGTAAAAGCCTCTGGCGCAAGGCGAATGCGCTCGCGCAATCTGGCATCATCCTCGATATCCGAGCCATCCACGCTGGCGTCAATATTGGTCGCGGATATGACATAAGGGAGAGGATCCACCAGAGTGGAAATTTGCCCGGCCACAAGACCGCTGGCATCTGATCCGGCCTGCACGCACAGGGCGGCAACCTCCACGCCAGTCTCACCGGCCCTGATTTCTGTGGAAAATTCCGTTGCGAAAGAAGTCCTGCCATCCTGGGTGGAGACTCTGGTGCCAGCTGGAACAGGCACCATAAAATCAAGAGGCTCCGCAATGGAAAAACGGAGGACACATCTGGCAGGCTGCGCGGGAATCCGCGCAACACCCATGAGCGCTCCCAGATGGTCAAGGCTTGCGCCACTGGCATAGGCCAGCAGGTTCTGCTTGCCGGCAAGGTCGATGATGCTGTTCTGGACGCTCACCAGATAGGCCAGGGATTCCAGAAACAGGCGCACAGGATCGGCAGGCTGGAGGGTGATGCCAGACAGGGATTCATAGGCATTGATGATCGCTGTCTCCAGAGTGGTAGCATCCGCATCCGCGAAGCTGATGGGCGGGAGCGCAGCGAGATTAACGGAAGTCATTGAGATATTCCTCCCTGATTTCCACAGTGACAGTGGGACAGAGATTACCCTCTACAGGCTCATTGCTGGCAAAGCTGATGTCGCGCACCCGGATGCGTGGCACATACCGTTCAAGCTGCTGGCCA
This sequence comes from uncultured Desulfovibrio sp., assembly GCA_910587035.1. Taxonomy (GTDB): domain Bacteria; phylum Desulfobacterota; class Desulfovibrionia; order Desulfovibrionales; family Desulfovibrionaceae; genus Desulfovibrio. The sequence goes on along the minus strand of CAJUMQ010000035.1, from coordinate 13,421 downwards.
ATTTCGGCGACCATGTAGGGCATGGCCTCGGTTACTGGCAGATCGACATAATCCCAGCTGATGCCAAAATCCCTGTCCAGAGGCACTGAGCCCTTGCGTGTTGCCAGCACTGTGCGGATTTCCTGCTCCAGCTGGTCAAGGCCGGTTGCGCCAATGCGCACGGCTGCCGGTCTGGACATGCTTACTGTGAGGATGTTTTCCATCAGTTGTACTCCAGCAGGGAAAAGGCCACTTCCGCGAACATGCACACGCCAAAATGAATCTGTTTTCTTGTGATTTCGTATGATTTGAGAACATAAAGGCCGTGATATTTGAGGCCTATGACAAGTGGCAGCTCAAGACCTGCGCGGGTGATGAGATCAAGGGCCCGGAATCTGGCCTCCACAGTGTAGACGCCATTGAGAGGCGCAACTATCACGCTGAAAGATACGGGATCGAGACTGCGTCCTGTATGCTGGAGCCTGCCAAGGCCATCCAGTGTCTTGTGCTCGACATATTGCAGCTCGCGGCTCTGCTTCAGATCGCGGAAAGTGCAGACATCGGATTCGGAGACAAGGAAGGGGAAAACCCCGTAGAGACCCTGGTACATCATGCAGGGGCTCCAGAGATTATATGATAGGTTCTAAAAATTAATTGCGGAATAGTTTGTGTAACTTGTAGAAACCAACAATAAAAAATGCAAAAAACAATAAAAATAATGGAATATTGTTTAAAAGATAATCCGGAAGCATTATTGAAAACAATTCTTTGGGTGGCGCGCCATGCCCAAGAACCTCGGACTTTTCCCATACGACATAATAAAAATCTATCAAAAAATAAATGATAGTGACTACAATAAGAAAAATATAGGAAACGTATGCAAGAATACGAACAATTAACTTTTTCATTTTTTTCTATTTTTTTGTTATATTTATAAATAAGTTTCATATTCAAAACCTATAAATCTGTCAATATTTTTTGGGATTGATAATACTAAAAAATCATTCCCCTTACCGAATGTATTTCTGAAGTCTCTAAAATTCTCGTTATCCAGACTTTCAAAGCCTGAATCAGGTTGATACTTGAAAGATGGTGGGGAGCATCTCCAATAACCTAAAGACGCATCCCCCACGAAATTAAAAGAATCCCATATAAATATGGCCACTTCCTCAACTTTTACGCTCCAGCCCGTCTGTCCCATTGGCACCACTGTGCCTTTTGCCAGCGCACGAAGCATGAAATTACCCATTGCAGCCATCAATCCATCTGGTGGGAAAGCAAGCATTCCTCTTGCCTGTTTTTGCTGGAAATAATCTGGTTTCCAGTGCGGCCACTCCGTGTTGATATAATCAAAGCTGGCGCCTTTTTCTGGAATTAATTTTTCATCCCTTCGCAGTATGGAGGTCAGTGTCTGCTGGGCAGCCGCATTGGAAAGACAGGCTGTTGATGTCAAAAAATCATATGCATCCTCTACCCGGAAATATTTAAGAGCCCAATCAAGATCCACCCAGAAAGGGGATGTATTCCTTTCAGCATCCGGGTTGGCCACCCCTGCCAGCCATTTTTCAAACATGTCATGCAGGTATAGCCAGCCCTTTTTGTCGTCCTCATTTGTTTCTTTTTCGGCCATTGCATTGGCAATTTCCGGGAGGCACAGGATGAGTTTGTCAATTTCCTTGCTGGGAGAATCTGAACTCTCCACCTCTGACTGCAGGCAGGCCAAAGAGGCCGCCACGGCTGCCTCATATGCAGCCGTCCCCATATCCGGCACAGGTTTTGCGGCTGTGCCCGGACTGTCCGTGCTGCCGCCAGTGGGATGCGAGGAAGTGCCGGAACCGGGCTGCACGCCTTCGGTGGTGTGGCTGGCCAAGGATACGCCAGCGGCGACCACATCAGCGTCAGGCACGCTTATGCCGCCATCCTTTACTTCCATGCCGCCAGAAAATACGGACTTACCCGGGCTGCCATCCCTGGCCGTATTCACCAAAGTGCCCCGCACATAAACTATGGGCGCTTCAAGGGTAATGGAGTTTGCGCATTTTATGGTGGCGGTGCCAGGTATGTCGGCGGACAGGGCATGGCTTGCGCGGTCATATTCGATGGTGGCGCCATCAGAAAAAGTCCTGTGAAACTTGTCGCCAGACTGGACAGGGGGCGTCTGTTTGCCATACATGGAGCCGACAACAAAACCCTGCTCAAGGCCATATGACAGAAACAGGCAGAGAACCTGATCACCTGTATCCGGCAGGTCATACTGCATGTCCTGGCTTGCGCGTGGGCAAAGCACGGGCAGCCAGTCTGTAATCAGCTCCCCACCTGTGGTATCCCGCAGGGTCACCTTGACGCGCATTTTTTCCGGCTGTCTTGCATTGACAAAACCAACCCGGATCATCTGCGCCATGAGGTCAAGAATCTGATTATTGGTCATCGCTTTCCCTTTACGCGATGCTCGCCATTGACAAAACGCATTGCCGTGCAGGCCACATCCAGAGCCTCATCAATCTGCCTGTCCGGACCTTCAAATAAAGTGGCGTGCACAAGCTCCTTGTGCTCCGCGCCAATGACCATGGCTGCCTCGTTGGGGCCATGCGCAAAAAGCCTGTGTTTAGCCCTTGCCTCCACAAGCCGCTGGGCCAGCATGAATATGGCCTGCTGGCCGCGATGGAAGTCCCCATTGCCAAAAACAATACAGGCCCTGCGGTAAGTCATTGGCCATTGCCTCCAATGTCGCCATGCTTCACCCTGTCATGCTCTTCCGCGCGTTTGGCATTGTTGAACCGGTCCAGAGTGCCAACAAGGTAGCCAGTTATTCGGCGTATGCGCTCAAAACCAACGCCTTCGCCGACACACTGCACCCCATTTTTTTCCAAGACATGCAAATTCATGCTGTTGAATGCCATGTCAGTAATCCAGAGCCTTCACCAGCTCGCAGCTGGTGGTATATCCGGCATCGCGGCTGATGCTGTGCGTTGCCTGCGTGATTACATAATCGCTGTCAAAATGGCCCCAGCCGGACAGCTTCAAAACAGTCCCGGCAATCATGCGCGTGTCGCCCATGCCGGAGATGGAGCCTGTCATTTCCTTGCAGTTATTGGCCCGAAGCTCGGCCTTTGCCACACGCTCCGCCTGCGCGGGATGCTCGATGCGCTTGTTTATTGTCAGCACCTTGCCGGTATTCGGAGCCTCGTCCGGCTCAAAATCCCTGTCCATGGTTTCGGAGCTGTCGGCATCGGTGTAGCCAACAACGCATTTGGTATAGACACCATCCAGAGTGCGCTTGAATGAAGCCTGAGCAAAATCAAGAGTTTCCCGCTTCAGCTCCAGCGGCTCAAGGCTGTCCGCGCTCTGTCCGGAATAGACGACGCAAAGGCGGCTTTTGAGACACAGGCGCAATCCCTGCTCTTTTGTGACCCTTTGCAAAAAGGCCAGATCCGCCTCCTGTCTTTGCTCAATCCTTGCAAATATTATCTCTGGAGCCTTGTAGAGCAGATCAAGGCCTGCCGGACCCACCACATCGGCAGCCACGGAAGCTAGGGGCACATCCGCCCATGCCCTTGTCTTGCGCTGAAGCATCAGGGATGACTTGGCGCAGGCAGGCACAGCCTTGATGCTGACCACATCGCCGCCATCAAAGCTGGTATCCAGAGACAGCTCATCCACTTCAAACTCGCCACATTCAAGCTCCTCCCGCCCCGGTTTCCGGAAGTTGTCGGCAATGATTTTCACGGAGACAGTGTCCCCATGTTTGGGCAGCCAGTCGCTCTGCCAGAGCTTTTCGCGGTCTTCAATGGTGAACTGCAAATCGTCCAGCTCATCATCCGCCTTGTCCACATAGCTCAGGAACAGAAGATGCGGCGCGATATCCATGCTCACGTCCTTGCCCTGGATTGAGATTTCAACCCCGGCCTTTCTCACATGCGCTCCCAGGGCGGCAGGTTGCGAACAGCCTGGATGCGGACATCCGGCACCTCAATGACAGTGTCGCCCCCAAAAATCAGGGCATCCATCTCTTCCACATTGGCTGGCAGAATTGGCGACATCTGCTTTTCAGATCCATATCTGGCCAGGGAAATCTGATCCCATGCCTGCCCCTGGACGGTTATGGCGCTACTGGGCATAGGCCGTTCTCCTTTTATCAGAGCTGATTTTTTCCATTGCCCTGCGCACAAGCGCCTCCATATCAGGCTTTATGGCCTCCAGAATTCTGCGGGCTGTGCCGGCATCCTGTGTCAGAAGCTCAAAATTCTGCTTCAGGTCGATATTGATGGAAGTAGGTGCTTCGCCCTGCTTTTTGCTGGCTCTTTTTTTGGAAATCAGAGCCGGACTTTGTGGGAGCGCGCGCGGAGCATCCGCCATGGCCCTGGCTCCCTTTATGGCTGGCATTTGCATTGCGCCGGATGGATTTGTGGCAAAAGCTGTCGAGTTCCGGCTGTTTTCCGCATTTATCGCGGCACTCTTACGATTTTGCGAGGCGGGGATAAATACGGTCTGGGTGCTGGAATTGTCCCCCCCCACAGAAACAATGGTCGCAGGGCCAGAATCTCCAGAAGTCTGGCCAGTGGCACCGGATCGTGTGCTTGAGCCTCCGCTTGCTCCGGCTTTCCTGGAACCACCAGATGCTTTCTTTTTCTTTTCCGGTTTGGGATGTGCTGCCTCAACCTTGGCCCGGTCAACAGCCTGGAAGCGCGGCGCCGGTTTTGGAGCCTGGACCACAGGTTTTTCCACGGCATTGGCGGCAGCCGGGGCAGCCGGTTTTGATTGCGACTTTTCAACGGCAGGCGTGGCGCTCTCCTTCTCGCCGTCATCGCCAAAAGCCTTGTTCCAGGCTCCGCTTATCGCTCCGGTTATCTTGCCAATGGCGGAACTAACAGCATTAATGGCCGAGAAAACCCAGGCGAATTTTTCCTGAAGCCAGTTGAACACACTTTCAAAAATGCCATAAATGAAGTCGGCTATGCCGGAAAAAAAGCCTGTTATCGTGTTCCATATGGAAACAACGCCATCAAAGGCCCAGCCGGCGTATTCAACAATCCCCTGCCAGACTGCCGATGCTCCATCCGTGACTCCCTGCCATACCCCGGTAAAGAACTCCGTGATTCCGTTCCAAATGCCAATCGCCGCATCTCTTGCCCAGACAAAAGCCGAGGTTATGCCAGAGACAACAAAATCAAAGAAACTGACGGCGCCTGTCCAGATGGAGACAAGTCCATCATATGCCCAGGCTGCAGCTCCGATTATGCTATTCCACAGGCTGTCAGCGGTGTCAGCTACCCAGCCCCAGACACTGGAAAAGAAGCTGGGTATGCCGCTCCAGATATTGGTCACTGCCTGATATGCAAATGAAAAAGCCGCGCCAATCCTTTGGCCAATACCTGAAAAGACAGCGGCTATGCCAGCTGGCAGACTTGCGAAATAACCCACCACACGCTGGCCAAAGCCAGTCACTCCGGAGTCAATATCACCCCATATCCCGGCAAATACGCCGGCCATTCTGTCTCCAAAGCCGGATGTTCCAGACCATATGCTGTCCCACAGGCCAGAGAAGAAGCCGATCAGGTCACTCCAGAGACCGGTCACTCCATCCCAGGCTATGGCAAAGGCAAGGCAGAGATCATCTTTTATGTCGGGAAATACTGCGGCGAGATTATTGCCAAGCTCGCTGAAAAACACGCCCAGCCTGCCCCAGGTGTCAGTCACCCAGCCCCAGGCTGCCGACATGGCATTGACAACCTCATCCCAGTTGTCAATGAGCATGTTTATGGCAAAGCCAAGACCAACAAGAACCGCTCCCACTCCGGAAGCGATGAGGATGGAGCGCAGGCCACCGGCAAAGAATCTTGCTCCTGCTCCGGCAGCTCGGGAGGCGATGCCAAAGGCTCCAGTGGCCACGCTCATGGCGCCGGTTGAAACAGAGGCTGTCACCTGGGATGCGGCAAGCCGAAGCAGGGCGCCACGCCAGGCATTGATGGAAGTCCTGACGAGATTCATCACCAGGCCAAGAGCGACACCCGCAACAGCAAAAGTGGCCAACCCGGCTGTGACAAGGGCAACTCCGCGTGAAAGATTGGGAAAGCGCTGCATGGCGCCGGAGATGACATTGCTGATGCCAGACAGGGCATTGGCTGCCGCCTTGATGGCCGGCAGGAACATGTCTCCTATGGTCAGGCATGTTTCCTGCCACGCGGAGTTGAGCCTGCGCAGGGCTCCGCCTGTAGTGGCATTTCTCTTTTCGGCAATGTCTCTGGTGGTGCCATCGTAATTGTTCATCTCCTCCATAAACTTGCGCAGGGCGTTTGTTGGCCGGCCAAAGGAGTCCACGATTTTATTGCCGTACTTATCGACAGTCATGGCCGCCTGTTCAGCCAGGGCCATCATGCCGGCAGATGCCTCTGTGCCGAAAACCTGCTTGAACACCTCGGCCTTTTCAGCTGTGCCCATCTTTGCTGTGCGGGCATTGAGCTCTTCAAGAATGTCGGCCATTGGCCGCATATTGCCGGCCTCGTCCATGGCCGTCATGCCAAGCTTCTGTAAAGCCGCTCCGGCATCGCCGGTCTCGGTGTCCATCATCTGGTAGAGCTGCTCCAGCTCCTCGCCTTCAACTCCGGCAAGCTTTCCAAGAGCATCTCTGGCCATTTTGGGTGGACCTGCCAGACGGAGCATGGCCGCGCGAAGCACTGTGCCACCCTGAGAGGCCTTGATGCCGGTATTGGCCATCAAACCCGCCATGGCCGCAGTGTCCTGCAAGGTCATGCCCAGGGAATGCGCCACAGGCGCGACATATTTCATGGTATCGCCCAGCATCTCAAGATCGGTATTGCTGGACGTGAAGGCCTTGGCCAGAGTATCGCCAACCTGTCCCATATCCGAGGCCTTCAGACCAAAAGCCGTAAGGATGTCGGAGGCGATATCGGATGTGCGACCAAGATCCGCGCCTGCCGCCGCAGCCAGGTCCAGCAGCCCAGGCATGGCGGCAATGGTCTCATTTGTATCAAAACCGGCCATGGCCAGATATTTCATGCCCTCTGCCGCCTGGGCTGCAGAGAACACGGTATCTCGGCCAAGCTGTCTGGCGGTAGCTGTCAGTCTTGCCATGGCTTCATCGTCCGCTTTGGCCACGGCGCCCACACTGGCAATGGCATCCTCAAAATCAATGGAGAGTTTCACCGGCGCAGCCACGGTCATGGCAGTCATTGCCGCTCCGGCAAGTCTGCTATTAAGATCTGATCTTTGGGATCGGAGTGCTTCGGCCTGGGCGCGATTGGCATTCATGGCCGTCTGCACCTTTTTGGCGCGATCCATCTTTCTGGACAGCTGCTCATAGTCCTGGGCCAGCCTGCGCACACTGCCGCCAGCTGTGGCAGCTTCCGCAGTGGTGGTTTTCCAGATGCCAATCTGGCGCTGCATGGCGCCGGTGAGATTGTTGACCCTGCGCTCCGCAAGCTCAATCTGCCTGGCCAGCATACCGGTGGAGCCCCCAGCGGCAGCCTGCGCATTCAGGGCCCCAAGGGTGCCCCTGGCCTCTTTCAGGGAGCTGGACAGGCCCTTTATTTTTTCACGCTGGCTGATCATGGCAGCGCCAAGCTTGCCGGTGGAGCTTTTCTCCATCTCGCGGATTGCTGATGCGACACTGCGCGCCGAGGTGGCAGCCCCCTGGAATGCGGCCTTGAAACCGCCTTTCAGGGCTGCCGTCAGGGCAAATGTCACAGCTATTTCACGCGCCATTGCTATCCTCGATCAGTTCCTCTGCAGTTGCGAAATATTCCGCAAACTCCCCTGGAGCCATTGCCCGCAGTTCTGATCTTGGCCAGCGGCTGTATCGTCCAAGACACAGGACTGCGCGCCTTAACGCATTCAGGCGACTTTCGGCGTCATAGGGTTTTCACCGTCATCCGCCTGCCTGTCTCCTGTCAGGCCGTTGAGCTCATTGTGCGCAGCGCGTATTGCCGCATAATCCGGGCCGTGCATGGAGCGGATTATGTCATATGGGAGCTTTGACACCCTTGACAGCAGGCACATCTCCACGGTCAGGGGATTCCTGCCGCGTTTGAGCTGCACGGCTTCCTGCATGGCATCCTCTTCATCGCCAATGGTTGAATGCCTGACCTCAACCTCTGTAATTTGCTGGCCGCCAACCTCCAGCGGCTCGGTCAATGCAACCCTGATTTTATTCGCCATGTTCCACTCCTTATATATTCATGCCGGTCTGGGCCCGAACCTGCTGAAGCAGGTCGGTGCCATTGACGCGATGGATGAAGTTCAGCTTGTCGATGAGCAGCTTTTCCGTATTATCCAGATAGATTTCCAGCCTTGTCAGTTCCAGCTCCACCTCATCGCCATGCTTCTTGCCCTGTTCCATGGAACCGAAGGAAAAAGACTTGGTGCGGCCAAGAAAGTTGATCCTGTAGGGAACGGATGAGCGCACCCCAGTAGCGTCATCCGACACCTGCAGGGCGGAATAGCACTCGTAAAGCGCGGTCTGCGTCCAGTCTATGGAATTGAAGGCTTCCGGAGTGATGGAGGTGAATGACAGCTTGCAGGTCATGGACTGGCTGATGCCAATGGTAGGATTATCAATTTCCCCTGCTATGCCGGAACCGGACAGGGTTTCCGTCATATACTGAACCTGCGGCATTTCAATGGTCGCGGTGCCGATCAGATCCTGGCCCTTGTGGTAAATCCTGAAAGCGACAGTCTGTTCAGAACGTCTGGGCATCTGTTTCCTCCATTAAGCGAACAGGGCGCTTACATTGTCGGGGTCAAACTCAAAAATGGCCTCAATGTCCCTTGCCGCAGGCGGTGGCGTAATACGCAGGTGAAAGCGCATGATGCCATCTATCAGATCCGTCACAGGATTTTCACTGTCATCAAAGGTTATGCTGCCGCCAAGAATAATCTCGCGCGCTGTGTAGCCATCCAGCTTGATCTGCTCCGATTTCAGGATGGTCTGCACCAGTCTTCTGGTCAGCGGCTCATCCACTTTGGCAAAATAGGTGAGAATGAACTGCGCCTGATACCAGTTGAAAAAGCGGCGAATCGCATCCTGGCAGTCCTTGGGGTCGGTATTGGATGGATAGCAGCCTGTGCGGCCGCCCCAGGACTTCATGCCGCCATCAAAGCTGGACACGGTATAGACGCCCTGGCCATTGAGATAGTTTGCCTTTGGCAGATCCAGCCAGACCTCCTCCCATTCCCCATTGGCATCGACATAGCCGCAGGAGGTGATTTCCAGCCTTTTATTGCTGGGGCTGGCATAGGGAATGCCGTCATGGTCGGCATCGGTTGAGGCCATGAGCCCTGCCATATGGGTTGAGAGCCCATAGACATTTTCGCCAAGCTTCACCTTGGGCCAGCAGACCAGCATGAGGGGATCGGTGAGATTGTTCTTTTCCTTGTAGCCCGGCACATTGCTGTAATTTGTGACGGCATTTTCCCCATCCGTGGGCATATCCACGACACAGATGGCCTTGAAAAGACCATTTATGCCGTCACACTTGGCGGCCATGACAATGGCCACAGCCGGATCCTCGCAGAAAACCGGAGCCAGAAGGATGGAGGGCACCAGCCTGAATCTGGGAAAAACCTGGTCAACCAGTTCAAGGCCTGTGGATTTGCCTGTGGCTGGTTCAATGCCGCCAATAACATCATCAGAAGTCACCCTGGACACATCGGCATGGACATAGGCTGCCATGACCTTGCCGCCCTCCATGATAGAGCCCTCCGGCAGTCTGGTCAGGGAGCCGGTTGCCGGATCAAGGGTATAGTCAACATTCTCCTGGTATGTGGTCATGCCGTCATCACTGGTCAGAACCACACTTCGGACACAGGAATGGGCAAGTTTGGCCATGTCCGCATCCAGCATGGAGGTGGAGAAAAAGATAGCCTCGTCGGACACTTCGGAGACATGCTTTTGCGGGTCAAAAACATTGACGCAGATGATGGGAGCGCCCCGGTAAAGGGCAAAGTGGCTGTATATAAGCTGCTGCAAGGTATAATCATTGAAATTTTCAGCATCCCAGCCCAAAGCCTGCACAGCCTCGTCATAGCTGTAAAAGAGCAGTGGCTCGTTCACTGGCGCCTTTTTGCCATCGCCCAGGGTATGCACGGCGGCAGTGCCCACAGCGAACACAACAGCGCTGACCACTGTGCGGGCTGGCAAAATGCTGGTTGGCACCTCAGAGGTGTAAACACCATGTCTGTAACCTGTTGTGGTGGCCATTTTTCCTCCTATTTGCCAGCCCTGGCGGCCTTGAAGTCGTCACTGGCTTTTTTGATTTCCTGGCTGAAAAGATAAAGCGGTGTGCCTGGCTTTTTCAGCGCGGCCCTGGCACCGGCCAGTTCGGACACCGGCACAAAAAGCTTGCGGAAATTCCTGTGTTCCCGAAGCGGCGTCCAGGCATCCGGAAAGACATCCTCCGGCTCGCCTGCCAGAATGGTGTTGCGCATGATGGGCAGTCCAAAGGGCCTGTCCGGGCCAACATAGACAAAGGCTTTTCTTTTGATTTCCATGAGTTCTCCCCGATAATTCAATATATGCTGTTTTGCTCCAGAATTTCCCTTGAATAGGACGAGGCAGGAGCAATGGTTTTCATCTGGCTCATGCCAGCCTCCTCCAGAGCCTTGGGTGGCCAGACATAGTTCCAGACCGTCTCGATGGTGGCCATGTGGAACCTGTGGACCTCCTGCTTGATGCCGGGGATGGATGCCCGCAGGGGCTCCACCAGCTCAAAGCGCTGGGCCAGCAGCCTTTTCTTCCAGATCATGCGGCGCAGGCAGTCCAGAAGCTCCGCGCACAAAAGGCCAGCCTCGGCCTGTGAGTGCGGGGAATGGACACCAAGCACAAGGCCGACTGTATCGCGCAGAATGGTCTGGCCATCATCCATGCTTTCCACATCTCCCTCCAGCCAGCGAATGATTACAAAGGGGTAAACATTGTCATCCTGATCCTCCGGCGCTCCATGGAGATAGACCCGGCAGTCCAGCATCCCGCCGGAGGGATCCGGGAAGGGATAGCCGGCCACACCCTGCCGGATAAAATCGGCAAGCTCGCAAAGCAGGAGCCTTGATGTGGATGCCTGCGCCATGGCTATTTTCCCGCAAGAGCTGGAAGGGCCCTGTCTATCTGCTCATTCAGTCTTGGCATGAAAGCCTCCCTCACCTTTTCCGCCACATGGGCCTGGGCATCCCTGCGCTGGAGAGCCTGGATGGGTGAAGGACCCAGCAGCATTTCAAATTTATCCTTGCGATTGCCGTCTTTATCAAAGGCCAAATGGCGCACAAAAACACCATAGCCGCCCTGTTTCTTTTTTCCTATAAAAGACTTGCTGCCGCCGTGTTTACTCACTGCGGGAGACCGGGATTCTTTACGTTTTACCTGAACCGTTACACCCGATTTAGGATGCGTGGCAGGCGTATTTGGCTGAGCTTTAAAGTGTATAAGGCTCACGCCAGGCTTGCCGGAAAGTTCCAGTTGTCCTTCCAGCTTGCTAGCCCTGGCTCGCTGTATATTTATGTTGTCAAAAAGTTTTTTTATTGGCGCTGTGTAGGCCCGTCTGGCCTGTCTGGCAGCTTCCTTGCGCCCCTGGGCCAGGCTTTGATTTAGCGCGTTGGCAATGGCCCTCTCCCCTCTTTTGCCGCCAAGGGCATCCAGCGCCCCGCGCATCTGCGCAATGGCCCGGTCCACTCCTTCCGCGTTTATTTCAATGCTCATACCCGCTCCCGATAGAGCTGGATGGTTTTCATGCCGCAATCACAACCTGAGGACAGAACGAACCATTCCTCATGCCTGAATGTTGTCTTGCGCATGGCCAGAAGCTCATCCGGCACGTCAGATGCCGCCACATAAACTGTAATGCCTTCATAGTTCACCGGCCTGTCATCTGAACCTGATGGCATTTCCAGAGCCAGGGTTTCCACCACCATGGGCACCTGCTCATGACCTGCCAATTCGCCTTTTTCCCCAAACTCTGCGAGATTGAGAAAGACAGAGTGAATGTCCCTTTCCAGCTGGCGCTTGAACAAACTCATTGCTGTCCGCCCCGCAGGAGAATTTTCACATCCGTCCTGATCTCATCCAGTGTTTTCAGGGTATGGTTGAAAAGAGCCTCCAGCCTTGTCAGCCTTTTTTCCTGATCATCCGTCTTGTGTGAGATATCGCTGACCGTCTGCTCATGCCTGGCAAAATCCTTTTCCAGCGCCTTTTCATGACGGGAAATCTGCACTTCCAGAGGCGGAAGTGTGTGCTCCAGTTTCTCCACTCTGGGAGTCAGGCTCTCCACCGCGCCAACGCGGGCATCCAGCCTGCCAAGCATGACCTGCGCGGAAATTACCGCTGAGCCCAGGCCGACAACAAGCGGCACCACTACTCCGACAGCGAACCGGATCAGATGTTCCCTGGTTTTCCCGTTCATTTATCCGCCCTCACTTTCTCCGCAAAGCGGAGCCAACCCTTGCAACCACGCCAATCCTGCCCCTCACCTTGCTCGCGCCCAGTCCAAGACAGCAGATAATCCTGTGGCAGACATGCCATGCCGGATGCGCGGTTTTGGGTGGCCTGGGAAGCACGGCGGCAAGGATGGCGCAGACTATGATGACCACGCCTGTCCATGCCTCCCAGGATTGTGGCAGGATGGAGAGCAGGATATCGACAAGATCCGCGTCTGGAGCGGCCATGGCTGTCCCGTCAGTAGCTTGCGCCAGGGATGGCGCCAGCACGAGCGCTGCGCATAATGGATATCTGATAAACCGTCTGCTACGGCCTGCTCTGAATGACAGACCTATGCAGAACAGGGACAGAAGCCAAGCCAGTATCAGCATGAGCAGGGATCTGGTTCTCATTGCTACACCTCGCAATGTGTTCTTGCCATCCAGCCAACGGTGAACCTGCGCTGGCTGGCCTTGCCTGCCGCGAGCTCCAGATAGTGACAGCCCTGCATGCAGTTGAGCGCATGCACCAGATTCTCCGCATCCGTTTTTTTGCCCACAAGAATGGCCAGGGCATTGAGAGTTTTTGGCCCAATAGCCCCGTCAATTTTCAGATCCGTAAAATACGGGCTGCCACCTGGGCCATAATTGTATGCGTTGCATATGGTCTGGACTTTTTTGCCGCAGCCGGACTTGCCCAGGTTCACTGCCTGCTCAAAGATTTCATTGGCCAGTTTTTGCGGGAGTGCCGCCAGGCCAAGCCGATCCCACCATTCCTTTTCATACCAGCTGGCCACCTGCTTCTGGAGGGTGGGCACAGCGGCCAGGGCTTTGGTGAGTTTGGACGCGCTTTGCCCTATGACCTTTTTGTAATTATCCACAATGGCCCAGCCATCCCATTTCGGGAAATAGTTGCGCGCTATGCCTGCATAGGTCTCCCCACCGGCATCAGACGGGTCATTGCTGTATCCCCCCTCAAACTGCTTCAGGGGTTTGTAGGCAGTTTCAAAATCGGCCATGGC
>CAJUMQ010000034.1 GCA_910587035.1 uncultured Desulfovibrio sp. | reverse complement strand
AGGACCCGCGTAAAATCACTCCGCCCATGATACTTGCCATTTTGCGCAAGATTGAAGCCCGGGGCACCTATGTCAAGGCAAGAAAAATCAAGAGCCATATCAGCCAGGCCATGCGTTATGGCATTGCCTGTGGCTATGTCACCAGCGATCCCACAAGGGATATCGGCTTTGCGCTCACCAGATACAAATCGAGGCCAAGGGCTGCCATCACAGAGCCCAGGGAAATCGGCCTGCTGATGAAAAAGATTGAGGAGTATCGCTTCCGACAAAGACGGCTGTCCCTGAAGCTGGCTGTTCTGACATTCGTCAGGGCTGGGGAGCTTGTTGGAGCGGAATGGTCTGAAATAAAATGGGATGCCAATCTCTGGCGCATTCCACCTGAAAAAATGAAGATGAAAAGGCCGCACCTTGTCCCACTGGCTACACAGACTTTGGATGTCCTGCGCGAGCTCCAAAAGCTGACCGGCAAATATCGCTGGCTGTTTCCATCCCGCTGGGACAGGAACAGGCATGAAAATGCCTGCGTTCTGACATCGGCCCTTCGTGCCATAGGCTATGAAAAGGCTGTGGTCTGCGCCCATGGCTTCAGGGCCATGGCTGCCACCACTCTTTCCGACATGGGCTGGCCCAGCGAAGTAATTGAGCGCCAGCTTGCGCATATTGATCAGAACCGGGTAAGAGCTGCCTACCAGAGATCAGAGCTCATGGATGACCGCAAGCGCATGATGCAGGCATGGGCTGACTTCCTTGATTTAAAATGCGCCCATGCAATCCTGGGTAGATAAAAAATTGAATAAAATCAATATAAAAGACTTGCAATGTTTTGCGTAAGAGTTAAACAACACACAACGCAAACGAAAAAACGCAAGGAGTATAAAATGAATCTGGTAGCCCTTATAATGAAAAATGAAAATGTCAGTCATGAAGAAGCAAACAATATGTTGTGGGATGCGCTTCATGAAATTGAAATGATACAAAATAATTATGACACCACTATTACAGCAGAAGAAGTTTTTACAGATATTACAGGCCTTGATGCAATGTATTTACCATATCTGATTTAGACTGATTTATTCTTAAAGTTTTTCCCCGCTCCGGCGGGGTTTTTTATTTGAAAATAAATAATAAAATCAGCAACAAAGACTTGCAATGTTTTGGGTAAGAGTTAAACAAACATCAACGAAAACGTAAAAACTAAAACATTTCAAGGTGTTGTAAGATGGAACGCAGGTTTGGAATCGAAATGGAAATCGCAGGCATCAATCGTGAAACCGCCAGCAGCGCCCTCCGCGCCGTGAATATAAATATCGTGTCCGAAGACTATAACCACGCCACCCGCAATCACTGGAAGATCGTGTCTGATGCTTCAGTGCGCAATGGTTTTGAGATTGTTTCCCCTATCTTGGACGGCGAGGCCGGTATTGCCGAGGCCGAGATTGTGGCCAGGGCGCTGGACGATGCTGGCGCGACCGTGAATTCCTCCTGCGGGCTGCATGTCCACTTTGACGCATCCGATTTGAATCTTGGACACCTGAAGGCCATTATGCGCCGCTACGCCGCCCACGAGTGTGAAATTGACGCCTTTATGCCCAGGAGCCGCAGGGGCAATGAAAACCGTTACTGCAAGTCCATTTGCGGATTTGTGCGCGGACTTCTTGACAATGCGACATCCATTCAAAATTTGGTTGAGCTGCAGCATGACCGTTATTTCAAGGTGAATCTGCAATCTCTTGGCCGTCATGGAACCATTGAATTCCGCCAGCATTCCGGCACGGTCAATGCCGCCAAGATTGCCAACTGGGTTCGTTTTCTGGCTGCCTTTATTGATGAATGCAAGCGCGTTGCGGATGGCCATGCGGCGGTGCAATCCGCTCCGGCTGCCTTGCCCGCGCTTTCCAGTGTGCAGGCCAGGCTGGCGCAAATGTTCGCCAGTCAGGGAGTGGTCAGGCTGGATGAAATGTGCGCCGCTTTTGGCTGGCTGGACATCACAGCCCGCGCCGCCGTAACCCGCCTGCGCAAGGCCGGAATGGAAATAACCGCCATAAAGGTTGACGGCGTGGCCGCTTATAAGTTCAATGGACACACCACAGAGGCTGGCGCGGCCAATGCGGCGGAAAGCCTCTGGAACGGAATAGCCGAGGCCGTGGCCCTTTTTTACCAGCGCAGGGCGGCTGTGCTGGCGGTGGCCGCCTAGTGGAAATTGAGGAGCGGGACGCTCCGCTACGCGGGCGTTCCCCGCTTCCCCAGGGAGGGATATATGCGTTACAGGTATTATGACGGATTTGAATTTGAGGCGGACAGTGTGCGGGAAATTGCGGAAAAATTGTGGCAAAGCAAGTTTATTCCTGAGCCGACTATCGAAGAGTGGATGGTGGGCATTGCGAAGCGGGAGAAAATGTGGAATGGTGATGTCCTGCGAACCAGTTCAGTTGAGGATCTTGTGGCGGATATGTTCGCCACAGGCCGCATAACAGCCCTTGAATAACTGGTTTGGTTTTCGTTTGCGTTGGCCCCCGGTGAAAGCCGGGGGTTTTAATCACCAAAACTGTCGATATACTCTTCTATTTGCTCTAATTTGATACAAGGAAATCCAGATTTGTTTATGCGTGTTATATGGTATTTAATTGCTGCCATTGGCCATGCTGAATTGGATATTGCTACATTTCTTTCGTTACCAGAATTTTGTAACTTATAGAGTTTGTTGCAAGTATTAAAGATATATTTTGCTATCTCTTTGTGTTTTATCGGAACCAAATAATATATTGGTCCTGATAATTGAAAAAACTATATTATCTTTTTGAAATACATAATCATTATTCTTTTCCAAGGCAAAAATTCTGATATATAATTCATCCGGTGAATCTTCGGAATTTTTATCGATCCAATAACACGTTACATTTTGAACTTGGCAATCATCGATAAACACACCCCTTTTACCAGTCATAGCATCTAATGTAGGTTTAATAATATTATCAATATCATAAGCTTTATCAGTTTCATATTTTAATTTTGGTGATGTTATCCACTCTATATTCACTCCTATTTCTCTTACAAATATATTATTGCAACTTCTTATTAAACCGCGTATCTTATTTTGATATTCTTCTTTTATTTTACTTGATGATTGTAGCGACGCCGGGCACTCTTGTAAATGTATCACAAACTCGCCATACTCAATTTTTTCTTGTGCTTCATTCATTTTATTGCTGTATTTCATCATTTTGATTTATAAATCGAAATAGGAATATTAACTCCAAATGCGAAAATGGAGTCGCTACATGAGCTTTTCGCATCTGGAGTATGTCCTACTATTATTCGGTTCATTTACAAGATTTTTCCTCAATTATGGAAACGAGCCAAGGATACTTGTACTTGACTGCTATCTGGCATATACTCGCATATAGATGCGCCAGTTTTCTGGAGCGTCAGGATAAACATCCGGCGCGACCTTTATACATTTTACGACTTCTTCAGTTGCCAGCTTAAGGTCATCCAGAGACACACTTTCCAAAGTATCTCTGGACATGGCTCCTGTGATCCAAGTGGCAGTTGTGGCAAGTTGGTTTTCTGGCAGAGCCGCAATGAATTTCTCCACAGTCACTTTCTGGAGCGTTCAGCCTTCATACCATTCTTTGGCCTGCGCCATGCCGCAGCAGATCAGAACGGTCAGCAGCGCGATCAGGATTTAATCCTCATTGATGACCCTCCCCGTGTTGAAATCAATTACTCTTGCCCGACAGCCAAGCGGTGATGGTGGCGTCTTTTATATTAAACTTTTATTTATTGATTTCTCCATTAGATATTTCAGGTTACTTGGTATTTCTGGTGGGAAAAGAAGAGAGAAACAAGAAATGATACCAGCCATGTTTTTTTCATTGAGACCGTTGTGCATGGCTTTAAGCGCATCAGTTACTTCTTCACGAGATGCATTTACATCATCGTAGTAAAAATAATCTTTATTAGCGCAATTGATATGAATTTTATAAACATCAGGCTCACTCAAATAGAAATTGAACGGCAGAGTGAGTGTTGCGCCACCTATTGGAATATATATCTCACCTCCAAGTGAGAAATCAGCTTCAAGGCGGTGCGGTGAGGTGAGCTTGGTGTGTATTGACCATGTATCACTTTGCTGAGTACTCCTATCTCCATCGGGGGCTGCGTAAATTTCGGCAAACTCATTAATGTGCGTAAGATGACCACCTGGCCCGTATGCTTCCGCAAGAGATTTACTAAAGCGATAAAAAGCGTCTTCCATAGTACGATAAAAAGTTGCGTAACCCATTAAGCGACTATTATATGAAAGAGCTAATTGGGCCCCGTGAGCCGCGCCATAAGGGAAACTATCACCCACCGGAGCCGCTACCTGCTTTTTTTCATTTTCATCGTTCATCAAATATATCTCCTCAAGTTCAGTTTTAAAAAATTGAGTATCTGTTTGACGGTTTTCCCTGGGCGTTCCCTCTCCAGTCAAAAGCCAGCGGTAATTAAATCCAAGCTTATCATGCAGAATGGCAATATCTTCCGCTGATGGCCATTGTCCCTTTCTCCAGGCATTGATCTTTCCGTCATGCTCATGGCCAAGAAATTGGGCAAACGCCTTCATAGTAATTGGTTTGCCGGCTTGCCCCTGAATAAATTTATTTCTTATTATTTCAAAGAGTTGTGAAAAATCTCTGCTCATATTCAATAAATTTCTTGTAATTCAATAAATTTGTTGGTATTTCTTTCATCAACGGCAGGCATACTAAAAACTTAAGAGGGGCTGTAAATGGACGAGTCAAAATCAAGCTTGAAAGCGATCTGGCGCGTTTCAGAGCCCTCTGCGAGGCTGCCGGATTCACTATTACCATTGAATAAGGTTATGTCATCAATGAAAGACCTTACCCAAATAGACCTTACAAGACAAGATATGCTATCGATCTGGCTTAAGCGCCAGGGTAAATCGCAGGCGGATATTGCCCGCGCCCTGGAGGTGGGGGAAGTATCGGTTTCGCGCTGGATGCGGGCCAGCAGCATCCCCGTGCGCAGGCATGAGCAGCTGCTGAAGCTTGGTATTCCCGCCGAGCTTTTGCCGCCGCCGCTGGATATTACGCCGGGGCCAAAACGAAAGGATATTAAATAAAAAAACCCCGCTCTGTTGCGACCAGAAACGGGGCAGAACCTCACAAGGAGGAATCTCGATGAAAAATTCATACCTCAAAACAGCCGGGCCAGTCAAGGCCACCTATACCATCCGTTATGGGGGCACCACGCTGCGCGTCCACCTCACCCACCGGGAACTGCTCAAACTCCTGTGCCTTCTTTTCAGGTCAAGGGAGGCCGCATGAACATCCTTATGACAATAATCGCCTTTTTTTGCGCGGCATGGATCGTGGCTCTGCCGTTCCTGCTGTATTTCACAGTCAGGGATTTGCTGATTCTGGAACGCGAGCTGAAAGGAATGAGGAGGCGGCAATGAGCGTCACGGCAGAAGATCGTGTGAAAATACACCGTTACATTGACGAGATTATGGACTTTGAGGGACTGGAAGGCTTCTTTTTCAAAATGGCCTTCTACGTTCCGGATGATGTGAAGACTTTCCAGTACGGCCAGGGGAACATTCCGGCTGACGACCAGATTCGCACAGATATGCGCATGCTCGTTGACCAGTGCCGCAAGTTGGGCACTCCCAGGGCTTTGTTCATGATCCCCTGGATTGAGCATTGCATCCGTGTTCTGGAAATGCTTTATGAGCGGGATTATGGCGAAGGGACGGAGGTGGCTGGTCATGCGTAATTCTTACGATGTGTTCACTCCTGCCCCTTATGCGGTCTATCCCGTCCAGCCCATCCAGCTCACCCGACATCTCGGTTTTTGCCTGGGCAATGCCGTAAAATGCGTTCTCCGCGCTCCCTATAAAGACGGCGTGGAGGATTGCGACAAGGCGCTTCGCTATCTCCAGTGGTTTGAAGATGATGCTCCGCTGAAATTGTCCATAGATACTTACCGCGTATTTGAAATGAACTATACAAGTCTTGCGAAGTACCTCGTTGAATCCCCTGGGGACGGCTTGTGGGATGATATTTCCAGCGCTACCTGCGCATTTTTGGAAAATCTGAACGAGTATCTCCTTTCTCCATCCTGGTATTTTCTGGAAAATATGCGCACTGAAATCCGCGATCTTTCCCGCATCTTATCCCTGCGCGACACCACTGGCCAGATTTATGAGGGCATGAGCGGTTTGCCGCAAAAGGAGGCGGATAATGGCACACTTAGCGCCTCCGTTCATGAGTTTGAAGCCCGCAATTTTATTCTTTCCAAACAGATTGATTCCCTTGTTCTTGAAAACAGGCTGCTTGTTGAAGATGTGACCAGGCTGGAAGGCATTGTCCAGAACCAGCTGGAAAAAATTGATCATTTGGAAAAAGAGGCGAATTGGCTGGCGGATCATCTGGACAGGGACGTGGGTGCTGGCCCGTGTCCGGATGAACGACCATCAGAAGAAATGTGCAGCTGGCGCCATTGTGTGCGTTGCTGGCGTGAGGCTGCGCGTCAGGCATTGGGCCATCCGGCAGGGGAACGGCATGATTCAGCCTCTTACCGCTGATTCTATCCTGTCGCTTGTACAGGTGGCCGAGGCTTTAAAACTTGACCGCCGCACTGTCCGGCGTCTAGCTTTTGCCCTGGGTGGCAGGCGTTTTGGAAGGCGCTGGCGATTTCGTTGGGGTACCGTGATGGAGTTTTTCAATGCCAACGCAAATCAAGGCCAGGGACAACGCTTGGCTGGCAAGGGTGGTTATCAATGGCAAGGAAGTGGACAGCAGGCTTTTTCCTCCGGGCAAGAAAAAAGGGCCGGAGTGGCTGGCTGCGCGTCAGTGGGAGGTCAAAAGAAAAAAGGAAATCCTCGAAGCCCGAAACCAGGAGATGCGGATAATTTCGGGCTTCGAGCTGCTCTTGGCCTGGGGTGAGCAATATCTTGCCCATGTCAAACAAACTATGGGCAAAAAGACCCTCGTGGAGAAAACAACGGTAATGCAGCATTTTTTCAGTTTTTGCCGGAAAAAGAATATTTCCGGAATTGAAAATATCAGCAAGCCCATGCTTGTGCAGTGGCTGTCCGAGCTTGCCTCTGAAAAGGGGCCGGATCGGGCCAACCGCTATAGAAAAAATCTGCTTGCCGCCTGGCATTGGGGTCTGGACGCGGTGGAGGGCTTTCCCCAGGAAGCGCCTCCGCTTGAACGGATCAAGCCATTCCCTGTGGATTCGCATGAACGCTATGTGCCTCCGGAGGAGGATGTTATCCGTGTTTTTCTGGTTGCCAGCGGACAGGATTTGGTCATGCTGCTGACTTTTTTCTACACAGGTGCGCGGCGTGGTGAGGTGTTCCGTTTGACTTGGACGGACGTGGATATGCATGAGCGCAAAATCCGTTTTGTGGATCACAAGGGCGGCTCTGGCAGAAAGCGTGTACGCTGGCTGCCAATGCATCCTACTCTTATGGATGCGTTGCTCTGGTGGCGCGATGCAAGGCCGTGCAAAGTTGAGAATGTGTTTATGCGGCTGGATAACGAATCAGCTCTTGGCGAGCCGTTCACAACACGCCAGCAGTTGATGCCTGTGTTGTGCGCCCGCGCTGGTGTGCGGCCTTTTGGCTTCCATGCGCTCCGGCATAAGGCTGCGTCCATAGCGTTCACAGTGGCTGGCTTGAATGCCGCGCAGCAGCTCATGGGCCATTCCAGGGCAACTACCACAGATATCTATGTGCGCAGCGCTGGCCTCTACAGCGATAACAGCGTTTTGGTGAATGCCCTGGGCGAAAGTGGAATTGGACAGGCCGCAAGCGAATTGTTCGCAAAAATGCCCCATGAGGAGCAATCTCACGGGGCATTTTGTAAACAGGAGAATGTAAACGACATTCCCCAATAAATTAGATGGACTGTAACCCATTGAAATATCTGGCGTCACCAACGGGATAAAATATTTTATGTAATACATTGATATTATGTGAAATTTTTTGATACTGTAAAATCATACCCACAAAAATACCCACAAATTTGAAAAATCTAAAAACACGTTTTTAGCCTTTGTTGGACATGGCATTTGGGGCCATGTTTATCCGCGCTTAATGACAAAAATTTATGGCAGCAAAAATGGAGTGATGAATTATTGGGGCCTAAGGCTCACCCTACCAGACGCAAATCCTGCCTCTTGACTCGACACTTTCTTGTGGTACTATATTTTATGAATAACAAACACCGCAAGACTTTGGAAGACATTTTTGCCGATCCTGTCAAATCTTCTATCACATGGGCGGATATTGAAAGCGTTTTCCGGGCATACGGCGGCGAAATTCGTGAAGGCAGCGGCTCGCGGGTATGGTTCATCTTTGGTCAACAAGTTGCAGTATTCCATCGCCCGCATCCTCAGCCAACCACCGATAAAGGCGCGGTAAAATCCGTGCGACGCTACTTTTCAAATATAGGATTAAAGCCATGAATACTATGATATATAAGGGCTACCAGGGCAAATTTGAATACGACCAAGATGCCGATATCTTCCATGGTGAAGTCTTGCACCTCAATGATGTGGTAACATTCCAGGGCCGTTCAATAGATGAACTGAAAAAGGCTTTGGCGGATTCTGTGGAAGATTATTTGCTGCTTTGCAAAGAAGTTGGCAAGGAACCTGAAAGGCCATTTTCCGGCAGATTCAATATTCGTATTTCTCCGGAATTACACCAACAAATTGCGAAAAAGGCGGCGGATGCGGGGATAAGTTTGAATAGTTGGGTGCTTCAGCGGTTAAAACAAACTACTACAGAGCATTCAGAACTATAATTTAACCATAATGGGCACTCGACGATGAAAATAGAGAAAATACGGCTAAAGAATTTTCGTTGTTTTGGAGATGATACTCCTGAACTATATTTCGATGAAACCCTTACAACTCTCGTGGGTGGTAATGGTTCTGGAAAAACAGCCATATTCAAATCGTTAATGCGATTGTTTGGCACTTCACCAACACAACGAAATATCCAAAAGCGTGATTTTCATATACCTGCTTCACAACTACAATTAGAAGATGGGGCAGAATTATTTATTGAAGTCGTATTTGTTTTTCCAGAATTATCTGCCGAAGCCGACCCTTCTTGGGGCGCAGTACCGGAATTTTTCAATCAAATGGCTGCATCAGGGGAGGGAGAACCTCTTAAAGCTCGGATGCGATTACAAGCAATATGGACAGACGATGGTACTCCAGACGGAAGTATTGAAGAAAATATCCGTTGGATAAAGACTTTAAATGATAATTTTAACTGGGATGAGTGTCCCAATGTACAACCTGCAGAACGCTCCTCAATACAGTTCATATACCTACCAGCAAATCGAGATGCTTCAACGCAGATAACAGCTCTTCTGAAGGGCCGTTTATGGTTAGCGGCAAAATGGTCTACAGATTTTACAGAAGAATCTATTAAAAATGCAGACAATATTCAGAATTCTTTTGACAATGAAGAACCAACCAAATTTTTGATAAATCGCATTAAGTATTTCTGGGAACAGGTTCATACGGCTGATACAGACAGAATTCCGTGCTTGAAGCTTGTTGAAAAACATTTTGACGAACTAGTTCGTAAAGCTGAATTTATATTTGTACCTGATGAAACCGGATGTGAACGTCATCTTACAGAACTTAGTGATGGACAACGTTCACTTTTTCATATTGCGTTAACAGCTGCTACACTTGCATCTGAAATTGAAGTACTCAATTCATCTCATGACAAATGTCCATTTAAAATTGAAAAATTACATCGTGTATATCTAACAATTCTCGCCATCGAAGAGCCTGAAAACTGCTTATCGCCATTCTTCTTATCTCGTATCACAAGGTTATCTATGGATATAGGGAAATTGCCTACTGCACAAGTTCTCCTATCAAGCCATTCGCCAGCAATTTTAGGTAGAATAGAGCCAACAGAAGTTCGATATCTTCGTATGAATCTACAAGAACGCCGTTCATCCATACGTTCATTATTATTACCTAAAGATAACGAAGAAGCGAGTCGTTATGTAAGATTAGCTGTAAAAGCGTACCCTGAACTTTATTTTGCTCGATTTGTAGTATTAGTTGAAGGTGATTCAGAACGAATTGTTATTCCATTTATTGCAGAAAAAATGGGAATTTCTCTTGATCCATCATTTGTTCCCATTGTTCCTTTAGGTGGCAGGTATGTGTCGCATTTTTGGAAATTGTTAAATGATTTGCAAATCCCCCATGCTACATTACTCGATCTAGATTTAGGACGTAAGTACGGCGGAGTAAGCACTATAAAAAGGTGTTTTGTTAATTTAACAGTTATTGGAAAGCAATTTTGGAATGAGACAAATAGCCATTCATCTAATGTTAATCCAGATACTATTGAGCTACTTCAGGATACAAATATTTTGGAAGAGACATTTAAAAATGAATGGCTTCAAACTTTTCAAGAAGAGGGAATATTTTTCTCTTACCCACTTGATATTGATTTTTCAATGCTATTATCTTTCCCTGATGCTTATCAAGCTACTAAGTCAAGTGCAAGTGGCCCAAGAAATGAGCAACCATCTAAAGTTAAAAATATTACTTTAAAAACTGATGGTAAACCAGAGCTTTATTCAGATGAATTTAATGATGCATTTAAATGGTATCCATATCTTTTTCTTAACCGCAGCAAACCAGAGACTCATATTTCAGCACTTTCCCAACTTTCTGATCCAAATATTATTAGTGCAGCACCTAATGAACTTGTATCTCTTATAAAATATATTAAGAAGTCAATAGAATTATAGGAGATAAAGAGTTATGTTGTTTGATATATCTAATTGGAAACCGCAAGGTATTACATCTTTAGAACATAATGCTTGGGAAGCATTAAAGAAAACGAATAAAAATATCCTTGTGACAGCAGGTGCAGGAGCTGGTAAAACCGAATTTTTAGCACAAAAGGCAACTTATTTACTTCAAACTGGAATTTGTAATACGCCTAGCCGTATCTTAGCTATAAGCTTTAAAAAAGATGCCGCAAAAAATTTGACAGAAAGAGTCAGCAAACGTTGTCCTTCAGAGCAAGCTAGGCGCTTTGATTCAATGACATTTGATGCCTTTACAAAGGGGCTTTTGGATAGGTTTCAGCTAGCCTTACCTGAAAAATTTCTTATATCTAGCAATTATCAGATTATTTTCCCAACCCAAGATGACTTTAATGATTTTCTTAAACGCCATAACTATAATTTTATTACCTGTAAACAATTAGAAGATGCAATTCGTCACACTGACATTCCTATACCTAACCCTAACTTTAATAATATTACTCAAGTATTAACACAATATTGGAAGGAGCTACTAAATAATAATGGCAAATCTTTACTTTCATTTGCAATGATGAATAGGCTTGTAAAACTTATTATAAATAGGAATGATTATATTCGTCGTGCGTTACAATTAACATATCCATTTATTTTTCTAGATGAGTTTCAAGATACTACCAAACCTCAGTATGATTTATTACGTACCATATTTGATAACAATAATGCTGTATTTACTGCAGTTGGAGACGATAAGCAACGCATCATGAGCTGGGCTGGAGCTATGAATGATGCATTTGACAAGTTTGAAAGAGAATTTAAAGCAGAACGGATATCTTTATTGTCAAATTGGAGATCTCACGAAGCTCTTGTTCGTATACAGCATGTAATAGCCCGGCAAATAGATAATAATGTTGAGGAAGTACAAGCGCGTGGAACTTGCGAAATAGAAGGAAAAATTTCTGCTATTTGGCAATTCTATACTAGAGAAGAAGAGAATGATTATTTAGCTCAATGGATAAATAAGGAAGTACAATCACTAGGAATTAAGCAACATGATATTGCAATTCTTATTAGGATGAAGGCAGACCAAGTAACCACTGAGCTGACAAAATATTTTACTCCATATGGTTTAAGAATTAGAAATGTAGCGAGATATATAGGAGAAATACAAATACAAGATCTTCTCGGAGAAGAATTAACCTCTATATTTTTACCTTTGCTTCGTTTAGGTACAAAACATCGTAGTCCTGATGACTGGGTATTAACTCAACAGAATTATTTTTATGTAGAAGCTGCTAATCCAAATAATACATTATTACAACAGCATTTACTTGTTAAGCTTGGGAATTTCATAAATCAAATGCGTATAAAAATGGAAAATTGTAAACCCGACCCCATAGTTGCTGAGAATCTTGTTGAAATGCTCCTCCAATTCTTCGGTTCTAAAAATTTACAACGAGCTTTTCCAGCCTATCATAATGATAAAGACTTTCAGAGGGTTAATAAAGGTTTTATCTCTCTTTTTAAAGAATGCGCAGAAAATAATAATAACTGGAATGATGTGCTAAATGAATTTGAGGGCATTGATCAAGTTCCGCTTATGACAGTGCATAAAAGTAAAGGACTTGAATTCCATACTATGATTTTTTATGGACTTGATAATAAAACATGGTGGAGTCTAATTCCTCAAAAAAAGGAAGAATTAAATACTTTTTTTGTTGCCTTTACTAGAGCAAAACAACGAGCATTCTTTTCTCAATGCTTTGATCGCGGTGGGGTAATAAGTTGGATACAAGAACTACTAAGTCCTGTAAATGTGAATACTATTGATGGACGAAGCATATTAGATTAATTCATATATGAAATTACTAATTTTTAATTTGCATATTTCTCATTGAATTTATTTGTTCTACATACATCTTTCTATATTCTTCTTCCGTCAACACCGTATCATACAGCCCAACATTTTCATGTGCGTGCATACTCTCAATCCCAGAATAGCTCAAGCTTGAATCCTCATATCGTTTGAATTTATATACGGCGTCATTCATTAGTGCCGCATTGAATAAGTCAAGACTGCAAAGTAAATCAAAATCCGCCACATCAAGGCCGGTTACTTTTTTGAAAAGTCTTGGTTCAAGCTGAGTGATGACATCTTTCAGGCTGTATTCCCGATAATCACTCAGATACATGAAAATGGGAATACGAGTCGCAAATTTTATCAGCTTTTCCTGAATTTCCTTACGTTTGGACTTAAATTCTTTTTCTTCGTCGGTAAGCTGCTTTTTCTCTTTCTTGTCCAGATTGTCAGCGTTTTTTCTGGCTTTTTTGATGGCCTCGGATTTATTGATAATAAATTCAATATCCGCGTTCAGGCTGCGGAAGCCCTCAATTTTCATCAGGGCGGCCATTGCCTCCGGGCTATCCATCAGCCTCTTGAGCGTTGCGTTATCCACATTGACCAACAGAGCGGATTCCCAGCGTCTGGCCAGCAGGGTCGCTGATGTTCCGGCAAGGGCAAAGTCCAGAATTTCTTTTGCGTCGATCTGGCGCATGGTGGAGCCGTCATAAGCGATTACTGGCAGAAAATTCACGAACTCGTCAACTTTTTTCTCGGGGTTGTTCTCGGTTATGTTCAGGCGGCAGGAATAATCGGCAATCTGCTTCAAGGCCCGCTCGGGCGCAAAGTCAAAAACATAGCAGTTTTCCTTGAGTATCTCCTTTTTGTCGCCGTCAATGGTTATTTCCCAAGGGCTTTGCACCCTGAAGGCTGTCTGAAAATAGGTTTCCGGCGATTGCAGATTGCGGAGCATGAAAACTCCAGTCCAGGGCTTTACTGTTACACCGGTTGTCAGCTTGCCACAGGTAAGGGTTATTGTGCGGCTGCTGAGCGGATCGTCCATTAATTTCAGCACAGGTCCAAGCGCGTCCAGGCCAATGCCGGCTTTCGTCCCAGCGCAGACGTTAATCTTATAGTCGTGATAAAAGCGGTTCTGCTTTTGTTTCAAGAGATTGCCCATTGCCTCGCAAGCAGCCACGTTTGGCAAAAACCAAAGGGTATGCGACAAGACTTGCAAAAGCCGCGTATCCGCAAATGGCATGGCGGGCTTGCCTTTGCCAAGTTTCAAATCCTCCTTGGTAGTCGGCATGTATGCGCCGCGAATTAGATCCAGCCATTTCTGGACTTCATTCTCATGCGCGAATTTGGCCTCTTTCCCCTTGCCGGTGGCAGAGAAAAACTCATTCAGGTCAAACTCGTTGAATTCGCCTTCCTCGGCAATAGAGCGGATTTGATCCGGCAGCTTGTAGGTTAACAGCACAAGGCGCGGCAATGCGGCATAAGGATTGTCTTGCCCTTTCCAGTCCGCCTTTGCCTTTTGCTCGTCCGAATATGTCCAGTTGTAAATCTGCTCCTCTATGAACTCGCCAGAATTGAGAGCGCGGAATGGCGTTCCTGAGAGATAGAGATAGCGGTCGGCGGTAATAGGCAGCCAGGATTCATTCAGGGCATTGCCGGGGTCAAATTTTTCCGGTTCCGCCGCTTCCTCGTCATCCATCTCAAACAGCTTTTTAGCGCTGTCCTTCCAAGCGCCAAAGTGGTATTCGTCAAAAACCACCAAATCCCAATTAGATGTATGAACCCATTCATTTTTGGGCTTTATGCCGCCAGTTTCCTTGTTGACGCCCAAAAAGTCCTGAAATGAGCCAAAGCAGACAATAGGCTTGTTCTTGTCCGCCAGTTCAAACTGCCTGTCCAGTTCCGGTTTGTCCGCATCTCCTGATATGAATTGCCATCCCTCAAAGTCAATATGGCGGTTGAGATCATCCCGCCATGCCGATTGCACGGCAGGCTTGAATGTCAGAATTAGTACCCGTTTCACTCCCATCTGTTTGGCAAGCTGGTATGTGGCAAATGTCTTGCCAAACCGCATTTTGGCATTCCAGAGGAATTTGGGAATTTGGTTTGGCTCATTAAGGCAGGATTCAAAATATTTTTTTGTCTTGGCCACAGCCGCGGCCTGTTCCGGGCGCATGGCAAAGTTCTGGTCGCGGTTTTCCTCATTTTCAATGTGGTTGCGCACGGCAAGCCAGGCCGCTTTCACATCCTCCACGCCACAGCGGAACCATTCGCCATCAGGATTTGGAATGCCGTTGCGCCGTAATTTCCTATGCACAGCATGGTCGTCAAATGTTCCACCATCCTCATACATGGCGGATTCCTGAAAAACGATTTTGTATGGCGGCTTGCCATCGGGAGTCTTTGTGGGATAATGTTCAGCCATGCGCTCAGCTACAGTCCTGGCAGTAAAACCAACTTTAAGCATCCCTGGATAATGCGGATCCACATAGGCATATATGCGCGGCTGGCTTTTTGTCTTGCCAGTAGTGAATTTGTCAAGCTGGTCAGGCATTTTCTGCCTCGTTGTCAACTTCTGATGATATATCCATTGGCTTTATCATGGATTCAATAAAGTTTATTTCGTCTTGGGTAAGATTGTATTTTGCGTAAAGTTCTGCGTCAGTCCAAGGTTTGGAAAATTTTTGTTGTGGTACCAGTGTATAAATACTTTTCGTTGTGCTTTGGGTAACTTTTTTAAGCATTGCTAAAAATCTAAAAAATTTTGTACAAATATATGAAGAAACATTTTTACATTCATCATTTGTTTCAAAAGGTCCAATAAAAATATATGTCTCACTACAAGCTGTATTTGGATTGGCGACTATAGGTTTTCCAATTATCGGATGTGGAAATGCATCACTCCCACTGCCCGCTCTTGGTAAAAATATTTTATATTTATCTATAATATCTTTATTTTTAGTAATTATCTCTCTGTTAATATATGATATTCCTTCATTCTCAAACAATTTTATATCACCATTTTTTGAACCATGAAATGTTGTTGGTAATCCAAAGGGCTGCCTCGAACTTACCAATGATTCAAAACTTTTTTCTTTAAATTTTTTTATTTTATGCAAAATACTTATAGCCTCATTATAACGTATAAATGTATCACATCCATCTTCTAGCAACTTTCTTAACATAGGTTTATATATTTTTCCATTTCTATGCGTTACTACTTCACACATTCCTGGATTATCTCGACTCCATAAAAATATACAAACTCCTCCTTTTATTTGAACTCCCGGAAAGCAATCAAAGGCTTCTGGAAAATCATGAATTTTTATAATTCTATCATCATGAAGCATTTTATCTCTAAAATCATCTAAGCCTTTTCCCCCTGCATACCATCTTGCAGGTACTATCATCACCAGATACCTTGGCGATAACTCTATACATCTCGATATAAATTCATTATAAACAGGTCTTGCACTTATTCCATAGCCTCCATCACTCAACTGATACGGTGGATTCCCAATAATCACATCAAATTTCATATTTCCGAAAATCTCCTGAGGATTATCCGTGTGGATAAATTCATAGGCATGGGTTTCCAGCCCCTCGCCGCGCTCATACTGGCTTTGGGATGCGCCGCAGAAGATGCATTTGCCGTTTTTGTCAAATGTGTGCTGAATGGCTTTGAAGCGGATGTTGCCGTCAATATTGGCAAATTTGCTTATGGAATATGGTGAAGTGGCGTATTTAGCGCAGTAAAGCGTTCTGCGGGATAGAAGTGAAGTAAGCTCGGTTATGGCAATGCCATAAACCTGATTATGCAGGATATGATCAAGGCGTTTTTGCTGATCTGGAATTTCTTTTTCAAGACCTTTCATCAGGCGCTTGGTGATTTCCCGCAGAAAAACGCCAGACTTGCAGACGGGATCGAGAAATTTTACATTAGGATTTTTGAACATTTCCTGTGGCAGCATATCCAGCATGACATTTGCCACGTTTGGGGGTGTAAAAACTTCGTCATTGGAAAGGTTTGCCAGACAGGAAAGGACATCGGGATTATGGCTTATGGGTGGCAGGAGAGAAATATTTTCAGGATCGGCCATCTTCGCATAGCCTCCTGTAATCTATAGGTGGGTATTCTTTTATGGGTTTGGGGATAAACTCCTTTTTGTCCCAGTCATAGCCGACATATTTGTCCTCAACAGGCAAAAAAGAATTTTTTTGTTTTTCATTTGCCTCAATGAGTTTATCCAGTCGGAAATCACGGCGTTTAACCTGTACGCCATCAATAAAAGACCATTCGGTAAAGATTATTGGCGGGTCTTCCTTACGGCCTTTGCCCTGGCGCATAGTCAGGGCATCCCCGCACAAGATATTTCTGGAAAGAATATATTTTACAGCTTCGCGGCAGGCGTCTGTGGCATCATTGGCGCATGCTTTGCTATAAGCGTCATCCCAGATTTTATAGAGACGTTCACGGCAGACTTGGGCATTGTCTTCCAGCAATTCCACGCCATAAATGCTCATTACGGCAGTGACGGAAGCACGCTCATAATCCGGACGCAAAAGCGGTGTGCCGTATTTGTTTTGAGCTGCAACCAGTTTGCGGCTTAATACTTCGGCCAGAAAATTGCCATCGCCACAGGCTGGCTCGAGAAAACGGCTTTCAATACGGTTGCATTCATCAGCAACAAGGTCGCACATGGCTTTGACTTCCCGCTCTGCGGTAAAGACTTCGCCATGCGCGGCCACGCGCTGTTTGGATTTGATTTGTGGAGAATTTGACAAGGTTGCCCCGCCGATTCCCCAAAAACTGTACTTTATGGGGAATCCTTTTTTCCCTCTTTTTAAGTAAGAAAAAAGCCCCTGTCAAACCTCTCTGGACATATTTTCCTGTAATCGCCCCTCCTTACCTCAAAGTACACCTTGTTAGAGTAGGCTGGCGTCATTTTTTATTGTTCCGGCCTTGCG
>CAJUMQ010000033.1 GCA_910587035.1 uncultured Desulfovibrio sp. | reverse complement strand
TTTTGCTTTGCGATCTTCATGTTTTTACGACAGTAAAAACATGACATCTCACTAGCCTAACACGCCAAAAGGCATAGACTTGTCATGCGGAGATAAAGTGCAGCAAACAAGCATAAATGATGTTGAAACAAGGCCTTTTTTTGAAATTGAGGACTTTATGAATTTGAGCCGCGAATCGCGGCTGGATGGTCCAACCCTTGAAAAGATCGCCTCTTTATGGGAGGAATGGCTCGAGCTTTTGACTGTGCGCCAGATGAAGAGCGGCGCGGATTCCTGGCTTGCAGTCTGGCTGCCCGAATCTGTGGAGCAGACCATTGACCAGGCCTGGGAAGAATCACCGGCAAAGGGCTATCTTTTCAACTGCCTGGCCCAGTATCTTTGCATGTCCGCCATTCAGGAGCTTTTGCCCCAGGTTGCGGATGGCGGCTGCGCACCATCTCCTGTCATGAACGACACGCTGCATGATGCCCTCGCCCAGGCCGGGCTGCCTTGCCGCGATAATCCCTGTGTGCCGGAGCGACGTTATGCAGTGGTCACCAATTACCCTTTCCGTGGCGGTTGCGAAATATGCGCCCTCAGGGAGGATTGCCCCAAGGGCAAGGGCATGGAAGACTTTGCCAGCGTCTTGCTGCCAGGCTATGAAAGGAGGATCGACGACAGACAGGGCAAGGCGTGAGTTTAGCGGCCTTCCATGACCAGAATCCTTGTTGCATTGTCCGGATCGCGCACCATGACCTCAATGGTCCTGCTGTTGCGGATGATATTCTCAACCGTGCAGCTCATGCGCCTGTCGCCTTCGTAAAAATGTATTTCCACCGTATCCCCGCGTTTGGGTATGGCATCGGGGATGATTTCCACAAGATCGGCTGTGGCCGCATCAAAGCCGTCCCAGGCCATGGCCGGAATGCCGGCGCCCGAAACGCACAGGATGCAAAGGGCCTGCAAAAGATGCTTCATAGAGCCTTGTTTAAAACTATTTCAAATTCTTGGCAACCTGCGCCCTTTTTGCAGCCGCATCGTGCACGGACATTATCATGATCGCGTACATCAAGGGCGCCCTGCTGGAATGCCGCGAAAAATCCTGTGTAATTCTCACAGCTGGCGGCGTGGGTTATGAGCTGGCTCTGCCTGCCCACACCTTCTCCCGGCTGCCTGCCAGGGGCGTGGATGTGGCCTTTCACACCACTCTTGTGGTGCGGGAGGATGCCATGGAGCTTTTTGGCTTTGACACCCTGGCCGAGCGGCAGGCTTTCGAGATCCTCACAGCCATCTCCAGGGTAGGCGCCAGAACGGCATTGGCCATACTTTCCACCTACAGGCCGGAGGATCTGCGCCGCGTGGTGGCTGATGCCGATGTGGCCGCCCTGACGAGGGTTGCGGGCATTGGCCAGAAAACAGCCCAGCATATCCTACTGGAACTCAAATACCGCCTTGGCCAGCTGCAGACGGCCCCCGCGACCGAGGCAGCCCCCACGCCCGTATTTGGGGATGTTCTGGCGGCCATGCTCAATCTTGGCTATGATGAGGCGGAGTGCGCTCCCAAGATCCGCATGGTGCTGAAGGAAGAGCCAGATCTGGATGTGCCCGCCGCCATACGGCAAACATTGAAGGCTCTGGCCCGGAGTAAGGAATAATGGCAGAACCAAAGCCCATGCCAGGCGATGAGAGTGTCCGCCCCAAAAGTCTTGACGATTTCATTGGCCAAAACGAGCTGCGCGCCAATCTCCGGGTCTTCATAAACGCGGCCAGGGAGCGGGCAAAGGCCCTTGACCACACCCTATTTTATGGCAATCCCGGTCTTGGCAAAACAACACTTGCCCAGATCATGGCCTCCGAGCTGGGCGTCAACCTGGTTTGCACATCCGGCCCTGTGCTTGAAAGAAGTGGCGATCTCGCTGCCATACTGACCAATCTTGGCCGCCATGACATTCTCTTTGTTGACGAAATCCACAGAATGCCGGTGCAGGTTGAGGAGGTCCTTTATCCCGCAATGGAGGACTTCAAGCTGGATCTTGTAATTGGCCAGGGTCCGGCTGCGCGCACCGTCAAAATTGATATTGAACCCTTCACCCTGGCCGGAGCCACCACCCGAATGGGGCTTATTTCCTCGCCCTTGCGGGATCGTTTTGGCATTGTGGCGCGACTGGAGTTCTACTCTCCCGAGGATCTTGCCAGGATAGTTCTGCGCACGGCCGCCATTTTAAATGTGGAAATAAACCGTGATGGCGCAATGGAGATAGGCCGTCGCTCCCGTGGCACCCCCCGCATTGCCAACAGGCTGCTTCGGCGCGTGCGCGACTTTGCCATGGTGCATGGCAATGGCGCAATCACTGCCGCTGACGCCGCGAAGGCTCTTGAAAGACTGGATGTGGATGAGGCAGGTCTGGATACCATGGATCGCAAAATTCTGGATATTATCATTCGGCATTATGAAGGAGGGCCAGTGGGCATCAAGACTCTTGCTGTGGCCTGCTCCGAGGAGGTCCGCACCATAGAGGACATATATGAGCCCTATCTCATCCAGAAAGGCTTTATAAAACGCACTCCGCGCGGGCGCATGGCAACACCCCGCGCCTACGAGCATTTGCGCAAAAATGGGGGCGCCGGCCAGGGGGCACTGCTGTAAAGGCGCCCCCCCTTCCGCAATGAATAATTCTATTTCCCCTTGAGGCATTCAGGCGGCATGTTGTCCTCATCCTCATCATAAAAATAGTCATCGGCCCGGGCGCGCCCAGCGTCCTTGTCCTCCTGCGACAGATTGGCATTGTATTCAAAAACGCGCAGATTGCCTGTTCTCCTGTGGGCAACACGTGCATAGGCGCAATCCTTGCGGATGCCTTTTTCCATAAGATCCCTGGCCTGTTCATCCCTCTGGTTTTTCAGCCAGTCCCTCTGATCGCGCAGCAGATTTTTTTTATCCTCTCCGGTAAGATTGCCATAGACATCCTTCCAGGTGCGCGTCAGTTCATCATCAGCCTTGCGAAAATAGTCCGAGCTGGAATACATCTGTTTGTATTCCGCATCCGACATGGCGATTGCCATGGAACTCCAGGCCAGGAGCAGACAGGCCGCCAGCAGAAGTCTCAACATGCTAACCTCCTGAGCATTGTCGTTTGGCTGCCTAAAAAATATATTTTAATGGCTGGAATTTCCAGCCCCGGCTCCACCAGTGTTGATATTAATTATGTAATACAGTACATGAGATATCTGTATTACAAACAAGAAAAATTTATGCTTTCAATCAGATTGCCTGCTGAACTGGATAAAGACTTAATGTCATGTTCAGGTCTAAGCAACGCCCCAAAAGTTTTTATATCCGGGAAGCTCTTGAACATTGTCTGGAAGATATGGATGGTGCCTATCTGGTCGACACGGCATATTAGCGATTTAAAGCCAGCGGCCCCAGTACCATCTCCCTCGAACAGGCGATGCAAGAGCATGGACTGGAAGTTGAACTTACTCCTGAAGCAAATTCAGATTTAAGAAAATATTGATTTAATCCCATACAATTGTTGTCTATTATAAAATTTTATTATAGGTAAACTTGATTAATTAAAAAATAAGCCATTTTCTCCTTAATTTTCAACAAACCATGAAAAAGAAAAAGCCATGCACACAAATAAAATTATTGACGGTATTAAGTTAAATGCCCATGAAAAAGCCAGAGAAAGATGTCATACCCTGGTAACTGTTGAGCATTTACTTCTTGCCCTTCTCGAAAACTGGCAAGTACAGCTCATTATGAAGGAAGCAGGTTTGGATTTCAATCTTTTACGGGGACAGCTGGAGATTTTTTTCACTTCAGAGATCTGCGATACAAATAATAACGGAACAAACCAGATACATACCTCCCCAGGAATTAAAAAGATTTTTACCGTAGCTTGCAAGTACATGCAAGCGAGAGGGGCAAACACTCTTGATGTTGGTGATATTCTCCTCGCCATAATGGATGAGAAAGATTATTACGCCAATTATTACCTGGCCAAACAACAAATTAAGAGAGAAACCATTAAGGAGCTTATCGACATGGAAAGGGCAAAAACTTGCGACCCGCCAACCATGCAAATTAAAAATGTTTCCCTAAAAGATTGTGACACACTTTTGAATACAGGGGCCTATGTTTTAAAAGAAATTGAGCACTCAAAAATGGCAAGAGGGGATGCATTTACGCCGTTTGTAAAGAATATTATAAAATTTGATGAAAATAAATCATCAAATATCCTCGCCATGTTATTCAACCCCAATGGCCCCCATGGCCAAAGTATGCTATTTTTGCGAAAATTCCTTGGCCTGTTACCTTTTCAAAAAAGTAAATTTATCAAGGCATCCGAAGTGGTTAGAGTTGAACGTGAAAAATCCACCACAGGCTTGCGCTCTGCCTCTGGCCACTTTCGCAAAATGGATATTTTCATTGAATGTTACGAATTTTGCATTGTCATTGAAAACAAGCTTTTCCATGCAACAGATGGTGTGGATCAGATAAATGATTATCTGAAGTGGTTGAAAGGTTACTGCTCTCCAAAACCGTTTCTTTTGGTCTATATTCCACCAGATGAATCCGGTCCCACTCTGATATCCTTGTCCAAAGATGTGAAATCTGAATATTGTGATAATTTTTATATTTTATCGTGGAAAGTTTTGAATAAGGCCTTAATGGAAACAGTTGAAATCGTCCCGCCTAAGATAGCATATTTTGTTAAAGATTTTTGCGTTGCTATTAGCAAAATTATTAAACCAGGAGAAGCAGATATGGAAACTCAATCCGGAATGGTTGATTTTCTTGCATGGCAGACTTCACCAGAACAACTTGAGGCTGCATACGCCACATGGGAATGTTATACAAAGGCTGCAGACACCATGATAGATGCATGGAGCCAAAGATTGAGATCCAATTTAGAGAATCTGGTAAAAGGGAAAATAACAGTTAATGAGAAATATAAGAATGAGTGGGACTATCTGGCCATATCATACCCGGAGTATAATAATGTTGGCGTGTATGTGCTTTCATTCAAAAATGGCTTTTACGACATTCCGGCAAATACAGTTATATGGGGGATAGGTGTGTACCTGGGTAACTATGGAAGCCGGGAAAACGCAAGGGAGCATCCCTGGGTTAAGTGCTTGCTGAAAGATTTCGGAATGAATGATTTGACCGGCTACATGATCAATCCGGTAAGTTGCGGTTCCAAGACAGATCCCAATTTTCTTATTAAAATCCGTGAAAGCAGCCCTCCTTATCTCTATAAAGAGATACTTTACACCTGCCAAAGAATTGAAAAACTGGGGGAAGAATTCCAGTTTGTAGACAAAGGCCCTGATGGCGCGCATCCTGTCACGGTTTGATAATGGGAATGCCAGCCGCAGCTCATGCGCCATTTCCGCATAATGGTTGTTTTTGAATAAAAATGGCCAAAAACTGATTTGATATTGCCATATATCCACACAACAAGGCCTGGCGCGATCTGCCGGAACGGTAAATCGCGCCAGGCCCAAAACAAGCCTGCAAAACTGCCTCAAGACTGGCACATGTCCAGAAAATACTTGTGGAAACGGGTATCTTCAGTGAGCTCCGGATGAAATGAGGCTGCGAGAATATTGCCCTGGCGCACTGCCACGGCGCGTTTATCGCCATCCTGGGTCACATGGGCCAGCACTTCCACACCAGAGCCAACGTTCATGATTATTGGCGCCCTGATAAAGACAGCAGGAAATGGCTCTGGCCCAAGCACGGGCACAGGCAGATTCTCCTCAAAGCTGTCCACCTGGCGGCCAAAGGCATTGCGGCGCACAACGGCATCGAGCTCTCCCAGCCTGGGCTGCTGGCTGTCGACAATTTCCCGGCACAGCAGTATCAGACCTGCGCAGGTGCCAAATACCGGCATGCCCGAATCGATCCTTTCCCGCAATGGCTGCATTATGCCAAGCTCATTGAGCAATTTGCCCATGGTGGTGCTTTCCCCGCCAGGGATTACCATGGCATCTGTTCCGGACAGGTCGCGCAGCTGCCGCACTTCCCGGGTTTCCACCCCCAGCGCGCGCAGGGCCGCCACATGTTCGCGAAAAGCGCCTTGCAGGGCCAGAACACCAATGCATTTCGACATTACCAGCCACGCTCCTGCATCCTGGCATTTTCGGGAATGGTTGAAATTTCAATGCCGACCATTGGCTCGCCAAGATCGCGGGAAATTTCAGCCAGCAGCTTGTAGTCATTGTAATTGGTGACAGCCTGCACGATGGCCCTGGCCCTCTTGGCCGGATCGCCGGACTTGAAGATGCCTGACCCCACAAAAACGCCATCGCAGCCCAACTGCATCATCAGGGCGGCATCTGCCGGGGTGGCAATGCCACCTGCGGCAAAGTTGACCACAGGCAATTTACCATCTTTGCGCACAATGTAGCACAATTCCAGGGGCGCGCCATTTTCCTTGGCAAAATTGGGGACCTCATCCTCGCGAATGGCGCAGAGATAGCGGATCTGATCCATCACCATGCGGCAATGGCGCACGGCCTCCACAACATTGCCAGTGCCCGGCTCGCCCTTGGTGCGAATCATGGCCGCGCCCTCCGCGAT
This sequence comes from uncultured Desulfovibrio sp., assembly GCA_910587035.1. Lineage (GTDB taxonomy): Bacteria > Desulfobacterota > Desulfovibrionia > Desulfovibrionales > Desulfovibrionaceae > Desulfovibrio. The sequence goes on along the minus strand of CAJUMQ010000033.1, from coordinate 11,706 downwards.
ACGGCGCAGGGCCTCGCCAAGATTGCGGCAGCCGCAGACAAATGGCACAGTAAATTTCATCTTGTCTATATGGTAGCGGTCATCGGCCGGGGTCAGAACCTCGCTCTCATCGATGTAATCCACGCCCATGGCCTCGAGAATGCGAGCCTCTACAAAATGTCCTATGCGCGCCTTGGCCATCACCGGAATGCTTACGGATTCCATGATCTTCTGGACAATGGTGGGATCAGCCATTCTTGCGACGCCGCCGGCGGCGCGAATGTCAGCCGGCACCCTTTCCAGGGCCATTACGGCGCAAGCGCCGGCCTCCTCGGCGATCTTGGCCTGCTCTGGGGTTGTGACATCCATGATGACGCCGCCCTTGAGCATTTCCGCGAGACCTGTTTTCAGGCGAATGGTGCCTGTTTCTCCTTTACTCATTCCTCCCTCCTGTCATCTGGAATTTTGGACCTGCCTGGGCAGGGAAAAAATTTTTTTGCATGAACCTGCCCGCTAAAGGAGCTTATATGCCCCAGTGCGATGGCAATGCCATAAAAATATGGCATTCGCAGGCATGGCCGTTTATATGCAAAAATTTGAACCATGACAATAGGTCCTTTTTTGCCAGTTGGCAGCCTGGGCATTTGGGCATAACATGGAGTGACAGCGCCTTGCGGCCCTTATGGTATTTATCGAATGAAACTATCTGTTTTTATGGATATTTTCATTCAAAGCGCAAATTATAAATCAAAGGAAACAGCCATGCGCGATGAGCGGGGTCTTTATTATCATGCCCAGGCGGGAAATCCCCATGTGCGCGTATATGTGCGCCATGGCGAGGATGGCGGCGTGGAGTTCAGGTTATGGGAAGCGGACCACCCGGAGGTATGGGACAGGCATCCCTGGCTGCCGCATGCCGTAATCCGGGAAGCCGCAAGCCTTTACCGGGCCGAAAGGAATCCCGATGCCGACCCCATGCGGCTGTATGATCTTGCCATAGCCAAAACACTCCTTGGCGAGGAAAACGCTTGAAGAACAGGCTGGGCACAGTCGTTCTGGCCATTTTTCTTGGCATTGCCCTCTGCGCCTGCGGCTCAAAAACATCCTGGCGCAAGGGCGGAGTCAAGGGCACAAAGCCATATACTGTGCTGGGCAAGACATACTATCCCCTGAAGTCCGCCCATGGCTTTGTGGAGGAAGGCATAGCCTCCTGGTATGGACCGGGCTTTCATGGCAAAACCACGGCCAATGGCGAGACCTATAATCAGTATGACATGACGGCCGCGCACAAGATTCTCCCCCTTGGCACCAAAGTCAGGGTCACGCATCTTGGCAATGGCAAATCCGTGCTCGTGCGGGTCAATGATCGCGGCCCCTTTGTCGATGACAGGGTCATCGATCTTTCCCGTGCGGCGGCAACAAGGCTTGAGATGATGGGCACCGGCACCGCAAGGGTGCGGGTGCAGAGTCTTGGGGCGGTGCCGCAGGTCACGGCATCCGGCGATATAAAAGGTGATTTCTATATCCAGGTGGGCGCTTTCAGCAATGTTGGCAATGCCCGCAAGCTCATCGACATTCTCTCAAAGGCCGGCCACAAGGGACGGCTGGTGTACGGCAGCAACAAGCTCTGGAATGTCCAGGCCGGACCCTGGAGCGATTCCGCGGCAGCGCAAAAAATGCTTGCCGGCTTCAGGACGCTCTACCCCCGAGCATTTGTGGTTGGCGACGATGCTTCGCCCTCGCCATAATCCACCTGGGCCAGGGCCAGCCCCCTGGCTGGCGCTGTGGGCGCCCTGAGGCCGCTCCTGCTGGCGCCTGCCAGAATTTGCGGCACAAGCCCTGGCTCCAGCTTGCCAAGGCCTACATAATACAGGCAGCCTGCGATATTGCGCGCCATTTGTTTCAAAAACCCGGTGGCTTTTATCGCAAGACTTAGCATGGGCAAATGCGCAGGATGATATGGCAACTGCGGCTGTGGAGTGATATCCATGCCCAGCACGCGCCGGCAGGTGTCGCGCACAGGGGTGCCTGAATTCTGAAAGGCAGCAAAATCATGTTCCCCAACCAGGGTCTGGGCTGCCTCCAGCATTGGCCCATAGGCCAATGGGCCACATTGCCATGCATAAAGCCTTAAATGCGGGGGCATAAAGGCCGGCTCCTGCCAGAATTGATATACATAGGTCTTGGAGATGGCGCTTTTACGCGCGTCAAAGCCATCATCGGTCTGCCGGGCATCCAGAATGCGGATATCATGCGGCAAAACGGCATTGAGAGAGTGGCGCAGATCCTGCGGCATGGGGCGCCCGCAAATGTCAAAATGCGCCACCTGCCCCCAGGCATGAACCCCGGCATCAGTGCGCCCGGAGCCATGAATGCGGATTCTGGCATTAAAAAGCGTAAAGAGCGCCGCTTCCACGGCGCCCTGAACTGTGGGGGGTGCGGCCGGCTTTTCCTGTATCTGCCAGCCGCTGTACCCTGTGCCATCATAGGCCAGTAAAAGCCTGATTCGCATAAATCATTCCATCATCCGCAATCTGGTGATCATCTCCGTGAATTTGGCTGTCTTGGAGGGGTTGGTGTATGTCAAAATCTCGCCAGACTGCTTTGGCGCCATGCCCGAAAGAATGCGCACAGCAATGCGTTCATCCATTTTTTCCATGGCCTGGGCGGCAGTGCGAGGCTTCATGTTGGCATACATCTGGATGAGGGTGCGCACCTTCTTGTCTTCCACATCCTTTGCCTGCTGGAGCATGGTCTTCATCTTGTCCTCGGCGGTCTCAAGATCCTTGAGGCGCTGATCCATCTGCTGCCTTAGCATGAGAATGTCCTGCTCCTGACGCGCAAGTTCCTGATTCTTTATATTGGGATCAAGCAGGCCTGTCTGCGGCGTGATCTCTGGTGCCGGACCGGACATTACCCTGGCCGCCTCTTCAGGCGACATTGGCAGGTGGGGCGTATTCTGCCTGAGCGGCAATGGCGCTCCGGCTGCCGTCTGGCCATTGGGTATGTTGGCTGGCATTGGCGGCGCTCCAGGGAGCACTGTGGGCTGACCGCCTGTTGGCGCCAGCTGCTCCGGCGGCGTAAAGGGCGAAGCCCCACCAGGCGTGGCCGGCACAGGCATGTCCAGGGCTGCGGCATGCACGGCCTGGGCGCTCCCCAGGCCTGGTATGGGCAGAGATTTGATGCCAAGCATATTCCATATGTTACCGTCATCCTGGGCCTTTGGTTCCGCCTGTTTTTGAGGCATTATTACCCCTGCGCGGGCAAGTGGCGCTCCCAGCGCCGGCGGTTGCGGCAAAAGCGGCGGCACAAAGGCGCCACCGGCTGCTATCATGGGCCTTGAGGATGTCGCCGGCGCAAGTGGCACAGGCAGACCGGCCGAGCCGTTGACACGGTTGCGTGCCGGCTTTGCCGCGGCTGCCAGCTCGGCTGCAGCCGAACCCTGGGGCAGCTCCCCATCAACAACCTGAGGCTGCGGACTTTGTGCGGCCTGTTGCACTGGCGCTGTTATTTCATTTACCGGCTGGGCTGGCATGGCTGTTTCCACAGTTGCCTTGTCATCGCCCCAGGATGGCATGGGCAGTTCAAAAAGGGCCGCGGCCATGATGGCAAGCTTAAGGCAGCCCAATGCTATGATGCAGCGCACCAGCCTGCTAAGCCGGAGCTTTGTAGCGGATTGTGGCGATTTCGTCATTGAAATTCTGTTCCTGCTTTTGTTCGGATCGCACAAACTGGATTTTTTTACGTTCCTTAAGTTTATCAAGCATTTTGCGGTCTATGGCCCTGGCGGCAAGATATCTTCTGGCTTCCTCCACAAGCTGCTCGCACATGCGACTCTGCAGCCGGGCCTGCGCAATGTCCCCCCGCAAGCCCTTTACATACTGCTCATGCAGCCAGTATTCCGCATTTTGCATCAGACCGCTGCGCGCCTTCTTCTCGGCCTCTTCCAGATCATCAAGCAAGGCGTCCAGCCTCTCCCTGGCCTGGATAAGCTGCTGTCTGGCCTTTGCCAGACGCACCTTGGCCTCTTCTTCCAGCTGCTCCCTGTAATCGAGCACCTTTTGCATATTGAATTTAAATGACATAAACGCGGCCTTTTTGACGCCTGATTTTATATCACCCGGTTATGCAAAATGCACGCCAAAACAAAACACTTCAGACTGTGAAAATCTCCGCCGCGTGATTGACCGGCCCGCACCCACGCCCCGGATTATAGCTTTTGCGCAAGGCCGCGTTTATATACTTCTGCGCCCTTTTCACAGCTACTTCCATGGGCATCCCCTTGCCCAGCTCGCAGGCTATGGCCGCTGACAGGGTGCAGCCTGTGCCATGATTGTTGGCCGTATCTATGCGCGCCTGTGACAACTCGATCTCCTGGCCGTCCAGATACAGGCAGTCCGTCACCATTACGCCACCTTGCATATGGCCGCCCTTGACCAGCACAGCCCCGGCGCCCATACCCACAAGTTTGGCCGCCGCGTCAAAGGCGTCCCTGGTGGAACTGATGGCCATGCCTGTGAGCATTTCCGCCTCCGGCCTGTTTGGCGTCAGCAGATCGCAGCCGGGAATGATAAGGCGCTTCAAGGCCTCGATGGCATCCTCCCGCAAAAGCCTGCTGCCGCTCTGGCTCACGCTGACAGGGTCAACTACCAGCGGAAAGGATCTGCGGCCCAAAATCGGCGCGATGGCTGCCATGATTTCGACCGAATAGAGCATCCCCGTTTTAGCTGCCGCCACATCAAAGCCTTCCAGCACTGTGGTCAGCTGCAGGGCCACAAATTCCGGGCTGGGCGCCTCTATGCCCGTCACACCAAGGCCATTCTGGGCAGTGAGAGCGCAAATCACGCTCATGCCATAGCCGCCCAGGGCCATAATGGTTTTCAGATCCGCCTGAATGCCGGCGCCTCCGCCGGAATCCGAGCCGGCTATGGTCAATATGTCCGGTGGCTGCAACATGATTACCCCCCTTCTTTATCGACAGTATGAATAAAATCCCCCATGCCATTTGCGCAATATGGCATATGCCTCTTGAAAATGGACATATGCGCCTAGTGAGATGTCATGTTTTTACTGTCGTAAAAACATGAAGATCGCAAAGCAAAAAACGTGGTTTTTGCTTTGCTCACGCCGCCGCTGGCGGCGCGCAATCCCTAATCGGGATTGCGACTATTGTCGCTTGACGCGACACTAGTCATATGGCTGAAATTTGGACAATTTCAACCGATACATGCCATAATATTGTCCAAAGGCCAGATTTGCAAACACTGGTACACGCATCAGCCCAATTTGCGCCGGCAATCAGTTCGCATCCTGTCATTGGCCCTGCCGCCCAGGCGTAACTTGACAAAAATCCTATTTGGGCAATGATGGAAATATAATGCGGACGGTGCCAAATAGCGGCCCGTACCGCCCCAACCAGACAATGGAGGAATTAATGAGAAATCTTATAGTCATTGTATATCCGGACGAGATGCAGGCCGAGCAGGTGCGTCTTGATTTTCTGAAAATGCAGAAGGAATATCTTCTTACCCTCGAAGATGCGGTTATTGCCGTAAAGAAACAGGATGGCAAAGTCAAGCTTCTGCAAATGTATCACCTGGCCATGGGTGGCGCCATCAGCGGAGCCCTGTGGGGCACACTCATCGGCCTCATTTTCATGATGCCAATTTTTGGCCTGGTTGTTGGCGCTGGCACAGGCGCCGTGGCCGGAGCCCTGAGCGATGTTGGAATCAATGACGATTTCATGAAAAATCTGGCCCAAAGCCTGAAACCCGGCTCATCCGCCCTGTTCGTGCTCGTGGATTCCGAGCTTACAGACAAGGTGCTAAAAGAGCTGGAAGGCACAGGCGGCAAGATCATCCAGACCTCCCTCTCCACAGTGGATCAGGAAAAATTGCAAAAAGTGCTGGATGAGGCCCGCAAGACCGCGCAGCCTGCCGAAATCGGCGCCAACTCCTGATTTTCCCCTTTGCCCCATGGCGGCCCAGGCCGCCATGGGCTCCCCTATTTTGTAGTCAGATGATAGACTTGCGGCACCATGTACATCAGGCTCATCTGCCTGTGGGTAGGCGCATATTGCGTGGCGACTATCACACTGCCCAGATTCCACATTCTTGCGTCCTCGCCCTCGCCGGCTGTGGGCTCGCCAAAGCGGCTTTCCACCATTTTTAATACGGCATCCGCCCTGGCCCTGTCAGCTGCGGAATAATCGATCTTCACAAAGGCCAGCCGTCCGGACGGCCCGTAGCAGATGGCCATCTCGCCGGCCCCGGGCACAATGCCAGCAGCATCATAGACATCGCAGATATGCCTGTCATCCTCGCGTCTGGCCTTTGCGCCGGATTTTTTAAGGGATGCCCGCATGGCCTCTCGGCCTGTTTCATCAAGTTTCTGGCCAAAAAGAACTGCGGAAGCCTTGGGCGGGTTTTCCCTGGCCATGTTTTCCAGCTCTTTTATTGCCTGCTCAGAGCCCTCCATGGCCGCCGCGTATAGCAGCAGGGCGCCCCTTTGCGTGTTCTGCTCCACACCGCGGCCAATATGGTAGAAATGGCCCAGCCTGGCCAGAGCATCTTTTTGCTTGAGGCTGGCCGCCCGGCTGTACCAGGCTGCGGCAGCCGCATCATCCTTTGGCACGCCCCTGCCATTTTCATACAGAAAACCGAGATTGTACTGTGCCTCCGGCTGTCCCAGTCTGGCGGCCTGGTCGAACCAGCGGGCGGCCTCCTCCGGATTTGCCGGAATGCCCTTGCCCTGCTCCAGCAGCCGCCCGTAATTGTTCATGCCGGATGGATTGCCGGCATTGGCCGCCTCGGCAAACCAGTGGAGGGCGCGGCCCGCATCCGGCTCAACCCCATTGCCCTGGTCATAAAGCACGCCAAGATTGTTCATGGCCTGATTGTCTCCGTCGGCAGCCAGCTTTTCCCAGATGCCCCTGGCTGTGGCATAATCCCCGGACGCATAGGCCCGTGCGGCATCACCGGCAGGGCCGGCCGGCCATTCCGGCTCCGGGGGCGCGGCTGGCTCTTCCGCAGCTGGCTTATCCGGCTGTTTTTGTGCTGGAGCGGCCTTTTTGGCCTGCCTGGCCGCAGCACAGGCATCGGCGGGACAATACAGCCAGGAGAAGAAAAGCAGCGCAGCCAGAATCATTGCGCAGCCATTGCGAACAATCAGCCGCAGTTTCCAAAATGTCATAATATCCCCGTATAGGTCTGCTGTTTGCCGTCATTGGCGCGGGCTTCGTTTACGGCAGCCAGCATTCATGAAATCTGTTTCAGGCGCAAAAGTCAAACGTTCGTCGGGGGTCATGGCATGACCGCTCCAGTCGCGGATGACAGCATCGATTTTTTCCATATTGACATAGGGCAAAAGGGCAGGCCAGTGCTCCGCCATTTGCCGCAATATGCGCGCATACGTCACTTCACCGCCATGAAATCCGTCCACAAACTCGCAGTCATTGGAGCCCAGACTGCCCGGATTGCTGAAATCCATGGTATCAATGCCCCGCGCCTGCAGTGCATGGCGCAGTTTGAACAGGTGAGGATAGGCTTCCTCCCGGGATTTAATCGCTTCATAAACCTTTTGCGCAAGGGGGGGAATAAACACAAAAAGGCGTATGCCCCGAGACTTCAGGCGGCAGCAGATGTCGGCAAACACATCCAGATGCTCCATTGCCGGCCCAGACTGGCCGGACCTAGCATGATAAAAGGCTTTTATGCCTCTTGTCACCTGAGTCAGGGTATCGCGAAACTGGTAGTCCGGGGATGGCTTTTGACCAGTGACCTCTGCCGTATAATACCAGGATCCATCCGGCCCAAAACCATTGCTGGTCTGCTGGGCCATTATGCCAAAACGGTCTGCCGCAAAGCCCCTGCCAAAAATGCCTGTGAAGGGGGCCAGAAACTCCCCTGCGCTGATTTTGCCATCAAACAGCCATTGCCAGGGTTTCTTCAGGCTGTTCAAGGCGTAATTGTATGTGCCGGACACATGCCGCACGGGCTCCTCAGGGTTTTCCTGCCATTGAGGCAGAAACCACCAGAAATCCACGCCCAGGATTATGGCCTGGGGCCTGCCGGCTTTGAGAATGCCCCTGAGAGTGAGTTCCAGCTCGCCAAGATTTCCGGCAACTCCCCCCATGTTCACAAATGGTCTGGAAAACCATGCGCCCCGAAACTGCATCACCCTGGAGGAGCCAATGGCTATCACCTGCGGTCGCACAGCCTCGTAAAGACGCAACTTGTACTCAATGAAATCCTGCGAAAGGCCGGACCCGAACAGGGCGAACCGCCCCTGCGCCTGGGTGGCCACGGCCCGCTCCACAGCTGCATCGCCACAGGCATGCAGCCACCAGAACGAATAGGGCAACAGCACCAGAAAGGCCGCCAGCAGACAGGCGCCCAGACAGCCGCCAAACAGGCACAGCCATGCCCTGGCGCCCATAGTGTCCTGCTTGAGCCATTGTGCGATTTTTGCAGGAAAGGTCATGGCATCTCTTTAAAATTGAAAATAGAGAAATGTTGATTGCCGTCCCAGCATGGCCAGGCAGACAAAAGCCAGCAGAGCCAGACACACAGCCCATTGTCTGGTTGGCCTCCAGCGGATGATGGCTCTTTTTGCACCCCCCTGCAGTATCTCGCGGCTGTTGGGCATAAACCAGCAGATGATGGCGCACAGGGCCAGGAGCGCCAGTGGCTGCCAGCCTGTGAACAGCCCATTGGGCAAAAAGGCCTGCCAGCCTCCAGCCACTCCAGCATTGATATCCTCGGCAGCGTGGCTGGCAAAAGATGTGAACATGGCCGCATACATTTCCAGGGCACAGTCCAGGCTGGGAGCGCGGAAAACAACCCAGCACAGGTTGAGGCAAAAAAAGGTCAGGCAGATGCAGGCCAGGCGCAGTGGCAGACTTGCCATCAGTTTTTCCAGCGGACTATCCCTGATGACAAGGCGCCATGCATGATTCACGCACAGCATCAGGCCATGCAGCCCACCCCAGACAATATAGGTCCAGCCGGCTCCATGCCATGCGCCGCCAATCAGCATGGTTAGAAAAAGGTTCAGGTACTGCCTTGCCTTGCCATGCCTGTTACCCCCAAGTGGAATATACAGAAAATCGCGCAGCCAGGTGGAAAGGGTGATATGCCAGCGATGCCAGAAGTCGACAATGCAAGTGGCCTTGTAGGGGGAATTGAAATTTTCAGGCAGCCGTAGCCCTACCATTATGCCGATGGCCAGGGCCATGTCTGTGTAGCCTGAAAAATCAAAATAGAGCTGAAAGGTATAAAAAAAAGATCCTAGCCACGCCTCAAGGCCATTGAAGGGCCAGTTGCGGGCGGCTGCATTGAAGACAGCATCGGCGTAAAAGCCGGCATTGTCCGCCAGAAGCACCTTTTTGGCCAGGCCTGCACAAAACAGTGCAATGCCGGCAGCCAGATTGGGAGCCGTAATGGCGCAAAGCCTGTCAAACTGCCATCCCATCTGGCTCTGACGTACTATGGGGCCGGAGACGACATAGGGGAAACAGCAGGAAAAAAGTCCATGTCGCCAGAGGGAGCCAAGCTCGGCCTCCCCTTTGTATATGCCAGCAAGCCAGGCGATCTGGATGAATGTATAAAAAGATATGCCAATGGGCAGCTCCGGCGGCGTGAAGCGCCAGTCCGCGCCAATGATCAGCGCGATGTTTTCCATTATGAACAGTGAATATTTAAACCAGGCCAGTGGCGCTATATTCAGGGCCACAGCGCCGGCAAACAGCCATTTGCGCCAGCGAAAAAGACGCGATTCCTCCCTTGCGGCATGGGCCAGAATCTGTCCAAGGCCATAGTTCAGGCAGACCATGCAGCACAGCAAAATCAGGGACGGAATCCCCCACAGGCTGTAGAACAGAAAAGAAAAGGCAAAAAGGATCAGGCCTCTAATATTGGGCCAGTCGGGAAAGAGCCTCCCCCCCACCTCCCAGGCTATCAGAAAAAGCGGCAGAAAACACAGTATAAAGGCGTATGAGCTGAAAAGCATATGATTTTCCGCCAGGAGGGCAGGTTGGCCGGGGCCATGCAGACCCCGGCCTCCAATTTATTCTTTGGGATTGAGTTCCGCGCGGAATTTGCGGGATAGGCGAAAAACTATTACCTTGCGCGGAGGCAGGGTAATGGCTTCCTCTGTCTGGGGATTTCTTCCCCGCCGCGATGATTTGCCATAGCACTCAAACTTGCCAAACCCGCTGATGAGGAGCGCATGATCCTTTTTTATTGCGGCTTTCATAATCTCCAGCAATTTTTCCACCGCGTTTTTCACATCAAGCCGGTTCTTGCCGGTCTCTTCGTAAATGGTTTCTACAATATTCGCTTTTGTTAAGGTTTTGTTCATGACAGTTCGCTCCAGGACACAAACGGAAATTGGCCAGAGCCGCGCACCAGCGCAGCAGCCACTTAAAAAGTACATTCAAGCGGCCTGTTGGGCAAGAGCTTTTCCGCCCCAATCCCAATTTTTCCAGCCTGTGTGGCCCCTTTTATCAATATTCCAGCGAGATAAACCTTGAACAAAATGCCTTCCCCCATCCGCGTGGGCAATGCGGTCAGCATGGCCTGGCCACCAGCCAGACGAGCCCGGATAATGCCGCTCTTTCTGCCGCACCTGGGTTGTGGCCAGCGGTGCCATTTCTGCGCCCAGAATCTCCAGACCGGTCTGCCATCGCCCCGATCACCCAAAGCACTGGAGGCACTGCTCCATGACTGCGCCCAAAAGCTGCGGGCTGGCGCAAGACAGGGCCAACAGCCCCCTGAGCTTGCCTTTTACGGCGGCACATTCACGGCCCTTGCGCCCGCTCTCTGGCAAATATGCCTTGACGCGGCCAGGGACTTTCAGAAACAGGGCCTCATTTGCGGTTTCCGCTGCTCCACAAGACCGGATGCCCTTTCCGGCCACAGGCTGGCCCAATTGCGCGCATCCGGCTGCCAGGTCATCGAGCTGGGCATACAGTCCTTTAATGATTGCGTTCTGGCGGCATGCGGCAGGGGGCACGACGCAAAAAGCGGTCTCATGGCCATAAGCAGCATCCGTCATGCCGGCATGGCCGCTGGTGTTCATCTCATGCCAGGGCTGCCTGGGAGCACTGCCAACAAATTCCTGCGGGATGTGCGCATAGCCATCAAAGCTGGCGCCACATGCCTGCGCATACACCCCTGCCTCGTGCTTGAGGGCACAGTTCTTGCGGAAAGCTGGCAAAAAGGCGACTATGCCCCCTGGGATCTGCAGGAGGCCATAAATGCCACAGCCAAAGCCTGGCTTATGGCAGAACTGGCCGATGTGCCGGTTATCCGCATGGGGCTTGCGCCGGAGCCATCCCTGGCCCAGGGGATTCTCTCCGGACCAGCGCACCCAGCCTTTGGCTCCCAGGTAATTGGCCATGCTCTGCTGGCCATGGTGAAAGGAATGATGGAAAGCCTTCGTGGCTGCCGTGGCTGGCCGGGATTCGCAAACCGGCAGCTGTATGTACCGGCCCGTGTGCAGGGCTGCCTGTGGGGATGGAAAGGCAATCTTGGCCCTGCCTGGAACAGGCTCGGGCTGGATGCCGGCAAAATACATTATTGGCCGCGGGATGAGCTGAAACTGGAAATTAATTGAAAAGTGGGAATAGGGCTTGACTTTTTCTTCAGTCACACATAAAAAGTCAACGGTACGCGGGAGTAACTCAGTGGTAGAGTGCAACCTTGCCAAGGTTGAAGTCGCGGGTTC
>CAJUMQ010000032.1 GCA_910587035.1 uncultured Desulfovibrio sp. | reverse complement strand
ATCCCCCCTCAAACTGCTTCAGGGGTTTGTAGGCAGTTTCAAAATCGGCCATGGCATCCGCTCCTATGACAGGACAGTCAGTTTCACAGTCCAGCCAGTGTGCCTTGTAATAGGCAGCGGCCTCGACTCGGCAATCGTGAAAATGCCGGAGGGATCTTCCTGCTCGAACTGCTTGGCGAAAATCTTGGCCGGCCCTTCGCATTTCACATCCACAGGCTGCCCGAACTCAATGACGGATTCCGCGTCACGGGCAAGCAGCAACGCGCATTTGGGCTCCAGATAATACCTGGTCTGGCCCTTGATATCCTTGTAGGTGGCGTTATGAACCCAGATATTGAGGCCGTTCCACTGGCCCTTCAGCTTCGCGGCGATGCGCGGCGCAAGGGAGCCGATATCAATTCGGCGGTTATCCAGGGTGTCTTTCACATCCGGATGCCTGCGGAACGCAGTCCAGGCATCCTTGCCAAGAATGAGGTCTGTGGCCGAAAGGCCGCCTGTATCCTCCTGAATGAGGAGGTCATAATCCTCAACGGAGCCGACAAGGTCGGACTTCTCATTGCTCCATGCGGCATCCCCGGAGAGTTTGATGTCATGGTTTTTTGGCCGTTTGAAATCCACGGCATAGGTCTGCACAGCCTCGCCCTCAATCATGTCATAGAGATCTATGCGGCCATCCACGGCGGCTTGGGCGCACATGATTTCCAGCATGCGGTCGATGTCATCCCTATGCGCGTCCATATCATCCGCGATTGCCCGTTCCACCGGATTGATGCGCGGGTCATAGGGAGTGAAGCCTTTTTGCGTTACGAGCAGATCTGCGGCCCGGAATGAGCGCTTTGGACGAAAACGGGGAGCTTTCACATAACCCACGTTCAGGGTTTCGCCCTTGCGCATTGTGCCCGCGTCAAAATTCGTGATGCTTGGCAGAATTGATGCTCCGCGCAGTGAAGTTTCCAGCTCAAATGTTTCAAAAGGTTTCGGGTCAACCTCATGGAAAAAGCTCGTAAAGAGGTCATGCTTGACCGGACGCAGATTGATGACGCCAGTCAGCACCCTGGGAGTGAAAAAACTCAAGTCAGCCACGGCATTCTCCTTTATTCTGCGGGTTGCCCGGTTTGTTCCGCCGCCTGCGCGGACTGGGTTGCTGCCCATGTGACAGAGGAATAGACGCCCTTGTCGCGCAATGCGGCCAGTGCTCTTTTCTCATCCTCGGCGGATACGCCATCCGCAAAAATCAGCTCTTCGGCCACCACGCTGGCATGAATGTAGACGTCCGCAGAAGCGCCGCCGCTTGCGGGCACAACGACATCTCCGGCCAGAACGCCCTCCACACAGGCGCTGTCTTTTGTCCAGAGGGAAAGCTTGCCAGAAGAATCACGTCCAAGAACGCTGCCAGCCAGAAATGTTGTTTCCTCGCTGCCGCTGGCAAGAATCATGCGGGCAAGCACCGGAGGATGATCGCGCAAAAATGCTGGCCGCGTATAAGAATCAATCTGTTGCATCATTTTCTCCTACATTTTGCCAATGCGCTGGATGGCTGCCAGGGCTTCATCTTCCGGCTTAAGGGCAGCCCCGTCCCTGACCGCGCCCGGAGTCGCCTGCCTGATGGCCTGCAGCATTTCCTCGCGCTTTGCCGCTTCGCCGGAGGGCTCTTCACGCCTGTCTGAAGCTGCGCCAAAAATTGTGGCCGCAGCCGCGAGCTGATCCGGAGTCATGCCTGTGGCCACCAGGGCGCGAACCTTTTCAGCGGCTTCCTTGCTTATGGCGGTTTCCATAATCGCCAGAGTATTGGCCACACCCGCCTGTTCCGCAGCCGCGATTTTGCCTGCCTGATCCTGAACGGCAGCCTGCGCCGCATCGCGCTCAATACTGGCCAGCAAATCCGGATGCTTTTGCGCCAGTTCCGTCCTGTCCATATGCGTCTCCTTTAAAAGTTGCGTTATCGCTTCCGTTTTCCCGGCAACAAGGCTGCTTACCAGCCCAAGAGCCTCCGCTTCTGCAGCCAGAAAATCACGCCCGTCAGCCCATGCCCCCCTGTTTTCAAGGGCAAGCCCCATGCGGCTTGCGACATCGCCGCAAAACATTTCATAGATGCTGTCAACACGCGCTTGCAGCACCGCCCTGTCGGAATCCGAAAGTGCGGCATCCGGATTGCCTACAGCCTTGTATGCGCCAGCCGTGATATAGGTGAAATTCAGACCTATCTGGCCATTAAGGCCGCTTTTATCCATATGGCGCAGAATGACGCCGATACTGCCCACATCGGAGCTTGCCCCTGCGTAAATCCTTCCTGTGGCGGAGGCCAGCCAATAGGCCGCCGAAGCGCAGAGGCCATCCACAAAAGCGGCGCAAGGCTTTTTGCTTCTCGCCGCGTAAATCGAGTCGGCCAGCTCCTTCACTCCGCGAGCCTGTCCGCCAGGGCTGTGAATGCTGAAAAGGATGCCACGGCAAGCCGGGTCAGCGAGCGCTGCATCCAGGGCGGCCCTGATTTCATGCTGCCCGGCTATTCCGAAAAACGGACAGCCCTGACGCAGAATCACGCCCTCCACGGGAATGACAGCAACTCCATCCACAAGCTCGTAGGGCGCGGAACCTTCATCATCATCCGCAAAGACAGATCGGGCTTCCGGAGCATTCCCATCCAGAGCAAAAGCTTTGGCGAAAACGGAAAACGCCTGCGGCTGCATGGCCCAGAGCGTTTCACTGGCCATGAGCGCCATCATTGTCCTGTTCAGCATTTCCGTCATTGGAGCCTTCCTTTTCGGAATTGGCAGTGAGATTTACAGACACAGCCGCTTTGGCCGGGGCAATTCCCAATTCCTCATAGCGGGCTTTTTCCCGCGCAATCTGTTCCGATATCTCGTCAAAATCGCCTCCACGCTCGGCAATGGCCTCAGATCTGCTCATAAGGCCAGCTTCAATGGCGGCAATATTGGCGGCAATTTCCTTGGTTGGATCTATGTAGCCACGGGCTGGGCCAATCCATCTGGTGTTGCACCAGTAAGGCAGCCCTTCGTAAAAATCGGGAGCGCCAGCCGGGAGTTTGAGATAGCCGCGCAGATAAGCCTCTTCTTGCACCATTTGCCAGAGCGGCTGGCAGTAATGGCGGGTGAAGAAGCTGCGGTAAACCTCGTACACCCGCCACGCCTCAAGCAAGGCGGCCCTGGCGGAAGAATAGGTTGTCTTTGAAAAATCCTTTGTCAGCACCTCGTAGGGAATTTCCAGCGAGGATGCCATGATGCGCAGCACAAGCTCGCAAAAATTGATAAAATTGGCGGATGGACGCTTGGATTCCAGAACTTCCGGTTTTTCGCCCTTGTTGCCATACATGATGCCACCAGCGGGAATTTCCTGGTAATAGCGTTTTTCCTCTGTTTCCCCGTCCGTTTCCTCTTTTAAATAACCGGGCATATCCTGCGTATCCTCAAGACCGATAAACACAGGAAAGGAAGCGGCCAGAACCTGCGCAAGCAGTTCATAATCTATGGAGTCATTGAGATGGCGGAAAAATTTCAGGGCGCAGGCTAAGCAGCTCACGCCGCGAAACTGCTCTTCATTTTCAGCGCGGAAAATATGGAAAACGCCGCGCCTGTGGCCAATGGCTGCCGGAACGCGCAAAAACTGCGAGCTGGTGAACATGGAATCATCCAGCATAGCGGCAGACGGTTCCGGAGATGCAATCCAATACGCTTTGGGAACGCCAGTCGGAGAAACTTCCACACCATCATGGATAAGCGGGTCAAACTGCCTGTCCCAGGGTGTGCGCAGGCGCACAGGGCGGACATCCTGAATGCGCAGGGCAAAACGGTAGCCTGCGCGCTCATCCATAACAGGCAGATGGAGCATTTCCCCATGCCGGATAAGGGAGCGCAGGCCAAGCATCTGCAAATCGGCAAAACACATCTGGCCGCGATAATGAGCCTGTCCGCACCATTCGCTCCAGAGCCATTCCATCTGATCCTGCACATCCGTAACGGTTTGAGAATCAAGGCCAAGCAGCTTGGCGGGAATGACGCTTTGCGGCGTCAGGCCGCAGCCAATGACATTGGTGGCAATGGAATTGACGCCCGACCTGGCAACGCCGTCATTGCTGTAAAGCTCATCCACGCGAGCGCCAGCGACATCGCGTTCAAAAGCGGCATGGCTGCGGAGCTGAACACGCGATGGCGTCCAGTTTTTGAGGGAACCGCGAAAAGAACCAGCGTCAAGGCTTGCTTTTGGCAGGACATGCGCCTGCCTGACCGGAGCGCTTCCGCCAAAAAAATTGCGGATTGCTGACAGGACGCTCATGAACGCCTCCCAAACGGGAAATTGCCCCCGCGAGGGATTCTGGCCTGAACGATTATCGGCCCGCGCCCACGCTCCAGGGCGGCCAGCTCATCGGCAAGATATTTCAGGTGAGCGCGAATGGAATCCAAATCCTGCCGGGTCAGGGAATGATTGCCGATGGTATAGGACGCTCCAGAGGCGCAAGCCTTTAAAGCTTCCTTGTAAAGAGCGATCTGCTCCTTGAGTTCCTGTCGAGTCCAGATGGAGGTCATGAGCAACGCCATAACACGAAAAAAATAGCCTTGTCGTGGACGTGGTGGACGTGATGGACGTGGTGGACGAAAATTTGATTTTTAATAAAAAAAGTTCGGCAAAGGGTATTGCCGAACTGTAAAAAACAGGATAGAACGAGCGGCCTTAAACCGGATTGGCGTGATTTATATATTGTCTGGCAGCGGCAGCAAGCAATCCGGAACGGGTCATGCCTTCCTCTTTGGCCATGCGGTCAATTTGCGAAAGCAGTTGCGGTTTCATGGAAATATTAAGGCGCACAAATGGCTCCTGCTTTGGATCGGCAGGCACGAGCATATAAAGCGTTCCTTCATTGGGCGGAATATCCAGCTCCGCATAATATGCTTCACCTTTGGCTTTGGCGGTTTTATAGTCGGAAGGTTCGGGAATTTCCTCGCCCCGATCTTTGGCCACCTCCAAATACCCAGTCAGGGCATCCATTGCCATCTGCATAGCCTCTTGCAAATCATCTCCGCAAGTATTGCAGCCAGGCATATCTGGAAAAATCACGCTATAGCCAGTTCCCTCTTCCTGCGGGTAAAATTGCGCAAAATAATAAAACATTTATATTCTCCCCTCTTTGGGAGGGGCATTTTCCCCTCCCAATTGGTTACCGGAGTTTCAATCCGCTTTGTTTTTCGATGGATTTCAGAGTGTTCAGGTCAATATCTCTCCCCTTATGCTCTGGAACCGTTACCTTGCCTGGCTTGACAGGATGGTGAAAATGTCTGTGACTGCCCGAAGTTCTTGGTAAATCCTCAATCCAGCCATCCTCTCGAAGCTTTTTAATTACCTCCCTGAATTTCATATTACCTCGCTTCGTTAGATAAAAACTACACAAAAAATAAAAACTTGTCAATCTTTTACATAAAAAATACACAAATTTATTTTAAGTTTGATTGAGCCTCCAAATATGCAAGGCAATCACTTTCAAATACGCGCACGCCTTTGACCTCGCCTGTGCGAATGGCGGGAATTTTTCCCGAATTTACGAGATTGTAAAAATGGGAACGCGAACAAGCTAAAATCATGCAAGCCTGTCGCCAGTTCAATTTTCGTCCTTTTTCTTCAGTTTGCATCGCCATTTTACCCCCTGCGCAAGCTGCCAAGACGGTCGCCTATGGAGCGGGGAACGCCCGCGCTGCGCGAAACACCCGGCTGCTGAATGGGAACTGGCATCGGTGCTCGTTTTGGTTTTTCACTTTTTCCATTTTCCGGCTGTTTTCTTTTTGAAAGGTTCATCATCCACGCCAGAGCCAGCAGCATGTATTCGCAGTCCCATGCGTGATTCGGCCTGCCATGCGGATTGTCCCAAAGGCTCTTTTCCGGGTTCCAGACCTCGGAGGACATTTCACGGGCATAAGCAGCGAGGCTTTCAGGATCGGAATGCAAATGAAACGCGCCCGGATCAGCCGGAGCGATGGCCAGCTTGTTGGCCAGAGTGCCCTTGAAAAGAGTGGTGTCGATTTTATGAAGCAGAATGCCGCCCGGAATTTTTACACGCTCGCCCTTTATGCCTGGGAAATATTCTTGCGGAGCAAAAGACACGGGACTTGATGGAGCATGGACACCCTGGCTTGGAAAAACACGGCCCCGATTGCGGGCTGCCCAGGCATAAACCTGCGCTGTCCGCTGCGGCTCGCCCATCGCGTCAATAATGACGGCCTTGACCTTGAATGACCGATCCAGCGCGTCCAGATATTCCGAATTCCAAAAAAGCTCATCCAGAGCCTTCAAGTTCGGAGCCACCCCTTCCTGAACGAGCCAGCTTTCAGCTGTTTCCCCAAAGCCGATGGCGCGAATAACATAGCGGAAATAGCGCAGCTGGGTGTCCACAGCGGCAAGAAGCGCGACAACCCGCTCCTGCGGCTGGCCGCCTTCCTCAACAGGAGGGAGCGGCCCTGGAACACGGCCACGCGGCCTGTCATCGCAGAGCGCCAGAATCGCATCTTCCGTGCGCCGCTCAAACTGCGCCTCCCACGGCTCGGCCTTGTAGTTATTTTGCAGGTCTTTGAGCGCTTCAAGGGTGGGAACAAGCTCGTATTCAAGCGCCTTGGCGGCAATTTCGGAAAGGGAAACAAAAGGGCTGATCCATGCGGGAATATGGAAACCGACACTGATCGGACGCTCCCTTTCCAGATGCTCAACCAGGGAAAGCCCGCTCGTTTCCTCACGCCACAGGCCATTGCGCACAGCCAGATCGCGGTTGGCGTCATCCCACCCAGCCTTGCAATGCTGGCATTCATAGTGGCCCAGCGAGCGCGAGAGCAGCTTCACAGGGTCATTGCAGTCTGACGGCCAGCGGATATGCTCAAAATCCATAAGAACTTCACAGCCGCAATGCGGACAAACGACATAATAGCGGAACCTGGCTTCAGACTGCTTAAAAGCCTTGTCGATTGGCCCATCCACCACGGTTGGAGTGGAAAGCTTCCAGACAATGGCGCGTTTGCCCCATGTGATAACGCGCTTTTCGGCAAGGGCTTCGGCGGAGGCTTCGCGCTTGCTGCTCTGGTATTTATCCAGCTCATCCAGCACCAGATAGCGGATTGGCTTATTGCCAAGCCGGGCGGCGGAGCCTGACCACGCCATGTAGATTGTCAAATGCGACATCTTGATGCGCAGGGCGCTTAAATCATCCGCCATGCCAGTAAGATACTCGCGCAGGCGGGGGCTGGCATGGAGCATGGGAATAATGCGATCCTGCGCGTTTTCCCGCGCAGTGGTTTCATCCGGATAAACATAGAGAACCGGCCCTGGAGCGCGGTCTATGGTATAGCCAATGCAGTTATGCACGGCTTCCGTGCCGGCTGATTGCGGACATTTCATCATGCTGACAGTGCGGACGGATGGAAAAAACGCGGCATCCATGACGCCAGCCGCATAAGGCGTGACCTGATTGCGCCAGGGGCCAGGGCGCGAGGAAAGATGTACAACCCTGTGCCGTTCCGCCCATTCGCTTGCGGGAATAGGACGCCTGTGGCGCAGCACGGCCCGCTCGCCTGTTCCGAAAGACCAGCACCACGAGATAGCGCCCCTTGAGCGCACAAGCCTTGCAAGCGCCCTGGCCGTTTCCGGATGGATGCAAGACGGCAATTCATCCACCCGGAAGCGGATGGCGTCACTGTTCGGAGCCGCTTTCTTCTCCGGAGGGAGATTCTTCTGTTTTGGCGGCGATTTCGCCGCTTTCTGCTGGGGCATATTCCACCTTGAAATCCATAGGCTTTGAATATTCGTTCAAGGCCATGTCCAGATTTTTCTCAAATTCTGCGGCGAGCTCCTCCGCCCTGGAAACATCGCCGCCTACCATGCGGATATAATCCGCCACATTGAGCCTGAAAACGCTGCGCAAGCCAAGAGCGAGCGCGGATGCGCGGCTTGCAAGCTCCAGAGCCACATCCTCGCGCAGGATATACTTGCCAGATTCCTTTTCGCGGGCAAAAATAATGGAAAGCCTCTGCTCGCGGGTTTTGGCGATATCCTCCTGCAATTTCTCTCTGGCCAAATCGGTGTTTTCGTCAGCCCTGCCTTCCGGCATTGAAACCAGTGGGAGCATTGTGGCGTACAAATCCACATCCCGCTGCCTGAAACTCTTGTCGGGCTGCCTGCGAAGCAGACCCTTTTTTAAATCCTTGTACACCTGCGCCTGGCTTACCTTGCGGCCCTCACCCTGAAGATAGGCCAGCACATGCTTGACATCCGGAAAATTGCGATTGCCATTCTGACTGCTCATTGCGTCCCTCAACATCTGGTTGGCGCTTTTCAGAGCGGCAAGATTGGCAGCGGAGGGATCATCCTTGACCCTGCGCTTGGCATCCTCCTTGGCTTTGAGCAGCAGGGGCACGTCAGTGCCGGAACTGCGCTCAAGCAGGGAGTCCAAATTCTGTTCATTTTCAGCCATAGCTCATCCTTCGCCCAGCCGCGCCGATTCTTGACTAAACTTGTCATGGGAGGCTAGGCTTGACGATGTGTAGGGTGTCCGGCCTAGCCTGATGCCTTCACAGGGGTGGAACTGATCCTTCCACCCCGTTTGCTTAATTGGATGCTACATTTTTTTTGCCCCCCCCATGCAAGTCCGAATAAGTCGCGCCATCGCTTTCGCGCACAGCTATATTTCCGCTATATTCCTGCCAGCGCCGGATGATGACTTCCGCAAAACGCGGATCAAGCTCCATAAGAAACGCCTGACGGCCAAGCCGCTCGCAAGCCATGAGGGTTGAGCCGGAGCCGCCAAAGAAATCTCCCACCAGACCGCCGCGAGGGCTGGAATTGGCCACCATGCGCTCAATCAGGGCTACGGGCTTCATGGTCGGATGCAGCTCGGAGCGGCTTGGCTTGGGAACATCAATTATTGTTGTGGCCAGCTCCTCAATGCAGAGCGCCTCGCCCTGGATGCGGAAAAGGCGGTTTTCATGACAGAACTGCCAGGAGCCATCCTCCATTTCGCGCAGGCCGGGTAAGTCCATTTCAAGCAGGGAGCGCTGCTTGCGATTGCCATACCACCTGTGCGCGGAGCCGCGTTTCCAGCCGTAAAGAATGGGCTCATGCTGGAAATGATAGTCTCCACGGCCAAGCACGGCGGTCTGCTTGCGCCAGATCAGGCAGGCAGCCAGCTTGAACTGCGCGGCCATGAACACGCGCCGGAACACCATGCCGTCACCAGCTTCCGAATGGGCAACATAAATGGCGCCGCCAGGGCGCAAGGCATTGTGCATGACTTTGAAGGCGGCCAGCAAAAACTCCTCAAATTCCTGCGCGGACATCTTGTCATTTTTTATATTGCCAGCCTTGCCGCGATAATCCACATTGTAAGGCGGATCAGTCCAGACAAGGTCAAGCTGGCGATCCCCAAGAAGCCTGCGGCAATCCGCCTCGCTCCTGGCATCGCCGCACATAAGGCGATGGCGGCCAAGCAACCAGACATCGCCATCGCGCACAAGCGGCGTTTCCGGAACTTCAGGAACATCATCCGGGTCTTTATCGCCAATGGCCATGTCCATGAGCATCTGATCCAGTTCGCGGTCATCGAATCCTGTCATGGACAAATCCACATCCGCCATTTTCAGGGCGCGAAGTTCTTGGAGCAAAAGCTCGTCATCCCAATCCGCCCAGGTAGCGGAGCGGTTAATCAGGATACGGAATGCGCGGACTTGCTCATCGCTCAAATCGTCAGTGACAATAACCGGAACGGATTCCATGCCCATTGCCAGAGCCGCCTTATAGCGGAGATGGCCATCAACCAGCTCGCCATCGCTTCTGGCCAGAACCGGAACGCGAAAACCGAACTGGCGCAGAGCCTCGACCATCTTGCTGACGGCATGGTCATTCTTGCGCGGATTGTTTTCGTATGGCCGCAGTCGCTCCACTGGCCATTGCTCAATCTGGAGGTCAGGCATTGGATGCCTCCACAGCCTTGCAGGCAACTTTGCGCCAGCATTCAACTGGATCATTTGGGCAATCAAAACCATCTTCCACAGTTTCACTTCCTTCACACCAGTCGGGTATGGGTTCGGCATCGCCATATAGAAATTCAAAAAATGGGCATTGCTCCTTCCCCGCTCCATATTCCGCCAGCCAATCCGCTTCCGCCTCCAACTGTTTTATTTTTTTGAATTCCATATCCTGCAGCTTTTGCATGGCGGCATCACGCGCCCCTGCGTCCATATTTTCTTCCGTCATATCTTCAGGAAGAATGCCTAACACTTTCAAAGCGCCTATATCCCAATTGCAAAGAGCTTTCAGACGCTCATTTTCGGCAATCAATGCAAGTATCACGTCAGGGGAAGCGGCGGCAATGTAGTCAGAATTGTCTTGACTTTCAGGTACGCAAATATCTCTAGGAATATCGTAACTGTCTATATAAAATACCGTGCCATCTGTGTGTGAAGCCCACGGCCCCGCCGTGGCCTTTTTTGCCAGCTTTTTCAGACATTCCAAATCAATATTCATTTTGATGCTCCACGAGTTTGGAAGATAATTATTCAATGATGTCAGGACGACCGAGATGGGTAATTGGCAGCCCAATTCTTTTTGCCTCCTGAATTTCAACCGCAACCCCCTTACTGTTTTCCCATCCATAAAGTGGAAAAACATAAAGATGGGTTGCCCAATGGGTGAGGAAAGACAGACACCATTCTTTCCAAAACTCAAATTCCATTGGCAGATCACACTCGGATAAAGGATGGCTGTGCGCGATAGGAGAAAAAACCAGGTCACCAGTTTTCATAAGCTCCGCTGTCATTTTGCAAGCTTGCTCGTATCTCATTTCGCGTACCCAGGCATCATCTGACGTATATGGACTGGCTAAATAAATCATTTTTGGCTTCACAAGCATCTCCAATTATTTTCCATAGGAGCGCAGCGCCTCCAAAAAAATCTGTGAGCGCAGAACCCCGACAATACATTCAGGATGGCCCTTGCATTTGAACTTTGCGCAGTCACGAAAGTATTTCCACCACCATGCGGGTTCTGTCTTTGGACAGGGAATAATGCATTCGGGATCGTCAAGAGGGCATTTGGATTGTGAACAAAGCAGCTCCTCATGCATGACCCGATCCGGCAACGGCAATTCAGCAAATGACTGGAACCCAGCGGCAATCGGCCAGCATATCAGTTCCTCCTTTTTTTCCCCCACAACAGCCTTTTCCGGCGATTTTCCCAACTTCCCATGCCCCGCATCAAAAGATTGTGATTCAGACAAACCAGAGGACTTTCTTGCGCGTGTGAGAGGGCTGCCAGCCATAATCCATTCCGCCAAATTTACTCCACGCGCAAAAGCCTCGCCTGGGTCTTTTCCCTCCGGCACTGGCCAGAGCCTTGCTTGCGGATAGGTCTTTTTCCACCAGAGCCACGCTTCCGCGCCCGGATTACTGCCATCGGCCTTATCTTCATCAGCATCCAGAGCAACCAGGATACGGGCGCAACGCGCAAGCGCATTATGTGCGGCCTGATCTGGCTTGCCCTTGGCAGTGAGAATTGAAATCGCGCCCACCGCTCCCTGACAGGCAAAATGGATGGCCATAGCATCCATTTCCGCTTCCGTCACCACCCAGGTGGCCAAATCAGGAGCAATATCAGCGGGAGGGAGCATAAGCGGAGCTGAATACGGCTGCCCTGGCTGGGGAACGAGCAGGTATTTCGGATCTTTCGGGTTGGATTTATCGCGGTCAATATCACGCCTGCGAATGCGGATGCGCAGAACATTGAGCATGTTCTCCGTCCAGACAGGAATGGTGATGCCACGCGGAATGCGGAAAGCATGGACTAGCTTACCATCCCTGCCAAATTTTTCAGGTAGTCCGAATGCGGAACGCGCCCGGAAAATGCAATCAGGATATTTGCCTTCACCCTCGATGTAGCCAAGCCCGTATTTGTCAATGGCAGCTTGCGGCAAACCACGCCTGGCAAGATAATTCATTATTGGCGGAGTTTGCCAGAGGCGGTGATAGGCATCATAAGCGAGCTTTGTGGCTGCTTCCTGCCATTTTTCAGCGGGAGCCAGATAGGACTTTGGAGCAAAAGCAGGTTCGGAACTGCCCTGCGGCATTCGGAGCGGACGATAACCACGCCGGATTTTTTCCCTGCCTTCAAGTTCGATTTTCAATTCCGCGCAGGCAGCCTGAAATGTCAGCCCTTCCACCTCCGTAAACCAGCTGATCAAATCGCCGCCTTTGCGACAGCCGCGAACACAAGACCATGTGCCGCGAAGCCCATACTTTTGGCACAGCTCGCCGCCTTCCTGCTCTGGAAAGACAGAAAAGCGGTCAGTTCCACCACAAATCGGACATGGGGAATGCCATTCGCCGCCTTTCGCGTTGCTGGCCTTGCGCACTTTGGAAGGGTCAACCTTGGAACGAAGCAACTGGAGGAGGTCAGTCATTTGATCCTCCCATGCATTCCCAACACCTTCCCGCACAATCCAGAAAAGCAACCTCCCATAATCCCACACTTTTTTGCCAAATTTGGGATTATGGGATTATTTTTTAATATATTATGCGCGTGAGAAATATTTAAAAGCCATAAATACGCGCATATAGGAATTGAGCACAGAAGTTCCCATTCTCCCATTTTCTTAAAAAGATTATTTATTTCATATGGTTGGAATAAAACGGTCATGGGATAGCAATGGGAATTGATGGGAGGATTGGCAAAAATCACAGCCTGTTCCTCCTTTTTTCCTCATCTTTCGCCTGATCGTCATCAAATTCGTCCATGACTTCAGGCTTCACCGTGACGCCCAAGTAGAACATGACAGAGCTTTTCTTGGTCTGGATGCCTTTTTTCTCCAGAGCCGGAGTGAATTTTTTCGGAGTATACGGGTAGGAATTGCCAAGTATTTTTTTGCACCACCAATTACAGACCTTCAGCAATTCGGATGCGGCTGTGCGTGTAGCATACTCGCGGCCACCAGTAGGCGGGTCTTCAAGAACGCAGCATTCTTTCAGGAATTTTCCAATATCGTCAAATGAATCAATCTGCTCGCGGGTAAACTGAAGCACTTTCTCCGGAATGCGCAGGCCATTGGCAATAACATCCATACAACCTCTGACCAGGAGGGCCAGAATGCCGGAATCTTCTGCTTCAAGCTTTTTGGCCATTTGCAGATCAATTTTTCGCTCATACTCTTTGACCGGATTTGGCACAAATTTTACTGGCCATTCAATGCAGAGTGTCCGCGCATTGAATCCATCATCACTGGCGTCCAGTTTTGGCAAATAGTTTGTTAGCAAGAGCAGGAGAGCCGATTGCTTCCACTCGGTCATCTCCTTGTCAGTCAGGCCACGCGCAGTTATGAAACCACCGCCAGTCAAATCTTTAATTTTGGCCTGATCCAGAGCCTGCCGGGAGTTGGCTTCAGAAGCATAGGCAATTTTAGCCCCGCGCAGAGCCATAAGGTCTGCTTGCGGCTGTGAGCTGTCGCGCTGGAATTTCTGTTCCACCAGCATTCCAACGGGGAAACGGATATGCAGCTTTCGGCCAAGAATACGCTTGATGACATTCATCAAGGTATCCTTGCCATTGCGGGAAAGCGGGCCATACATGATGGCCCAGATATGGAGGTATTTTTCACCCAGGAGGCCATAACCTAACAGGCGGATAATGAAATCCGCCATTTCCTGATCCTCGGCCATACAGGTCAAAAGATAATTTTGAAAATCCGGAGATGGCGCATCCAGTCCTTTCCAAGGGGTAGGACATGGGGAAGTAATATATTGTTCCGGCTTGCCCGGATTGCATTCTCCAGTGCGAAGGTCAATCACGCCTGTCGGAGTGGCAAGGAGATATGGCTGCTGATCCAGCTGCTCAACCGAAATAACCGGAGCATTGTCAATGGTGGTTACGCATTTCAGCATTTCTTCCCGGCCCCGATGACTGCGGAGGGAGTCAATGCGTTTTGTCAATTTCTTGTGAAGCGGCGAGCCTTCCTCCTCATCGCATTGCGCCCAGGCATTGAGATAGGCTTGGCAGACCCGCTCGGCATCCGCGAGCGCCCGCATACTGCGCATATCCACCACCCAATAATGTCCAGACCAATACAGGAATTTTTCCCACTCCTGCACAAACACATATTTGCCCCGAAACAGGGCGCAGAATAAGGTGGCATCGCCCACTTTGTTTCTTGAAAGGCAATCAAGGACAAAATGTTTGTCCAGTGGCGCATCCTGATTGGATGGATCTTCTTTTGCGGCAACTTTGGCTTCAATTTCAGCAACCCGCGCAGCCACTTTGCTTTCAATATCGGAGGGAGCGCCACCGTCCACTGGATTGTCATGACGGTCATTAGTCATGGCCACCCTCCAGCCCCGCGCAAAACGCAAAAAAACTTTCTATTTTTCTACAAGATTTTACATTTTCAAAATCGACCGAAAGCCGGGGGAAGCCGTCCCTCGGTCTTTCATAGCCCGGTAAGGACCCGCGACCAGGCCAGCGGATGGGATTGTTGGCTTGAATTAAAAAGATAGGGGTTACAGGGGATTTTCTTATGGAGGCAGGGTTGGAAATAGAAGCGCCAGCCATAAGGGCTTGGCGGGGAACTGCTTGCTTGACAGCGGCCTGAATGCCAGCTACGCAAACAGAGGCGGAAGAAACTGTACAAGGCTGTTTACAAAACTTGTTTACAAAAAGTGGTGTATCTTGGTGCATCTCAATGCTCCAAGATGAACATAAAACCCTTGAAAATAGCGGGTAGCAAGCGTCCCTTGTACGGCTCTCAAGCCGCTAAGACGGGTTCAAATCCCGTTGGTGACGCCAAATTTGGGTATAATAGAGAATGCCAAGGTGTAAAAAGCCTTGGCATTCCTTGTTTTAACGCTCCAATACGGTTTCCCGAAGTGTACCCAAGTCCAGTTGCATCCACAATTTTTGTGGGTATATTTGTGGGCATCGCTGTGTTATGCTCATACCCGATACCCACAGAGATAACATACTGAAATTCAAATCTTTTTGTCCATGTGGGTATCATGCAGTCCAACAAGATGGAGGTAGCGGAAATGCCTTTGACAGATACCCACATCCGCAGTCTGAAACCGGAAGCGAAGCCCCGCAAATATTTTGATGGCGGAGGGCTATTTCTCTATGTGCCGCCAACCGGAAGCAAGCTCTGGCGCATGTCCTACCGTTTTGACGGCAAATGCAAGCTGCTCAGTTTTGGCGATTATCCAACAATCTCATTGAAAGATGCCAGGGCAAAACGCGAGGAAGCCAAGGGACTTCTGGCAAAAGGCATTGACCCGGCAGAGCAAAAGAAAAATGCCAGGGAACAAGGGCCATTGCCGAGCGCGACAGTTTTGAGAATATAGCCCTGGAATGGCACAAGACACGACTTGGAGGCTTTTCCGCCAAACATCAGGGCACCGTTCTTTATCGTCTCCAAACCTATATTTTCCCGTCCATTGGCAAAAAGCATATCGCGAAACTGGAAACCGCCGACATATTGGCAATAGTCAAACCCATTGACGAGAAAGGCAACAGCGAGACATCCCGCCGCGTACTCCAGATAATCAATCAGGTGTTCCGCTATGCCGTTGTTTTGGGCAAAGCCAAGCATAATATCACAGCCGATTTGCATGGCGCATTGCGTCCCCGAAAAGTTACCCACAGGGCGGCTGTGCTTGATAAGGAAAAAGTCGGACAGCTGTTACAGGCCATAGATGATTATCCTGGCTATATCCCGCTTGTCTGCGCACTCAAACTTGCTCCCCTGGTATTTGTACGCCCAAGCGAACTGCGTTGCGCCCAATGGTCTGAATTTGATCTTGAAGCAAAAGAATGGCGCATACCGGCGGAACGCATGAAAATGCGCCGTCTCCATATCGTTCCCTTATCTGAACAGGCTCTTGCAATTCTGAAAAACCTGAAGCTCTATTCCGGCAATGGCAAGTATCTATTTCCATCCACAAGGACAGAAACACAGCCCATATCGGACGCCACCATGCAACGTTGTATTGGATATTCATAGGACTTGCCTGTATTGATAATATACTGAAATATATTGAATTAAGTTATTTTAGTAGTCCAGTAAAAACCATTAAAGGGCGCTTGCATCTATCAGCTTTGCGGGAATATATGGAGGTATCGAGTTACGCTAAGTATGGCGATACCCATTGGATAACTGGCTATAATTGTTGAAAAATATCACAATGGACAGCAAAAAACAAAACTCATACCCCTCTGGAGGCCCAAAATTGCTCACCGATACCTACATACGCAATCTGAAAGCGGCAGACAAGGCCAAAAAATACGCTGATGGCGGCGGCCTGTTCCTGTTTATCCCGACAAGCGGAAGCAAACTCTGGCGCATGGCTTACCGCTATAACAAGAAAAGCAAGCTCCTGAGTTTTGGTGAATATCCGACTGTCTCCCTGAAAAGGGCGCGTGAGAAAAGGGACGAGGCAAAAAAGCTACTTGCCGATGGCATTGACCCAATCCAGCACAAAAAGGACACACAAGCCGCAAAGGAAGCTGAACAGGCCAATTCATTCAGAAGCATTGGCCTTGAATGGCAGGAAACGCAGACAGCCCATATTTTGCCAACTGGACGAACTTTTATGCTTTATTGTCTTGAAAAACACATTTTCCCGCATATCGGCAATATGCCAATAACCAAAATCCAGGCGGCTGACATACTCGCGTTCATCAAACCTTTTGAGAAAGCGAACAGACTCAACCACGCCCATTTGCTTATCCAGCTATGCGGCAGGGTTTTTCGCTATGCCATTGCCACATCAAGGGCGCAACATGACATCACAGCTGACTTGCGCGGGGCAATCCGCACCAAGCGCCCAAAACATCACCCAGCCATTCTGGACAAGAAAAAAATCGGCAAACTGCTTTTAGAGCTGGATCAGCACCCCGGCTATTATCCTGTAACTTGCGCCTTGCGGCTCATGCCCCATGTTTTTGTCAGGGAAAAAGAGCTTATCTGGGCGGAATGGCCGGAAGTTGACTTTGAACGCGCCGAATGGCGCATACCCGCTGAGAGAATGAAAAAGCGCGAAATGCACCTTGTTCCGTTATCGCAACAGGCATTGGAAATTCTGAAAGAGCTTTACCGTTTTTCGTGAAATGGCAAATACCTGTTTCCATCGGCAAGACTGAAAGACAAAGCGATCCAGAAATCAACATTGCTGGCCGCTCTCCGGCGCAAGGGATATGGCCGCGATGAAATGTGTGTTCACGGCTTCCGCTCAATGGCTTCAACACTGCTCAATGAAATGGGCTTCAACAGTGACTGGATTGAGCGCCAGCTATCCCACGACCACAGGGACGCTGTAAGAGCCGCCTACAACCATGCCCAATATTTGCCTGAACGCCGGAAGATGATGCAGGCATGGAGCGATTTTTTGGATAACTTAAAAACAGCGGCCATGAAGGACATGGCTGGAACTCCTGAAACCACATAACCAGAGGTATCAAAAATACAGGACGAAAAACCGAAATGCGTGTTTTTACGCCTTCCCCAGGTGCTGGAGATTTTTCCCATCAGCAGAAGCGCATGGTGGGCAGGTTGCAAGACTGGCCGTTTCCCCAAACCTGTAAAACTTGGGCCAAAGACAACAGTCTGGCGCAAGGACGAGATTGAAAAGCTTGCCGAAGAAATTGCCAGTGGCCCAAGAAGCCAAATGGAGAAGGAATAGACTGGCGGCCATTGCCGCAAACAATGGCCTTGCCAATCATGCCAATAGGACTTATACAAAAAGGGAACCCCGGAATTGTCCGGCCAAGACGCATCCAGGGCTGGCAATGACGCGGTTAGCGCTCCTCATTTCCAGCTACCAATACCGGTTACCGCATTTTACACTCCCAGCTCATTTGCCCTGAGCCGGGGGCAACTTTTATCTGGCGCAAATGGGCGAAGTGACAAAGTAAAAACTGGAAACTTGTCATATTTCTATGGCAAGCGCTTTCCAGTCTTATCTATATAATACCAATTATTGCTTATCCATTCTTTATGCTCTCCCCCTGATCCTGGAACTTCGCGCATATTGCCACAGTCTGTTACTTTTGCTTTTCCATTATCAAATGGAAATCCAAATTTAAAACTGGGCTTGATAACAATTTTTCCAGTTTCATCCTGATATCCTATGCGTTTTTGAGAATCTTCAACCCGGCGTAAGCCGTCTATGTAATAATCATCACCATTGTCAAATCGATATACAGTGTATTTATTACTGCAGCCGAGTAATAATAAAAATATAAAAATAAATACTCTCATTTCTTATTTAAAAGCTTATTTAATTAATAAAGAGAAAATGATTTCCGCATGGCTCTGTTCTCCTTTATCTGTTTGCGTCGTGCCGACGTACAGTTGGAGGATAGCTGAAAAAATGTTTTTACCTGTAAAATTTATCTTTCGCAACCAGCCCAATTTGGCTTTTTAGCTACAAAAGTCCCCTGCAATGGCCCGATTTTAATCAAGTTATCAAAAAATGTATGGCCAGTGTGCCCGCTCAATTCACGGCGCAATAAATTTTGGCTGTCAAATCCCGCCAAAATTCTGTGGACGGAATTTTCAGAACGGCATCATTTACCCGCCCTGGGCATACACTCGGCCAGATTTTGCCAGGCCGCACCAATCATCCATGCTCATATCCAAATCATCATCCCAATGTTTCTGCTTGCCCACTTCTGATTTTGCCATCCCGCCAGCGGCATTTTGCCCATGCGTTGGACTGGATTTTTCTGCTTGATGGCCAGTATTTCCCGTTGAAGTGATGCCATTTTCGTCAGAGGCGGACACATCAGCGGAGGAATGGAAAACTGTTTCTTCCAATTTCAGGGCATCAGCAGCAACGCTGGCGTCTGCTATTTCTTTCCTGCCATTCAACTCAT
Source organism: uncultured Desulfovibrio sp. (assembly GCA_910587035.1). GTDB lineage: Bacteria > Desulfobacterota > Desulfovibrionia > Desulfovibrionales > Desulfovibrionaceae > Desulfovibrio. Next base: position 631 of record CAJUMQ010000032.1, on the reverse strand, counting down.
TTTTGACAGCCACATTGTTATCTTCATTGGAAACGGCTCCCTTATTCATGGCGAACTTGCCGCATATTTCTTTCAGTCTGTCTCCGTCAATTTCAGCGGCATCCCCTGCCATCTGGTATTTGGAAACAATTTTCACGGGTATGGTTATCCCAAATTCCCTGAAGATGAAGCAAATTTCCTGGGGCGTGTAGCCCTTTTTAAAGGCAAGCCTGAAATCTTTTGCCAGCAGTTCGCCCGCTTCTTCCCGCGTAAGGCCGTTATCTTTTTTCGGCAAGAGAGCAATAATCTTCTGTTCCTTCTGAATTTGCTGCGTAGTGATTTTTCCTGTCTTTGGCATTGCAATTCCCCTTTTTGGTAAAGTCTGAGCCAAACATACAGGATTTTTCATAGCCCCCAAATTCCCCAAAAAGTGTGGGGGGGGTCTTCGGGGCAAGATGGCACATGTGCTACGACAACCACGACAACCTGCCAAAGGGCAAGCCCTTTGGAAACCCATCATGCTCGGCGCTTCGCTTCTCGCATGATTTAAAGGCATAAAGGCAGGAAAGCAAAATGACCAAACGCGAACCACAATTCGGTAATGTAACAAAATTTCAACAAAGATTAAATAACAAATTCTGTGAAATTCCTA
>CAJUMQ010000031.1 GCA_910587035.1 uncultured Desulfovibrio sp. | reverse complement strand
CCTTGCGCGAGATGACAAACTATACATCCAGCACCACTTTGTCAACAAAATTTTTTAATTTTTTCCCGCTACCACTATTTTAGCGCGAAACGATTATGGTGGAACCGGATTTGAGGCTTTTTTCATCAACCTTGTTCCATCTTTTAAGATCGTCCACGCTGATGTTATGTTTCCTGGCGATTTTCCAGAGGTTGTCCTTGTCCCTGACTTTGTAAACCACAGGCTGCTTTGCCTGCCTTTCCTTTTGCCCCTGGCGGCTGCCGGATCTTCTGCCGGGTATGGCCAGACTTTGGCCAGCGCGCAATCTGGCTGGGTTGTCTATGCCATTGTGGGCCATAAGCATGCCAACTTCCACATTGTACTTTCGCGCTATGGAAAACAGGGTTTCATTGGTTTTAATTGTATGGCTTGCCACAGATGCCGCTGCCGAGCCCGCAGAAACTTTTGTGGACGCCACACTGCGCGAGGTTTTGGACGGCACTGCCATATTTACTGTGGCCGGCGCAAGGACAATCTGGCCCGATTTCAATTTTCCCATACCGGGATTTGCGGCCTTAAGCCGTGCAAGAGGTATATTCGCGCGTTTGCTGATTTTTTCCAGAGAATCCCCATTGGCCTGAACCTTTAGAGGTTTCCAGCCGGCATAACTAAAGGTTTTGCTTGTGCACAGATATTCCTCGGCTTTTTTGTGCGCCCGCTCTGGCACATATATGAATGTTTCCCGTTCCGTGCAGGTTATGTTTCTCTTGTGGTGCTGGTTATGACGGTAAAAATCAGCCCAGTTCAAATTACAGGCCTCGGAAAAAGCGCGGAGATCCATGCCAGGATAGGCTTTCATTCTGCGTACTGGCTCGGCGGAATCCGGATCCACATCTTCAAATCCCAATTCCGGCAAATTACGCATTATTTTGGATATGGCCATGAATTTTGGCACATACTGACGAGTCTCCTCCCGCAATTGTGCCTTTTCATCCAACACATGATTTTTGGCCTTGGCCTCGAAAAAATCCTTGCCGCCAGTACCCTGCATGGCGCGACTCATCTTGCCCTCACCCGCATTATAGGCCGCAATGGCTGTTGGCCAATCGCCAAAATCATTATATAATTTTTGCAGATAGTCGGCGGCCGCCTCTGTGGCCCGGTAGGTGTCCATGCGTTCATCCTGCCACCAGTCCTGGGACAGGCCATATTTCAAACCGGTTTGCGGCATGAATTGCCATGCCCCCGCAGCGCCGGCATGGGAAACGGCATCCGCCTTAAAGCCGCTTTCAAGAATCGCGAGGTTTGCCAGCTCCTCAGGCATGCCGCGTTCTCTGAATACCTGACGGGCATAGGCAAGATATGGTTCCGAACGTTTGGATATCGCGCACATGGTTTTGCGCCCTTTGCGCAGATAATGCTTATATTGAAGAGCCACGTCACCCATTTCCGCTGGAGGTACATTTTTGTCAATTTCCTTTTTGGCTTCCAGTGCCTTCCGCTCCCCTGGGGAAAATTCTGAATCCAGCGATGAAATTGTTCCCCGCTCCGGTGCGGGAACAGTTTCCACTTCCTGCCTGGCCGCGCAACCATGCAACAGGGCTGCCACAAGAAGCAGGCCAACAAAAGTTTCACCTCTGGCTATTGCTGGTGTTTTGAAAACATGAAAAAAAATCTTCCCGCAATGGCAAATCAAGGATATGGCCGCATGTCTATTTTTACACAGGTGTGGCAATCGCATCATTTTCTCCCTGTCTTACACTAATGGGATCTCTTAATAATGAAGAATTCTAAATTTGAAAATAAATCTGCTGCCGGGCGCGTATCCCCAGGTCTGAAACCAGTGCTGGAGTTGTTGGAACAGTCGCCACAGCGTATTGAAAAAATATATTGCAAGAAAAATCTACAGCATGGCGCAGATTTGAAGATTATTGCCATGTGCCAAAAAAATTTCCTGCCTTTTGAATATGCCGAAATCGCATTTCTGGATGAGCTTTGTCAGAATGGTCAAAAAAACTGCGGTAATGTAAACCATCAGGGAGTTATCGCAATACTTTCTGAAACAAACAGTCATTCTCTTTCTGAAATTTTCGACATGGTTAAAGTTTCCCCGCTGCCACTTGTGCTGGCACTGGATCAGATTCAGGATCCTGGCAATCTTGGCACCTTAAGCCGCACAGCTTATTCCCTTGGCTGTGCCGGCATCATACTTCCAAAACACAATAGCACACTCCCGGGTGCTGGTGCCTTGCGCTCCTCCGCAGGCGCCCTCAATAAACTGCCTGTGGCTATTGTCACCAATCTTGCCAGAGCCCTGGATGATGCAGAAGAAGCTGGTCTCACCATTTATGGCACAGCAGTTGCCTCCAATACCGGGTTGCCTGTGGAAAATGCTTTCACTCATGAGTGGCATTTGCCGGCAGTGCTGGTATTGGGTAATGAAAACAAGGGCATAAGACCTGGAGTAGCCAAAAGATGTGGCATATTTGTCACCATCCCCCTTGCAAGAAGGTTTGATTCTCTCAATATAGCCCAGGCTGGCGCAATTTTGCTCGGACTATGTGCAGCCTATAACATGACATGAAGCGGTAATACACAATATGTTTTATTACTTGTCTCTTGTTGTTATGCTTATCGTCGGAAAAGAAGATTTCTATATGGCATGTATCAGTTGAAAATCATCCAATTCCAATATGCATTCTCCATGTCTGGAACTAGTGAGATGTCATGTTCTTACTGCCGTAAAAACATGAAGATCGCAAAGCAAAAAACGTGGTTTTTGCTTTGCTCACGCCGCCGCTGGCGGCGCGCAATCCCTGATCGGGTTTGCGACTATTGTCGCTTGACACGACACTAGTTTGTAATTGCCAAAATCGCGAACATTCTATATATTCTCAATATTTTTTTTAGACAATCTGATGATTGAATCTTCTTTAAAGGATACAAAATGATCGATATCCCACAATTCTTGCAACACCCATTGCAAATGGGTCTGCTTGCGGGCATGTTTACCTGGCTTTGCACTTCCATAGGCGCTGGGGCGGTGTTTTTGCAAAAGCAATTCACCCGCAAAAGCCTTGATATAATGCTGGGCTTTGCGGCAGGAGTCATGTTTGCCGCATCCATCTGGTCCCTGCTTTTGCCGGCCATGGAACTGGCGGAAAAATCCTCAGGCAAAGCCGCATGCCTGATTGTGGGCTCAGGATTTATTCTTGGGGCTGCCTGTCTGCGGGGGCTGGACTACCTTTTGCCGCACTTTCACCAGGCTGCCGGAGTGGCAGATGGCAGGCCAAGCAGGCTACCCCAAAATTTTCTTCTGGTGCTGGCCATTACCCTCCACAATATCCCCGAAGCTCTGGCCGTTGGCGTGGCTTTTGGTGCTGTGGCCATTGATCCCGACTTTCAATATGCCGAGGCCTTTATTTTGATGGCAGGAATAGGAATCCAGAATTTTCCAGAGGGCATGGCAGTTTCTGTGCCATTGTTACGGGAAGGCTATTCAAGAAAAAAGGCTTTTTTCTATGGCCAGCTTTCCGGAATAGTTGAGCCAGTGGCTGCTTTTACGGGAGCATTGCTGGCTTCGGCCGCTTTGCCGATTTTGCCATGGACATTATCTTTTGCTGCTGGAGCCATGATATTTGTCACCGTTGAGGAGGTCATTCCGGAATCCCATGCCTCAGGCAATGGTGACGCTGCCACCACTGGCCTGATTCTTGGTTTTGTCTGCATGATGTGTCTGGATGTGATTTTTTCTTAAGAGCTTCCCTGATTTTGATGCTGTAGCATACAATATAAATTGTAATCCCAGCATCAATAATTTAATTTCGGAACAGATATTTCTATTTTTGATTTCGTAGAAGCTCCTGGCAGAGTTTATATACGGAAAACCAATTTTCGCTGATCAATGTTTCAGTTTCCGGTATTGCTATCCCTGTCATGTTCTCGAATTCCATGAAGAAAATAAGAATATCCAGAGAATCGAGAATATTGTCCTTACGCAGGTCAGAATCCAGGAGAACGGTTTTTCTTTTGCCAGAGACTTTTTCCACAAGACCTGTAATAATATCCAATGCATCTTTTTCAGTCATATTTCACCTTTCTGTGCCGCCTTCATATCTTCCATAAATTGTGCCCCAGGATAGTCCAGCTCCAAATCCGCTTAAGATGAGCCTATTGCCATTTTCAAGCTTTAACTGTTCCAAAACCAGAGGAATAGAAGAGGACACTGTATTTGCCACATTACGCATGCGTATGGGGCATTTGCTTTCGTCTATTGCCATTATTTTGCATAGATGTTTCAACATGAAAGCATTGGCCTGATGGAATATAAAATAATCTATTTCTTCAATACTTGCAGAATTTTCTGAAAGACATCTTCTTACAGAAGTTGGCACTTGCCTGAGTGCGAAATTAAAAATACCCTTGCCATCCATATGCAGGCGGCCACCAGCAGAACATTCAAGATATTTGGCTCCCTTTCCATCAGTACCGAGGTCGCTTCTGCCAAGTATGATTCCTGTTCCACTGGCGCGGAGCAATGTTGCTGTAGCTGCGTCTCCAAATAGCGGCGCCGTGTTTCTGTCTGTCATATCCAGAATGCGCGAGTATGGGTCGCATGTAACTACCATGGCGCTGTCAATGACTGCTGCGCGCATCATTGCATCCGCCACTGCAAGGGCATGGACATAACCGGAACATGCAAGCCCCAGGTCAAGGCAGATACAGTTTTGCGGCAGTTCCAGACTGGCATGAAGGAGAGCGCTGGCATGGGGGACTGTCTGCTTTCTGACCTGCCCTACCCAGATACAGAGGCCGATATCAGAGGCTCTGATGTGATCCAGGAGACCCTGGCAGGCCTGCAGGGCCAACCAGGTTTCGTTTTCAGTGGGTGAAAGAAAATGTCTGGTGGAGATTCCGGCCTTTTGTTCCAGAAAAATTTCATCCGATCCGCAAATCGGAGCAATTTCCGCATTGGTAACCACAATTGACGGTAAAGCCGAGACAACTTTGCTGATGATCATTGTTTAATGCCAAAATCTGCCCAGGCAAAATACAGGATGCCGTAGAAACCGTCTTCCGCCCTGCATTCGCAGCGGCCAAGTCCATTTTTGCAAAAGATATTTTCAATTGATAAAGGACTGAAAGCACTACCTTTCCATTTTGTTGCCTCCAGGCCGACGAATGCCCAGTGGGCATTCCCCGTATTTCCAGGAAGCGGATAATGACTGAGTAAAATATATTTGAAGGCGCAGACCAGGGAGGGAATCAGGGGATACGGAGAGGCAGAAAGATAATAGCCGGCGGCTATTTCTTGAATACTGGTACTTACAGGTTCCTCAGCCCATTCCTCGCGCGCAAGTGGAGGTTTAAAAGATAATTGACGTATATAAAGGGAATTATCCGGGGTCTTGAGAAATGCATGGCAGTTTTCCGGATCCTGTGCACAGATCTCTATATGATTGGAGAGAACTGGTTTTCTGATTTTAAAAGTAAAATGATGCGGTTGGAAAATATTGCGCAAAAGAGCATCCAGCATTGTAGTGCCTTGCAGATAATTTCTCTGGCCCAGGAATGGAAGAACAGTATTCACAAAGCAGACCTTTCAATAAATTTTTCAAAATCTCCATCCTGCCTGATGGCTTTGGCTATGAATTTTAATCTGGCCTCCCTTTTGTCGCGTTCATAACGAAAAATATTGTAACCATCCTTCATCCCCACAAGCTCACCGCCATATTGTCGGCAAAAATCCATGCTTCTGCCATTGTCTTTACACACATGGCTGTAGAGTGTGTCCAGACCAAGGGCCCGCATGACTATTTCGCGACATAGCACAATCCGGTAGCTCAAACCGGCGCCATAGTATTTTTCGCCAAACAGGAAAAGGCCTCCCGCGCAGGATTTATTCACAGGGTCCATGTCCTTTATTTCCGTATAGGCCACGGCTGTATTATTATAGTAGGCCAGCCAGGGCAGACAGGTTTTATAACGGAGAATTTTTTCATACCAGAATGAGAGCATTGGCAGGCTTATCTCCCTGGGATCGTCAAGAAACGGCCTGATAGACGGCTGATTACGCCAGAGAAGCAGCAAGGGCAAATCACTTTTTTCCAAAAATTTCAATTCAATGCCAAAGGCACTGATTTTTTTGGGCAGCATGGCTATCCGACTTCCCTGGCGGGATTGCCAAGGATCTTTGCCCCTATGGCAACATCTTTCAGGACAACACTGCCCATGCACAAGTAGGAGCCATCGCCAATGGATACCTTGGGGGCGACGGCCACATTGCCACCAATAAAAACTCCTTTCCCTATGGATACGTTGCCGGAAATATTGCAATGGGATGAAATGGTGGAATAATCACCCACGGTCACATCATGGCCAATGCAGGAGCTTAACAGGGTGGTAAAGGATCCAATATTTACATTGACGGTCATGCCAAAACCATTCTGCACCAGAACCCCCTCGCCCACAGAACAATGTCGCCCCATATTGGCATATGGATGAATGGCGCTTTCAAATTTTGCACCGCGGCCCTTGAGAAGCTTCACAAGCATTATTTTATCCTGTGGCGCGGCAATGGCCAGCACCAAAACATCATTGGGGCCCGGAGAGTAGTCGCGGATTGTGCCAACCACCCCCAAGTCACATGCCTTGTCATGCAGTGGATCAGGTGTATCGTCCAAAAAACCTTTCAGATTCCACTTCGTGCCAGTGATGCGATTAATATCCTGAAGCAGCACAAGCGTCTCACGGCCGCAGCCGCCTGCGCCTACAATATAAAGATCTTTCATGAGTTTCTTTCGCCAGCAAAAAGGGTATGAATCTTTAACCGGTCAATTTTGCCATTGGCGTTTCTTGGCATTTCCACCAGATGCCGGTATTCATTGGGAAGCATATAACGTGGCAGAATGGTTGACAATATTTTGGAAAAATTTCTTTCGTCGATGGCTTTGGGGCTTTCATATGCCAGGATAATTTTTTGCGACTCCGGGCAATAAAGGGCGCAACAGTTATTGACGCCCCCATCAATGGCTATGGCAGCATGTTCAATCTCACCCAGTTCGATGCGGTAGCCATGGCGCTTGATCAGGGTATCCTTCCTTCCCCTGAAGACAAGATCACCATTCCTGTCCCAGGCCACGATATCACCGGTGCGGTATATCACTTCGGGATATGAATTATTTAGCGGGTTTTGCGTGAAGGCCAGGACTGTTTTTTGCGGATCATTGTAGTAACCATAGGCAAGGGAGGATCCCCGCACGCACAGCTCGCCTTCCTGATTTGGGGAGTCGGCGCAAATGGATTGATTTTCACCATCCAGCACAAGTATTGCAGTGTTTTTGAAAGGGCGCCCTATGGGAATGGGCTCATCATCGGCCAGGTCCCTGTCCACCACATAAAACAGGCAGTCCAGTGTGATTTCTATGGGACCGTAAAAATTGGCGAATACCACATTGGGGAGATACTTTTTCCAGTAATTGAATTTTGCAGTGGGAAACACTTCACCCGCAAACCAGACCATTTGCAGATCAGGCAGACTAATCTTGGCGAGAAGGTTCATATTGGCGATATTCACCATGATGGTGGGAACCCAGAATATAAAATTCACATGGGTCTCATTCATTTTCTGGAGCAGACGAATGGGGAAAGCGGCCATTTTCTCCTGTAAAAGCGAAAGAGTACTGCCCCTGATGGCAAGCATGCACAATTCAAAGCTGAATATGTCGAAAATTATTGGCGAAAGGCTGCCAATAATTGCCTCCTCCGGCATCAGTCCTGCCGCTTCCACGGCATGCATGAAATCCAGAAAACCCCTGTGGGACAGAGCCACTGCCTTTGGCCTCCCCGTGGATCCTGAAGTATTGATCAGACAGGCCAGGTCTGCATCTACGCAATCCTTTCTTAAACCCAAAGCCTGTTCCCTCTCCTGGGGCAACAGGATACAGGGAGCTGTCTCCGGTAGATGAATTCTGGGGCTGTCTGTCTCCAAAGCGTAGCCTTTAGCCACAATCAGGAGGTCTGGCCTGGTTTGCTCGAGAATGGCATCAGTCCTTTTACTGGGTGCGTTTACATCAAGATTCATATAGGCGTTGCCGCTGTACAGTATGGCGAGATCGGCAAGAACGGACTCAATGCTTTTGGGTAGAAGAACGCCCACTATTTTGCATTTTCCTCCGGCAAGCATTTCATTGATATGCAGGGACAGCTTAAGTGCGCTGTCATAAAGCACCTCAAAGGAGCAGCTGCGGCCATTGTCATAAATGGCTATGCGGGAGGCATTGGCTTGCGCTATCTTTTCAAAATTATCAACAATATTGATCATGCTGCTCCTCTCAGTGCATTAGCGGGCTGTAGGCTGTGGAAACTGCTTTATCAAGAACGCTGCGCCAGTACCCGGCATCATGCGAGCCACTGGTGAGATTCAGGCTCACGGGGCAATTATGCCTTTCGCAGGTCTCGCGCATGGCCAGGGTCTGGGTCAGACTGAGATAATCTTCTTCTCCACAATACAGATTGACCTGCGGGTAGTAATCACTGCTGCCGCTGAGCATGATTTCAAAGTCCGCTCCCTGCCGGGTTTTACCATCATGATCCAGAAACATTCCCCGCATGTTTTTTTCAAGGGCTGCATGCAGAGCCCGCTGCTTGCGATTTTTAAAAAGTCTTTCATCAGGCGGAATATGGCAGTCAAAAATTCCAGAGATTGCTGTGGCGCTGACAAATGCCCCACTCTGCAAGGCCCAGCTCAAGGCGCCGAATCCGCCCATGGAAATTCCCAGAACAGCATTATCCGAACGTTTGGTGGAGATGGAAAACATGGAGGATAGTTGCTTAAACATTTCCCGCAGAAAATCCCCCTGATTTTCATAATCTGAATTCATAAAATAACCATTACCAAGACTTGGGGCCACAACAGCTATCTCTTCCCGCTCAGCCAGTTCTTCCAGACCAAGGGAATCAAAAAAGAATTTGCCATCAGCCATGGCGCAATGGAGCGCCCAAAGGCAGCGGAAAGGCGGCTTGGCCCTGGAAAATCCTCCAGGAAGGGCTATTTCTATATTCACCGGCCGCAAAAGGGTGGTGGATGGGAAGGTCAGGCAAGCTCGGATCATGACAACTTTGCATCCGAAATTTTATAGCCAGGTTTGCTTTTGTGGAGCATGTTGTAAATCACAATCCCGTCCGGGAACGAGCTGCTTCTGGAAGAGCTCTTCACCAATCTTGTTTTGATTTCTTCCCGCCAGCCATAGGAACGGTTGATCCTTATACCCGCCTTTTTAAAGTATTCATGCTCAAAAATGTTCAGGGCGAAAATAAGACCATTGCCGCCCCTGAACTCCTTGCGTGTCATGTCAAAATATCCATGGGCAATACCTTTTTCCACCTGGAAGTAATGAAGTGTGGCAATTTTGCCATTCATGCGGATAATGGTGACATTTTTCCTTTTTATGTTTTCCCTGATTTCCTCCACTCTGGGGATGTTATCACCAACAATGTCAAATTCCTCACACAAAATGTCCAAAATTTCTTCAGCGTCATTTTCTTCTGCAAAAGATGCGAATTCAATATAGTTGTCGGCAAGCACACGCATGGCAGCGATGATTTTTTCCTGGGGTTTTGCAAGCCGCATGCGGATTAGTTTTTTTATGGTTACAAACCCATTGGCTTCCATGACAGGATATATGGAATCACACAAATCTTCAGGCCCTATGATCGATGTTTTCAGATCAGGCAGTGGGAAAGCTTGCCGCAAAAAGGCTGGCAAATCTGACGCAAGAGCATCAGGTCCGGCTGTCAGAAAGTGCAGACTTTGCATATCTCCATGAGATGGCAGCAGAAGAAAAATTGACTTGTCCCCCCTGTGAAAATGACAGGACTCATTTTCAAACTTGCTGGCCAGCTCGGCACTGTTCAGAAAAAGGTTGCCAGTATGACAGGCATAGTCTTTTTTAAGGGCGTCGCAGGCCGCAAAAAAATTGATTCGGTCGGCGCGTATCATTAATCCTCCGGTCAGCAGGCTGCCCCGCCATTGATTTCCCAGCTAGTGCCATTTATATGGGATGCAGAGTCGCTCAACATAAAAAGAACCGCATCCGCTACATCATTGGCGTCAATAAGGCCCAAAGGCTGATATTTTTTTATGGATTCTTCCACATTTCCAGTTATATCGTTTAAACCGGCAAGTCTTGGTGTATTGACAAAGGCCGGACGGATGCAATTAATCCGCACATTTCGAGGACCAAGCTCGGATGAAAGACAGCGCACAACGGCCTCTAGCGCCGCTTTGGCTCCGGCATACAGTGTGAGATATTTCTGAAACTCGGTACTCGCCAGCGATGAAATGGCCACAACACGCAAAGGCTGTTTTTTTGGCTTTCCATGCATCAGCTCCTTTACAGCCTCCATGAAAGCGAAGCAGCTTGTGGCAAAGGCCATCTGCATATCATTTATGCCCAGATCCCTCAGCCTGGCGACCTTGCCAAGCCCCACACACCACACAAGACCGTCAATTTTGCCATATCTTTCTTTAAATGACGCAATGGCGGGAGCCACCACATCCAACCTGGATACATCACAGGGCACATGGTCATGTGCCCCGGCTGGAAGAGCTGCCACTGTTTTTTGCAGCGCCTGGGCATTTCTGGCCATGAGCAATACATTGGCGCCTCTTGCAGCCAGCATTTCGGAAACGGATTTCCCAATTCCCGAAGTGGCCCCAGCCACCAGATATGTTTTATTCTGGAATTCATCCATGCTGGAAAATCCTTGCCTTTTAAACCGGATATGGCCCATTCTGCCAAACACGCATTAATGAGGCCGGAACTGTGCCGCTTCGAGGCCTGGCCTCTCCGGCCTACTGTTGAATATATCCTTCATCAAAACGAAAATCTGTTTTGAATATGGGTTGTATTACCCGGCAATCAATGCTGAAAGCCGCAATTCCCCAGGACAGGCCTATACCATAGGCGCATGTCAGCAATTCAAGACTCCCCTCCTGCCTTTCACCCCAGGCATCAGCAATGGTCAGTGGCACAGAGGCGCCGCTGGTGTTGGCATATCTTTCAAGGGAAAGAGGAACCTTTTCCTCTGCAACACCCAGTCGCCTGGCAATTGTTTTTACTATCTGCCTATTGGCCTGATGGAGCACCAGCCCGGAGTATTCTTCCAGGGGTTTTTTCATCCAGGTGATAAATTCCTTGAGGGAATCGACTACAGTTGTGGTGGAAAACGTTGTGATTTCAGGACCATCCATATACTGACCCTCTTTGGCGCCAGGTGAGATAATTGTCTGGCCATGACTGAGTTTGACCTGATTGCCATGACGCCAATTGTTCCTTGAGCCGGCCAGGGGATTGTACAGGAACTCATATCCGCCTCCATCGCTATATAGGGCGACATCCAGAGGGGATTTTTCCCTGTTTTCCAGAAGCACTGCCGTTGTACCTTCGCCGAAAAGAAACGCGTTTTCCCCAAGAAGCATTTCCCTGTCTGGGACGCATGACCAGACATTGTCCCCGGAAATCATGGCGATCCTGTTTATGCCTGGCTGCTGGAGAAAGGAGGCACACACAGCCAGACCATAGGGAAAACTGGAGCAACCCAGGGTTATATCAAAAACCATTGTGGAGGGTGGCAGCCCAAGATGTTTGTGCAAGATAAAAGCATTGCCAGTGCCAGGGTTGAAATCCGGCATCTGGGACATGAAGATCAGGGCATCCAGGCTTTCCGCGCTCCATCCAGTACATTCAAGAGCGCGGGTGACTGCGGCAAAACCCAGGTCTGTGCAGGTTTGTTCAGTGAGGGAAACCTGCCTCTGTCTTATGCCAATCTTTTTTAGAAAACTTCTAATATAGGCTGCCTGTGGAAATTGCGGATCATCTGTTACTTTTTGGGTATATTCCGGAACCGCGCATGTGAGGCTGGCAATACCTACATTATCAAAATGGAGAAAGGCCACTCAAGCCTCCCGCTCCATGATGTTGAGCATATCCTGAACAGTTTCCATATTTCTCACTTCCTGGCCCGTAACCTTGCGGCCAAATTCGTCCCCAAGCATGACTACAAATGACAGGGCGGAGAGGCTGTCCCATTCTTCAAGATCGTTCAATTCTGTTTCAGGTGCAAGGGTGCCCTTTTCCAGTTCCATCATATCTTCAAGAATCGCCAATTTGTCTTTCTTTTCCATGATGCTACCTCAATCTCCCTGCTTTGGCGGCATGATGCAGCCTTTGCCTGGATGTTCAATCATTTCGCAAAAATCCATATGGCCAAGACGGCATACCGCAGCCGCAAGGGATAGCCCGGCCCCAAATGCTGAGAGGCAGACAAGAGGCTTTTCCTCAACAAGACGGCGCCCAAGATTGAAAGCCATGTTCACCGGTATGGTCGCGCTGGATGAATTGCCGAAATTTTCCACAATATTATTAAAAAGGATTTCCCTGGGTACTTCCATTATGTCGGCCAGCTTTTCCAGCATAAAACGGTTTGGCTGATGGGTGAGATGATACTGGATGTTCCCTTTTTCTATTCCCGCATAGGCGCAGGCTTCCTCCACAAGAGGAGGCACACTCTCCATCACAAACTGAAAAACCGCTGTGCCATCCATATGCATATCGTTCAGGGAACGATAATTGCCCATTTCATCCCGCACAGCTTTGGCGGTTTCCGGAGTGGAAGGCATACGACAGCCACCAGCCGGAACAATCAGCGCATCCTTGCGACTGCCGTCATTTCTGAAAACAAAGTGGATTTTGTCTTCAGGATCCTGGCTTTTGCTTACCAGGGCAACTCCTGCCGCATCCCCGCACAGTGGATATGTGTTTCTGTCCAGTTTATTTGCCCGGCATGCGCCTCCGTCTGTGACAACAAGGGCCACTTCGTCCACGCTGCCGGAGGCCACCTGCACACTGGCCATGTAAAGACCGGAAATAAATCCTGTGCAATTCTCATACAGATCCGCGCAGAAGGTTTCCTGTGGCAGACCCAGCTGGCCATGGACAATCTTGCTATTGCCTGGCACCCGATGATCAGCCATTTGAGCGACTACCAGCAGAGATTGCAGATTATCTTTTTGTATCAGCCCATTTTGGAAAAGATAATTTAAAGCATATGATGCCAGATCACAGGGGGTAGTGGCGGCATCGGTTATGCGGTGTTCCCTGAAGCCCATCACGCGGCCTAGGCGGATGGAGCTTTTTTCAGGAAAGGGAAAATACTTTATCTCATCCGCAAACTTGTGGATTTCATCTGGCACCACGGCGCAAATGCCGCGAATCCTGACTCCATTTACTGTGGCTTTCATTCCCCTGCCTTTCCGGAAGTTTTCCTGGGGCTGCGTTTCACAAGTTCGCAAATGCTTTGCACAGATCCAAAATTTTCCGGCACAATATCCAGAGCGGATATGAGTACCGAAAATCTGTTTTCCAGCTCGGACACAAGAGTAACCACATCGAAACTGTCCAGATATCCGTTTTCAACAAAATCCACATTATCCTCAAATTCAAAATCAGGCTGTATATCCTTCAATATTGCCAATATTTGTTCTTTCATTATCTTTTTCCCAAATACGATTATTATTTTCAGGCGTCTTGCGCTGTTTTAATGAAGCGAAAGAATTCCCTGGCAAATTGCGGGAAAGCCATAGTCGCCTGCTCCAAAAGACTGTCGTCTTTTTCTTCAATGGCCATGTTTAAAAAGGATGCGAAAATTCCATTGGCAAGGGATGAAAAATTTCTAAAATATCGATTTTTAAAATGTTCATTGTAAATGTTGAAGGCGTTTAATTCCGTCATGCCATGCGTGCGCCAATGTCTGTCTGTATCAAGAAAGGTGTGCGCATACAGGGCTTTTTCATGCCTGCGGTATATTGCCATTGTTTCTGGCAAAAAACCTATTCGGCCTTTTTCCGCGTGCAGCATGTGCCAGTACCAGTCTCCAGGGCAGACATCAGCCCTGAACCAATGGGGCAACCCATTGGTAAAACGCCAGCGATAGACTGCCGAGTTGGTCTGGATGAAATTTCCGGTAGTCAAATCGGTAAGATAATAGAAAGGGCTTTTATGCTGCGGCAGCAAATCCGCTGGCGGAAAAAGAAAAGGGGTGGCGCCATTTTCAAATACAAGCAGAACAGGATGAAAGCAGATGGAGCAATTCTGGTTTTTCTCCAAAAAGTCCACCTGTTTTTGCAGCTTCAGCCGGTCCGTAAAAAAATCGTCTCCATCGCAGAGAGCGGCATATCTGGTACGACAGCGCTCAAACAGCCCACGGACATTCTCCTCCGGCTGGCGTCTTGAAAGCAGCACAGGTCTGATGGAAGAATGTTTTTCTGCAAAACTCCGCACGATTTCCGCTGTGCCATCAGTTGAGCAATGATCCAGCACAATATGACGGATGGGGAAATTCGTCCGCTGGGCCAGCACGCTTTCCAGACAATCTTTGATGTACTCGCCATGATTGTAGGTCATGGTGAGTACAGTCAATTCAACCGGCGTCTCGGGTTCGCCCACATGGTCAATGCCTGCAGTTTCTTTTAACGCCGCATACAAAGACTTCTGATCCTTTGTAAGAAGCTGGGCATCATTCTTGTAGCGCTTCAGGAGCGAAGCGCGCAAATTTTCCGGAAGATTTGTGGCAAAGTCCGCTATTTTCTTAACATCCAGACATTCAGGATCGGAGCTGTCGCTGGCTTCCAGCAGCCATTGAGGGGCAGCCAGGGCATTTCTCTGCAATCCCAGGTCATTTTCCAGACTGCTTATTTCAGTTGTGAATCCATAATGCAGCTTTGCGCGCATGGCAGCCGGACTGGCAATATCGCAACCCCATGTACTGTCCAGACGGAGAAGAGTTTTGACATATTCGCCCTCATCCATATGCGGCCAGGAGTTTTTACGAACCTCGGCAAGTCCGCAAAGCCGACGCCCTGCATTTGAGTCAAAATTCAGTGGATGACAGTTTCGAATCTTACCTGGCGCCTGTCCATTGCGGCCAAGAAAAGTAAAAAGGCCAGCAGCCAGTCCCTGCTGTGGGATGACCTGTGCCGTATCCTGAATGTTGGCAAGACATTCCACATTGCCATATGCATTTTTGGCATGTTCTAACAGTTTTGCCATGTTGGCATAGGCATCCACATATTTGAAACCCTCTCTGTCCTGCATGCGGCCATATTCGCGATAGCGTTGTTCAAGAGCCAGCATGGGTTTGCCAATAATAAACAGGACGCTGACGGAGCTGCAGTCAATGTCTGTTTCCCCCTGCAAAAGATGCAGAAAACTTTGGTGGGCCGCCAGCATGGGATTATGGGCAAAAAGAAGGACATCCTTGCCACTGCGCATTATCGCGGCAGTCCCTAAAATCATGCTCTTTATAACCGGATCTATGGGTTTGTCATCCGGCTGGGGCAGCCACAGTGGCCCATGCGAGGGCAGTATCTCGCATGTCCATGGGTTGAAAGGTCCCACCTCAAGCCCTTTTTCAGCGAAAAAGCGTCTGTTCTCCAGCAGGATCGAGTGAATCCATGGCTGGGATGGTGACAGGTCATGGACAAGAAAAAGTCTGCTCATGACGCCTTGTCCATTGGTGGAGGATTTTATCAGATACACTGACAATTAACATGGACAACATATAATAATCGCATCGTTTTTTGTCAAATCCCAAAGTAAACATATTTTTGAAGTACGGTGCTTATTTAATTAATATTTATCATTCCACATAGATAACCAGTAAAAGGCATCAGGTTTTACGGCTTTCCCATCAGTGTATCTGACAATATTGCATATTCCATCCAATGTCGTCCCCAGCGATACTATTCCTTGAAATGCAAAAGCTCCTGAAATGAGCCCAGGGTGGGCCCCGTACCACAGCTTTGATAATTTCAAAGTATGCTCTCACAATTTGGATGTTTCCAAACATGTCCTTTTTTCCGCCATGGCTGATTATACCCAAGGCCTTGTAGCATTTTTGCCATTCTCCATTTTTACAGCCACACTTTCTCTGGCAAAAAATCTGCCTGCCTTTTCCGCGGCTTCCATAAGTGCATCCTGCCCCAGATGGGCATAGCGCATGGTGGTACGGGGATCACAATGGCCCAAAATTCTTTGCACTTCATACAGGGTATGACCCGAATTAACGAGAATGCTGGCAAAAGTATGCCGCAAGTCATGGATCCGCACATCCTCAAGCCCCAGGCCCTGGCGTAATTTTTTCCAATAATTGTATAAATCAGGCATGGGTTTGCCGGGTGTATGCCCCTCAAAAAGCCATGGACTGTCTTTTCTGCGGGGAATCTTGCGAATGATTGCCATGGCTGCATCCGAAAGTACGATGTATCTTTGCCTGCCGGATTTTGACAATGGCACAGAAATAAACCTCTGTTCCAGGCAGACATTTTCCCAACGGGCCTTGAGTATCTCATTTTTCCTGGCGCCAGTGAGCAACAAAAGCTGAATGGCCAATGCCGATAGACTGCCATCCCTTTCCAGGGTTGCCATAAGTCTGATACCTTCATCCCGGGTCAAATATCGTTCTTTTGAACAAGGATTTTTGAATGATGAAACCCCAGCGCAAGGGGATTTATCCCTGGGCAGATAGCCATGGATTTGTGCAAAACTGCATATTGTTTTGAAAACCGCCAATACGCGATTGCAGGTGCCGATGGCATAACCTGCTCCAAGCAGACTGTTCAGCCAGACCTCAACTTCATGTGCTGATATGGAACCCAGGGGACGATCGCCAAAAGTTGCTGACATATGTCTGCGTGCGAGTCTTTCATCAATCCGCCAGCTTCGTTTGCGGATTTTAATGTAAGGCAGATAAATACGGCAAATGAAATCATCGAGGGTGGGAGCGGGGTATTTGGAAGTCTTGAAGCTGAAGCTGCCAGATTCTGCTCGGCTTGGGCGTGAATATGCCATGTGGAAATCTCCTTGTGTATGGTTTTCCACAGACATATAGCATATGCCAATTTAAAATAGGCATACGCTTTCACGCCTTTGTTGTGCAAGGGCTTGATATCATATGCCTATTTTTCACTGGCATGTCTTATGTATTCACATGGCACTGCCAACGGTTTTTATCAGGTCACACAATTCGGCAACCTTTGCCTTGAGCAGGGGCATATCGCCACGACTTTCCACATTAAGACGCAATAAAGGCTCTGTATTGGATGGCCTTAGATTGAACCGCCAGCTGTCAAATTCCAGATTTAAACCATCAACCTTGTCGGAATGGATGGCCAGGGGGGCGTACCTGTCTTCCAGCACAGTGATCGCGGTGGCGCAATCAGCCACACGGAAATTTATTTCGCCACTGCATGGATAGGCCGCCATGCGTTCCTCAACCATTTTACCCAGGGGGATGCCATTCTTCACTGTAGCTGCGAGAACAAAAAGCATTGTCAAAATGCCGGAATCACAAAATGCGAAATCGCGAAAATAATGATGCGCACTCATCTCGCCCCCATAAATGGCATTTTCACTGCGCATTCTCTCTTTCATAAAGGCGTGGCCGGTTTTGCCCATGACCGGAATGCCGCCGGCAGCCCTGGCCTGTTCTCTGGTATTCCAGTAAACACGGGTATCATGCACAATTTTCTCGCCCGTGTAGGTTTGAAGCATGGCGCTGGCGAGCATCCCCACCAGATAATAACTTTCTATGAAATTGCCCTTGTCATCATAAAAAAAACAGCGGTCAAAATCACCGTCAAAGGCCACGCCAATGGTGGCATTGGCTTTGAGGACGGCAGCCGAGGTCTCCTGTCGTCTTTCTGGCAAAAGAGGATTTGGCACACCGTGGGGAAAATTGCCGTCCGGTCTGGAATGTATGAGCCTGAGGTCGCAGGGCAAATGGGGAGCCAGCTCACCAAGAACAAGGCCGGCGCAGCCATTACCGGCATTTGCCACCACACAAAGATTGCTCGCTGGAGGCAAATTTTTTATGCCAGTGTAGGAAAGAAGCCAGTCCACATAATCCTGCCTGTAACTGGCGTTATGGAGATCCTGCGGATTCGCTGCCAGAACTGCCCCTGCTTCATGCCTCGCTCTCAGAATTTCACGGACATTTTTTTCAAGATCTTTCAGGCCGCTGTCGCCACTGACTGGCACAGCTCCAGCGCGCACAAGCTTAAAACCATTTTCATCAGCCGGATTATGACTGCCCGTAATCATTACGCCCAGATCATAGGCATGATTTGCGGCTGCATAATATATTTCCTCAGAGCCACACATGCCTATGCTGTCCACACTTATGCCCGTTGCAAGGAGTCCAGCAGCCAGAGCATTTTCCAGATCCGGTCCGGATAGCCTGGCATCACGGCCAATGACAGCCTTTTTAGCTCCAAAGGTGGGGCCGCAAGCCATACCAATGGCATAGGCCAGTTCCGGATTGATTTCGTCAGGCACCCTGCCACGAATATCATATGCTTTAAAACAATTTGCTCCACGAGTGTTGTCACCATCAGCTGCGCCCATAGGAATCCTCCATTCGCACAATGTCATCCTCCCCCAGGTAGCTGCCAGATTGCACTTCTATCAATTCCAGGGGAATAATTCCCGGATTATGCAGTTTATGCCTTGTGCCCAGTGGAATATAAACCGATGAGTTTTCCGTATACAGCGATGAGGCATATCCAACAGTCACCTCCGCTGTGCCTCGCACAACTATCCAGTGCTCGGAGCGGTGATGATGCAACTGCAGGGAAAGGGATGCGCCTGGTCGGACAATTATGCGCTTTACCTGGAAACGATCTCCAGATGCAAGTTTTTCATAGGTGCCCCATGGCCTGTGAACAACTGGATGCAATCTATACTGCTCACGCTGATCCTTTTTCAAACGAGCTACAATCTTTTTAACATCCTCCTTGCGCTGTCTGGGCATCACGAGCACGGAGTCGCCACTGTCGACCACTATCATATCCCTAAGACCAATGGCTGCCACAAGTCTGCCCCCAGAATGCAGGTAGCAGTTGTCACTATCCTCAGCTATAACATCCCCGCGCAGAACATTGCCATTGCCATCAGATGAAGCCGCCTGATATATGGCATCCCAGGAGCCAAGATCGCTCCATTGCACATCGCAGGGTGTGACAGCAGCGGCTCTGGTATGCTCCATAATGGCATAGTCTATTGAATTATCGGGTGAGGAAAGAAATTTCTCCCTGTCTGGCCTTATAAAGCGGCCATCCATGTTTTTCCCCTGCCATGCCTGCAGGCAAGCCTGGTATATGTCTGGCGTTTGCTCTGCC
Organism: uncultured Desulfovibrio sp.; assembly: GCA_910587035.1. Taxonomy (GTDB): domain Bacteria; phylum Desulfobacterota; class Desulfovibrionia; order Desulfovibrionales; family Desulfovibrionaceae; genus Desulfovibrio. Next base: position 1,292 of record CAJUMQ010000031.1, on the reverse strand, counting down.
AGTTCCTGCAAATAAACTGATGCTTTTAGCAGAAAAATACCGCTGTTCCAGAAAAATCCACCTGTTTCCAGCATAGCGGCCGCAGTGGCTTCATCCGGCTTTTCAACAAAGCGCTCAGCCCTGTAGCAGCCATTCCCCAGCAACTGGCCCTGCTGGATATAGCCATATCCTGTTTCCGGCTTGGACGGATTTATGCCAAAAGTAATGATGCTGCCATCCCGGGCAAATGGAAGCGATGTGGTAACGGCATTAATAAAATTGCTGTTATCGCCAAAGGAATGGTCGGAAGGCATAATCAGCATGGGGGCATCTTCCAGCTCCAGCACAGCCTGAGCGGCAAGGGCTGCCGCTGGCGCCGTGTTGCGGCCTGCCGGCTCGAGGATGATCATGGCATCCACCCCAGCCTCTTCCAGAGAATCCAGCACAAAGAAGCGATGCTCCTCATTGCAGATGATGATCGGGCGGCGTTGGGGGCTGAAACTTTTTGCGCGCAGGATGGTGTCGATAAAGAGAGTGTGCCCATTGGGCATTTTTATGAAAGGTTTGGGGTACAGCTCGCGAGACAGGGGCCAAAGTCTGGTTCCGCTGCCACCGCAAAGGATGACGGGCACAAGATCAATACCTGAGGCATGGGCCTGCTTAATCATTTTCCAAGCTCCAATAATAAATACATAAAATATGCAACTTTCATAATCATCATAGCCAATGAAACAATTCTTTTCAAACAGCAACTTGCAGGATCTCCAAAACTGGCTCTGATGTTCAGCAAACTTTGCTGCCAACGTGTGCAAAGCGTAAACAATATGAAATGTAACAGTTGAGATAATCCCATTTTAAACTGTTACGGGCCGAAACCAGGAGAGTTATTCGCAGGAGCTGGGGAGTGCCTTTTGCCTCTGCGGATACCAGACCTCATATAGTGACACTCGTACCGGTTTGCAGGGAACATGTTTTGCGCCCAGATTCAAACTGGATAAACATACCTTTTCATGCTCCAGTGGCAGATTTTTGTTAATGAGAGATTGATGGCAATACGGAAATGAGGAAAACTTCAGTTTTCTTCTAACTTTTGCGCTGACGTCATGGGAGGAGAGAAGCCGCACTTGTCTGGACCAGGCGACATGTATGGACAAGCAAAACTGGCGCCCATGCCCCCTGCCTGAATTGGCTAATGTGCCCACCTTCATGTGCCCAAATAAAAAGGGCTTATGACTTTTGCCATAAGCCCTTGAAATATTTGGTGGGTCGTGCGGGGATCGAACCTGCGACTCTCTGCTTAAAAGGCAGATACT
>CAJUMQ010000030.1 GCA_910587035.1 uncultured Desulfovibrio sp. | reverse complement strand
CACATCAAAAATGCCGCCAAAGAAGGAAAACAGGGCCTCAAAAAGTTCTGCATGAATACGTTTTCTCTCCGGGGGGGAGACGGACTGGCACAGCTCCGGCAACTCAGCCTCTATGGCCGGCGGACATGCGGACATCAGCGCGCCTGTATCAGCCTGGGGCAGGTCGAGCACCCTGGCTTTTTTGCCCAGCATTCTGGCTATGGGCTCGCAGTGCAGCCCCTGCGGGTTGAATTTTTCCCGCCCGGCGCAGACCAGAAGCGCCGCCGGGAAAAAATCCCTGAACGAATCCCCCCCGAAAAACATCCCGTATGCCGGCGCAATGACCGCCACAGCCTTGATCATCCTGTCTCCAAGGCTGGCCTGCAGGGGAAACTCGGCGCAGGACTCCCCGATCTTCTGTCTTGCGAATGGCGCGCAATATGGATCCCTTGCCCCGGCCCGGGCGCAAAAGGACTCCCATCCCGCGCATTGCGGCATTGCCCCTCCCAGCAGCAATGCGGCGGTGCCGCCGGAATCAAAGCCAATGACGCCAATATCCCCCCTGTTTATCAACGGGCCCACTTCCCTGTCCGCAAAGGCCAGATCCATGGCCAGCACAATCTCCTCTGCCCGTGTGCGCAGCTGCCTGAAGGTGAAGAGATCATCCATGTTGTCCATGCAGTCATGGCCATGGTTTGGAGCCACCACCACAAAACCGCGCCTGGCCAGGAATTCTCCCAGCTCATGATGCGAAAAGCGCGTGCCGGCCATGGAATGGGAGATGGCAACCAGCGGAAAAAGCCCCTGAGCTGGTTTTGCGTTCAGAGCGCCATTGACAGTCCATGGCAGATAATTAAGCTCACGTTCGGATCTGGAAGCCGGATACCACATATTGACATCCAGCCTTTTGGGCGGATCGACATTATACAGGCCCATGGTGCGGAATCCGGCATTATAGACGGGATTGGCATGGGCGGCATGGCCAGCCAGAAGGAACACGGCCAGCGCCACGGCAAGCAGCGCAACAGGATATTTCGTCATGCCCCTGTTGTGCCACACACGGGCATGGGCTACAAGAGCAAAAGAACAGGCGCCACTCCTGGCACCCCGTTCCACTGATGCCTGCCTATATTAACCGCCCACAGGGGTGACAGTATGGAAATGTTTGACACTCTATGGAATTTTATCCTGTACGCCGGGGATTTTGTGCTGCACATAGACGTGCACCTCTTTGAACTGGTGGAAAAATACGGGCTCTGGATTTATGCGATTCTGTTCGTTATCATCTTCTGCGAGACAGGCCTGGTAATCACACCCTTTCTGCCAGGGGATTCCCTGCTTTTCGCAGCCGGCGTCACTGCCGGCGCGGGCCTTATGGGCTATTTTGAAGTAATGGGCATCATGCTGGCCGCAGGCATTGCCGGCGATGCCGTCAATTATTGCATCGGCCGGCATGTGGGACCGCCAATCTTCGCCAGGGAGAACCGCTTCATAAAAAAGGAGCATCTGCTCAAGGCCCATCATTTTTATGAAGTCCATGGCGGCAAGGCCATCATCCTTGCGCGCTTTATCCCCATTGTGCGCACATTCGCGCCATTTGTGGCCGGCATCGCACTTATGTGCCCCACCACCTTTTTTGTCTTTAATGTCGCCGGCTGCATTCTCTGGGTCGGCAGCCTGGTCTCGGCCGGCTATTTTCTCGGCAACCTGCCCTGGGTGCGCGAAAATTTCAGCATTATTGTCTATGCCATAATAATAATTTCTGTTCTGCCTGTGGCCATAGAGTTCATTCGCGCCAGAATGGACCATAAAAAAAAGGCCGCAAAGAGCGCGGAAGGCCCGGAAAATGAATGAAACCCCCAAGGGCATGCGCCTGCATATAGCCATCGCCGGGCGGCGCAATGCCGGCAAATCCACACTTGTCAACGCCCTTGCCGGGCAGCCTGTGTCAATTACGTCCCCTCAGCCGGGCACAACCACAGACCCTGTTGAAAAAACGATGGAATTCGCCCCCATCGGCCCTGTTGTGCTGATTGATACTGCCGGCATGGACGATACCGGCAAAACAGGCTCCAAAAGGATTGCCCGCAGCCGCGAGATCCTCGCCAGGGCGGACATGGCGATCCTCGTGACCGATGGCAACCAGTGGACTGATACGGAAGCTGCCATTGCCGCCATGCTGGCGGATGCCCAGGTGCCATATCTCATTGCCCGCAACAAGATGGACCTGCACCCCGCCGGCGAAGCCACAACTCCGGCATCATGCTTTGGCAGCGTCGGCATCTCCGCAGCCACTGGAGCGGGCATGGACGATCTGCGCGCCCTTGTTGCCAAAATGGCAGCCACCCTGGCAGACGATACCCAACCCCTTCTTGCGGGGCTAGCTCCGTCAGGGGGGCTGGTCGTTCTTGTGGTGCCCATCGATACCGGAGCCCCCAGGGGGCGGCTTATCCTGCCCCAGGTTCAGGCAATCCGCTCCTGCCTTGACAGCCATTGCGCCTGCCTTGTGGTCAACGACGCAGGCTATGCAGACATCTGCCATAAACTCGCCTTTTCTCCAGATCTAGTTGTCTGCGACAGCCAGATAGTGGAAAAGGTGGCCGCAGCGACACCAGACACTGTGCCCATGACAACCTTTTCTGTGCTGATGGCCGCCTTCAAGGGCAGGCTTGACGACTTCGCGCGCGGGGCGGCCGCCCTCTCCGCCCTGAAGCCTGGCGACAGGGTCATGATTGAGGAAGCCTGCTCCCACCATCCCCAGCCGGATGACATTGGCAGGGTGAAAATCCCTGCCCTGCTCAGGCGCATGGCAGGTGGAGAGCTGGACATCGTATTCCATGCCGGCAAGGAGCTGGCGCATTATGATGAAGGCATAAAAGCCATAGTCCACTGCGGCGCCTGTGTCATCACCCGCAGGCAAATGCTGGCGCGCCAGCAAAATGCCGCGGCAGCAAGCCTGCCCATGGCCAACTATGGCATGGCGATTTCCTGCGCCAAGGGGGTTATAGAACGTGTGCTTGCGCCTTTTCCTGATGCCTTGCGGTCATTCAGGGAGGCTGAATGACCAGGGCTGCCAGGCCTGTCCTTATCCCGTAGCGCAAATATTCAACCAGCGGGGAGATTATGTCCTGCTTTATGCCAGACACTCTTTATGGCGTCATTGGCTGGCCCCTGGGCCAAAGTCTCTCACCTCTCATGCACAACACCGGTTTTCAGGTGCTGGGCATCCCTTCCGCATACATGGCGTGGCCTGTGCCCGAAGGGCGGCTTGGCGATTTTATGGGAGCCATGCGGCTTTTAGGCATTGCCGGCTGCTCGGTGACCATTCCCCACAAGATCAATGTGGCCCGGTATCTTGACAATGTGAGCGAGGGCGCCTCCCTTGCAGGCGCTGTCAATACCATCTATTTGCGAGGGGATGAGCTGTGTGGTGAAAATACAGACGTCAGCGGTTTTCTCGCGCCACTTTCAGCCACAAGGCTGGATCGGCAGGATGTGCTGCTGCTTGGGGCCGGCGGCGCGGCCCATGCCGTGGCGGCCGGGCTACGCCTGTCCGGCTGCAGCATGGTGCGCGTGGCAAGCCCCGGCAACAGAAGACAGTATGATCTGGCCACCCGCTTTGGCTTTACGCCCATAAGCTGGGAGGAGCGCTACCAGTTCAATGCCACTCTTATCATAAACGCCACTCCGTTGGGCATGCATGGCGACAATGCCCAGGAAACACCATATGATTTTGCCAGGGCGCCAAAGACCATGCGCGGCATAGCCTATGATCTGGTCTATAATCCTGTGGAAACTCCATTTCTGCGGGACGCGTCCAGGGCCGGGCTTGAGACTATCTCCGGCCTGGCCATGTTTATGGCCCAGGGCAATGAACAGTTCAGACTTTGGACCGGGCGGGATCTGCCGGCCCAGGCATTCAATGCCGTGACAGCCGCCCTGGGTGCCAGGGGAGGCAAGGCATGAGGATTCTTGTTCTGCACGGCGTAAATCTCAACATGTTTGGCCGGCGCGACCCGGCCCACTATGGCACGGCCAGCCTGGCCGAAATAAATGCGGCTCTGGAAAAACTGGCAGACGGGCTTGGCGCAAGCCTTGAGATATTCCAGACAAATCATGAGGGCGACATGGTGGAGCGCATCCACGCAGCCCTGGATGAGGATTTTTCCGCCGTAATCATAAATGCCGGCGCCTGGAGCCACTACAGCTATGCCATTGCCGATGCCCTGGCCATACTGACAATACCCGTGGTTGAAACACATATGTCCAACATCCATGCCAGGGAGGAGTTCAGGCGCCACTCCGTTCTGGCCCCTGTCTGCAGGGGCTGCATAGCCGGCTTTGGAGTGGAGAGCTACCTGCTGGCCCTGAGGGCGGCCCACTCCCTGGCCAGCAGCAGGGGCTGAGGCGCGCCGGATGCCGCCGGGTCCAAAGCCCCGGCAAATTCCATTGCCGCCCCCGAAGCGGCTCTTGCGCTACTGGATTTTTTATGTTTGACATGTTATTGAAACAAGAAAAATGGGGATGCAGCCGCCCTGCGGCTGGCAATTCTTATCACGCCTGTCAGGAGTTGTCATGACAAATGCCATTTCCCTCGACCGGGTGCGCGATCCTGCCTTTACCCGCATTGTGCAGGAACGTAGCGGTCAGGATATCACCACCTGTTACCAGTGCGGCAACTGCACAGCCGGCTGTCCTGCCGGCTTTGTGTATGACCGCCAGGTAAATCAGATTATGCGCGGCATACAGCTGGGGCTGAAAGACCAGGTTCTCAGCTCAAATTCAATCTGGTTCTGCCTGTCCTGTTCCATGTGCACACTGCGCTGCCCCAATGAGATCGATGTGGCGGCGGTTATGGAAACCCTGCGCCACATGGCCAGGGAGGAAGGCCATGTCACAGTGCCCAGGGTGGAAAAATTCTGGTTTTCATTTCTGGATACGGTGCGCGCCTTTGGGCGCTCATACGAAATCGGCACCATGGCCCTGTACATGCTGCGCTCACTGCGCCTGACCACGGATCTTGACCTGGCGCCCACCGCGCTGAAACGCCACAAGCTGCCCTTCCTGCCCCATATAGCGCATCATCAGGGCGCCCAGGCTGCCTGCCGCATATTTGAAAGGTATCGCAAAAGGGCGAAGGCGAAGGGGGTGCGCCCATGAAAATCGCCTATTATCCCGGCTGCTCGCAGGAGGGATCGGCGCTGGATTATGGCAAATCCACAGGCGCTGTCTGCGCTGCCCTGGGCATACGCCTGGATGAAATCCCCGGCTGGAACTGCTGTGGCTCCTCTCCGGCCCACTCTGTGGACAGCGAGCTCTCCGGCGCGCTGTGCGTCCGCAATCTCGATCTGGCCGCCAGGGAGAAAGCCGATGTGGTCACCACGCCATGCCCCAGCTGTCTTTCCAATCTGCGGATGGCCTGGCACCGCATGCGCAATGACGCCTACCGCGACAGTGTAAACGGCCTTCTCGACGAGCCGGCTGCCGGGGAACTGCCGGAGGCCATCTCCGTCATGCAGCTCATAGGCAGGCTCCGCGATGCGGAAGAGCTGGCCACCTATGTCAAAAAGCCCCTCACCGGCTTGCGCATAGCCGCCTATTATGGCTGCCTCATGAGCCGGCCTGCAAAAATCATGGATTTTGGCGATCCGGAGAATCCCACGCTCATGGAAAGCCTGCTGGCCGCCTGTGGCGCGGAAATGGTTGACTTTCCCCTGAAAACTGTCTGCTGTGGCGCGGCCTTTGGCATTCCCGAAAGGCCCCTTACCGCCAAAAACTCGGGCAGAATACTTGAACTGGCCACAAAAATGGGAGTGGACGCCATAGCTGTCGCCTGCCCACTTTGCCAGATGAACCTTGATCTTCGCCAGAAGCAGGCCGCGAAGGCGGAGGATGCGCATTTTGAAATGCCCATTCTCTACTTTACCCAGCTCATGGGTCTCGCCTTCAATATCGCCCCGGAACATCTTGGCCTGGATCAGCTTTGCGTAAGCGCCAGATCCATTGTGCAAAGGATTGACGCCAATGCGCCAAATGGAGGCGGAGCATGAGAATAGGAGTCTTTATCTGCCATTGCGGCTCCAACATTGGCGGCACGGTTGATTGCGGCAAGGTGGTGGAAATCGCCCGCGACTACCCCGATGTGGTCTATGCCGACGATCCCATGTACACCTGCGCCGAGCCTGGCCAGGCGGCCATTGAGGCCGCCGTGAAGGAGCATAACCTGGATGGCGTGGTGGTGGCCTCCTGTACGCCCAGAATGCACGAGCCCACCTTCCGCCGCACTGTTGAGCGCGCCGGCCTCAATCCCTACATGTTTGAAATGGCCAACATCCGCGAGCATGTCTCCTGGATCGGCAAGGACAAGGAGGCCAATACCAACAAGGCGGCCGAGCTGGTGCTGATGGCAGTGGAGAAGCTGCGCTACAACAGTCCCCTGCTGCCCAAAAAATTTGATGTTACCAAAAAGGTTCTGGTAATCGGCGGCGGCGTTGCCGGCATCCAGGCAGCCCTGGACTGCGCCGAAGGCGGCGTGCCCGTGGTGATGGTGGAGCGGGAGGCCACCATTGGCGGCAAAATGGCCAAGCTGGACAAGACCTTTCCCACAGTGGACTGCTCCGCATGCATTCTCGGTCCCAAGATGGTCGATGTGGCCCAGCATGAGAAAATCACCCTGCATGCCTATTCCGAAGTGGTGGACATAAGCGGATATGTTGGCAATTTCACCGTCAAGATCCGCAAGAAAACCCCCTATGTGGACTGGAGCAAATGCACAGGCTGCGGCGCATGCACCGAGAAATGCCCCAGCAGGAACACGCCGGACGCCTTCAACGAGTTCACGGGCAAGACCACGGCCATCACCATTGCCTTTCCCCAGGCTATACCCAAGAAGGCCGTGATCAATGCGCCCTACTGCCGCAAGCTGCAATCCGGCAAATGCGGCATCTGCGCCAAAATCTGCCCCACCGGCGCCGTGAACTACGAGATGAAGGATGAAATCATAACCGAGACAGTCGGCTCCATTGTCGCTGCCACGGGTTATGATCTCATGGACTGGACAGTTTATGAGGAATATGGCGGCGGCAAATACCCCGATGTCATCACCGCCCTGCAGTTTGAAAGGCTGCTGTCGGCCTCCGGACCAACCGGCGGGCACATATTGCGCCCGTCCGATGGCAAGGAGCCCCGCAGCATAGTCTTTATCCAGTGCGTTGGCTCAAGGGACAAATCCGTGGGCCGCCCCTACTGCTCCAGCTTCTGCTGCATGTACACTGCCAAGCAGGCGGTGCTGGCCAAGGATCACCTGCCGGATTCCCAGTCCTATGTTTTTTATATGGACATACGCGCGGCCGGCAAGCTCTACGATGAATTTACGCGCCGGGCCATGGAGGAATATGGCTCGCAGTATATCCGCGGCCGCGTTTCCGCCATATACCCCGATGGCGAGGGCAGCTACATTGTCATGGGCGCGGACACGCTCATGGGCGAGCCCATAGAGATCCGGGCGGACATGGTGGTTCTGGCCGTTGGCATTGAGGCCAGCGCAGGCGCGCCCCAGCTTGCGGAAAAACTGCGCATTTCCTATGATCACTATGGCTTTTTCATGGAAAGCCACGTCAAGCTCAAACCTGTGGAAACCAATACTGCCGGCGTTTTTCTCGCCGGCGCCTGCCAGGGTCCCAAGGACATCCCGGCATCCGTGGCGCAGGGTTCGGCCGCGGCTGCCAAGGTTCTGGATCTTTTCGCCAAGGACAAGCTGGAAAGCAATCCGCAAATCGCCCATGTTGACATTGTGCGCTGCGTTGATTGCGGCAAGTGCATCCGCTGCTGCCCCTTTGGAGCCATAGAGGAAGTCAGCATCCGCGGCACCAACAAGGCGCAGGTCATAGAAACAGTCTGCCAGGGCTGCGGCGTTTGCGTGGCGACCTGTCCACAGGGCGCCATACAGCTCTCGCATTCAACAGACAATCAGATTCTTGCGGAGGTCAACGCCATATGCCAGTCCTGAAAGACAAGGAATTGCGTATTGTAGGTTTTCTCTGCAACTGGTGCTCGTATGGCGGCGCGGACACCGCCGGCGTCGCCAGGGCAACCCAGCCTACAGATTTGCGGATTATCCGTGTGCCATGTTCCGGCCGCGTTGACCCGCTGTTCATCATCAAGGCGCTGTTTGAGGGCGCGGATGGCGTGCTTGTCTCCGGCTGCCATCCACGCGACTGCCACTATTCCGTTGGCAACTACTATGCCAGGCGCCGCCTTGAGGTGGTGAAGCAGTTTTTGCCAGTTCTTGGCATTGACCCGCGCCGTTTTGAATACACCTGGGTTTCCGCGTCCGAAGGCCAGCGCTGGCAGCAGGTGGTCACAGATTTCACCAGCCAGATCCATGAGCTGGGGCCGGCCCCACGCCTTGAGGATGCCGAGCCGCTGCTAAAGCTGGCGGACATGGCCCTGTCCTCCCTCCATGCCCTTGGCACCAACCGCAATGCCCCCCTTGCCGAGCTCAAGGAGGCCATCAAGGCGAAACTGCCGGAGCTGGATTGCGTCATAGGCTGGCAGCAGGGTTATGACCAGGCACATGCCACGCCCCTTTTCATGACCACTCCGGAGGATGTGGACAAGCTCACCTGGGGTCCCCTCAATGTGATGAATCCCGCAGTCTTTCTGCCCCAGTTCAAGGGCAAAAAGGTTGGCATAGTAGTCAAGGGCTGCGATTCCCGCTCCGTGGTGGAACTGCTGCAGGAAAAGCTCATAAACAGGGAGGATGTGGTCATCTTCTCCATGCCCTGCGAGGGCACCCTGGACATGGGGCGCGTCAACAGCGTTCTGGGCCGCTACACCCGCATTGACGACATAAAATATGATGATGCCGCCGTGACCATTACGGCGGATGGCAAGGAGCACCGCTTCTGCATGACCGAATTCGCCCAGGGCAAGTGCTATTCCTGCGTCACTCCTGGCGCCGTGATTGCGGACACCCGCCTGGGGCAGCCTGTGCCGGTGCAGCCAGGCAGCGTAACGCCGCCAGAGCTGGCCATGCTGGATGCCATGACCCTTGAGCAAAGGCTGGGCTTCTGGAAAGGGCAGATGGATCGCTGCCTCAGGTGCTATGCCTGCCGCAACGCCTGCCCCATGTGCGTTTGCCGCGACTTCTGCATCTCGGACAGCCGCAACCCGCACTGGATGAACCAGGGCGAATCCCCCAAGGACAAGCTCTTTTTCCAGACCATCCATGCGCTGCATCTGGCTGGCAGATGCACAGGCTGTGGCGAATGCCAGCGGGCCTGCCCTGTCGGCATCCCCATCCTTGCCCTGCGCCAGCAGATCGCGCGCGCCATTGGCCAGCTTTTTGATGATTACAAGTCCGGCATGGATCAGAATGCCATACCGCCATTGCTGACCTATGCGCCGGAAGAAAAGAATATTCACGAGAGGGAGTGGAAATGAGCAGGATACGATTCACAGCCGCCAATGGCCTGAGCGGATTTCTCGACTTCCTTTCAAAACAGGGCTTCACTGTGCTTGCGCCAGTTGAAAAACCGGCCACCGCCAAGCCCTCGGTTGTTTTTGAGCCCTGGAACAAAGGCGATCCGGTCAATCTGGCCAAGGCCACGGTGTCTCCCAAAAAGGCAGTGCTGCCGGAGTGCGAGACCCTCTTCTCCTTTTCCAAAAAACGCAGCCCTGCAGATCTCAACCAGTTTGAGCTTGCGCTGGATGCCAGGCCCGAAGCCGCGCCAGTGGCCATATTCGGCTGCCGCCCCTGTGACGCGGCCGGCTTTCCGGCCCTGGACATGCCCTATCTTTCCGGCCTGTATGCAGACCCCTACTACAAAGCCAAAAGGGAGGGCATGCTGATCATTACCCTGACCTGCGACACAGGCTGTGAGACATGCTTCTGTCACTGGGTGGGGGGCGGCCCAACCTCCCCAAAGGGGTCGGATATCCTCATGACTGCCATTGAGGGTGGCTATGTCCTGCAGGCCATTACCGAAAAGGGCCAGGAGATGCTGGAAAAATCCGGCCTTGAGGATGGCGCGGAGAAATTCGCAGCCGCTGAGGCCGTGCGCAAGAACGCCTGGGCAAGCCTTGTGCCAGCGCCCAATCTCTCCAGGGCTCCGGAAGCCCTCAAGGCTGTATTCAACAACACGGATTTCTGGATCAAATGGACGTCCAAGTGCCTGTCCTGTGGCGCATGCACATATTTTTGCCCCACCTGCTACTGCTTCAACATCACGGATGAAGGCTCGCCACAGGGTCCAAAGGGCGGCAGGCGCCTGCGCAGCTGGGACAACTGCATGTCCTCCCTTTACACCCGCGAGGCCAGTGGCCACAATCCCAGGCCGGAAAAATACCAGCGCATGCGCAACAGGGTTTCGCACAAGTTCTGGACCTTTTTTGAAAACTGGGGATCATACCTTTGCAGCGGTTGCGGACGGTGCATCACAAACTGCCCGGTCTGCCTTGATATTCGCGCCATAGTGCTTGCCGCGATAGCGGAAGCTGGCAATGCTGACACCCGTGATGCGGGCAAATAAAGGAGCGTGTGAATGGCCGGCAAAAAAATGAGCGGCAAGGGCAAGGCGCAGGGCAAAAACGCCAAGGCGGCCCCGGCGCAGAGCAACAGGGAAGAAATGGCCATTGGTCCGGCCGAGGAAATGGCCATCACTGCGGATGATCCCGCGGCCGCCCCGGCGGTGCTGCAGGATAATCCGCCAGCCGAGAAGAAGCCAAAGGCCGGTGAGGCCGGGAAAGCTGAAAAGGCCGCAGCAGCGGAGAAACCGGCGCAGGCGCCAGCTGTTGAGCCGGATGCGCCTCCTGCTGTGGAAAAGGCGCCCAAAAGCGCCCCAAAAGACGCCGCGGCCGCTACAACCGGGCCAAGGATGCCGGCTGGCATAAGCCAGAGGCCCCTTATGGCAGACAGCGGCAATCCCTATCTGCCCAAAATGGCCACTGTGCTGGAGGTCATAGACGAGACCGCCAATATCCGCACCCTGAGGCTTGTGCTTGACGAAGGCATGGATTCCTTTACCTTCGAGCCTGGCCAGGTGGGCCAGATATCTGTATTTGGCGCTGGCGAGGCCACATTTGTCATCAATTCGCCGCCATCGCAAAAAAATTATCTCCAGTTTTCGGTTATGAAAACCGGCGAGGCCACAGATGCGATACACAGGCTGTCAGAGGGTGACACTGTGGGCCTGCGCGCTCCTCTGGGCAATTTCTTTCCCTACCAGCAATGGCGCGGCAAGAATGTCTTTTTCATAGGCGGCGGCATAGGCATGGCGCCCATTCGCACCATCATGCTGCACCTGCTGGAAAACAGCGGCGATTATGGCAAGATCAGCCTGCTTTATGGCGCGCGCAGTCCAAGGGACATGGCCTACAGCTATGAGCTGGATGCATGGAAGAACAATCCCCATCTGGACTGCACCCTGTGCATAGACAATCCCTATGAGGACTGGGGCCACAAGGTCGGGCTCATTCCCTCCGTGCTGGAGGAGATAGGGCCCTCGCCCGATAATACGGTGGCCGTATTGTGCGGGCCGCCCATAATGATCAAGTTTACCCTGCAAACCCTGCAAAAACTGGGCTTTGCGCCGGAAAACATAGTCACGACACTGGAAAAACGCATGAAGTGCGGCATAGGCATCTGCGGGCGCTGCAACATTGGCGACCGTTATGTCTGTGTGGATGGCCCCGTTTTCACCCTTGCGGAACTGAACGGACTGCCGCCTGATCTGTGATAATGGCGTTTTTCCAGAAAAGCATGCAGCCGCAGGCATGAATGTGTCCAGGGCGGGATGCGCGAAAAATTGTCCCGGGGCGGAGCAGGTTTCGTCCCGGGCATGATTGCGAAAATGCTCCAGGAGATAACAAGGCCGTCCGGGGCAGGGGCTCCTGGCGGCATAAGGGAGAAATGGTGTCAAAATCATATATGCGCTGCGTGGTATTGCTGCTGGCCATCCTGCTTGCGGGAGGCTGCTCCAAATACCAGCCTGTAAAAAACGTCTGGAAGTCAACCAAGGGCTTGTGGAATACCTATGTAAGTCCCCCTGCGCATGTTGATTATGATGACAAGGGGGGCCTGCCTCCCGAAGCCATTGCCCTGTCATCCAGCATGCTGGGAGTGGACAAGGAGCTGACGCGGCTTGAGCGCACCATGCAGAATGCCGACAAGCCCCCCACCCAGCAATGGCTGGACAATCTTTTTGCCACATTCCCCTGGCTGAGCGGTTTTGCAGGCGTCAAATATGACGGCACAATCCTGGGCCAGCAGCCAGAGAACTCCTTAAAGGAGCTGGATTTCAATCCCCTTCTGTATGAGGACAAAAAGCAGAACAGCCGCGCCCTGCGCGCTGATGTGCAGCCAAGCCCCATGGGGCCGGAGATCATGCTTGCCACGCCCCTGTATGATGGTGTGGATTTTCTCGGCATAGTTGTGGCATATTTTGACATGCGCGCCCTGATCAAATATTCCAGCCAGCCGCAGGATATTGTCGCCATCTGCCCCGGCGGCCTGCTCTGGCCTGGCAAATACGACTTTGCAGCAACTCCTCTTGCAGGCGTTGACTGGAGCAAGGTTGTGGCGGAGAGCAGCTCCGGCTCCTGCTCCAACGAAAGAGGCACCTTTTATTATCAGGTTCGCTACATTGGCAATCTGCCTGTTGTCTTTGCCATTGCCGGCAAGGGGGATTTTCCCGAAGGCAATGGCGATATAGGCCAGGGCTTCGCCTACTTCCCCACCACCAGAGAAAAGATGGCGCCCCCACCTGCTCCGGAACGCAAGCCGGAGCGCGAGCATTCGGTGCCCGCATTTGTGCCCGGGGAGGAAACGGCCGAGCCTGAAGGCATGGCCCCGCCGGTGGAGGCCGCCCAGGCTCCAGAACAGCCACGGCGTGGCGATGGCGCCAATGAGATCCAGCCAGGCAGCCGCGACAGCGTACTGCTGCACGGTGGCGGCCGTGGCAAAGGCCGCGAGGTGCAGGAAAGGGCGCTTGAAGGTGAAAATGTGCCTGTGGAGCGCGTACAGAGACAGAGACGCCCGGCCAGGCAGATGCCCATACCCATAGAGCTCCTGCCGGAGCCAGAGCCAGTGCAGCCAATGCCGGAGATGCAGCGGCCAAGCCCCTTTGGCCCGCGTGACCAGCAACAGCAACCGGAACAGCAATACCAGCGGCCAAGCCCATTCGGCCCGGGCCATCAGCCAGGTCAGGAAACAGCGCCTGAAGATACGGCCGCCGAGCCAATGGCGGATGGCGAGACACCGCCGCCACCGGCAACGCCATCCGAAACCGGAGCCGCCGCGCCAGCAGACGGGCAGCCCGCCCAGACGGAATCCGCCACGCCCAGTGCTGCGGAAAAGGCCACCGAGCCGGCAGCCAGTGGAGATAACCAGACGGAAAGCCGGGAGGAGCCCAAACAGCCTGCCACCCTGCCAGGCGGCAGACCAAGCCCCTTTGGGCCAAGATAGACAGACTTTATTGACAGATACGGCAGGGGGCGCCCCCCTGCCAGAGGTAAAAAGACAGATAATTGCCAATTTGCCAAAACCGCACGGGTTTTGAGAATCATGCACAGGCTGGCGCCAGCCGGCCAGAACAGGAGGCAATCCATGGCTGACATTACCGTAACAGAACACCTGCTGCTGCATCAAAAACGCACTCCGCAGGCGACGGGACAATTCACAGGGCTGCTGTATGACCTCATTCTTTCCGGCAAATCCATAGCGCGCCGCATCAACAAGGCCGGTTTGCTGGATATTCTCGGCGGCACTGGCGAGGTAAACGTCCAGGGCGAGGACGTGCAGAAAATGGACACCATCGCCAACCGGATCATGATCTACCGCATGGAGCGCTGCGGCGCCCTCTGCGCCATGAGCTCGGAGGAGGAGGCTGATCTCATCCGTGTGGGGCCGGAATTTCCCCGTGGCGACTACATCCTCATTTTTGACCCGCTGGATGGATCCTCAAACATCGATATAAATGTGGATGTGGGCACAATCTTCTCCATTCTCCGCCGGCCCGCTGGCGAAAAGGGCGAAGTGAGAATTGAGGATGTGCTCCAGCCCGGCTATCAGCAGGTTGGCGCCGGCTATATTCTCTATGGCCCCTCCACCATGCTGGTGCTATCCACAGGCCAGGGTGTGCATGGTTTCACCCTTGACCCTGGCGTTGGCGAATTCCTCCTCTCCCATCCGGACATGAAAATCCCGGAGCAGGGCTATATCTTCTCTGTCAACGAGGGCTATTCCCGCTACTGGGATGACGCGGCCAAGGAGGCTGTCAACTGGTTCCACACCACGGAGAGCTTTGATGGCAAGCCCTACTCCGCCCGCTATGTGGGCGCTCTGGTGGCCGATTTCCACCGCACCCTGCTGCGTGGCGGCATCTACATGTATCCGGCCGAAAAACGCAAACCGGAGGGCAAGCTGCGCCTGATGTGCGAGGCCAACCCGCTGGCATTCCTGGCCGAACAGGCCGGCGGCAAGGCCTCCGATGGCAAAACGCGCATTCTGGACAAACTCCCCAACAAGCTCCATGCACGCACTCCGCTGTTCATAGGCTCCAAAAAGGATGTGGAGGCCGTGGAGCGGATTTACGCCAAATATGAAAAGGCCTAGTGCCGGACATGATCTGTCTCGGCATTGAGAGCTCCTGCGATGACACGGCCGTTGCCCTGGTGGGCGACGGCCGTCTGCTTGCATCAAAAACGGCCAGTCAGGCCGAAATTCACGCATTGTTTGGCGGCGTGGTGCCAGAGCTGGCATCCAGGCGGCATTACCAGGCGCTGGGACCACTCTTTGACATGGCGCTTGAGCAGGCCGGCCTTTGCGCGAATGATATTGACGTTATTGCCGTGGCCCGCGGCCCCGGGCTGCTGGGCAGCCTGCTGGTGGGGGTATCCTTCGCCAAGGCCCTGGCCTTTGGCCTGGATAAGCCCCTGCTGGGCATAAACCATCTGCATGCCCATCTTCTGGCCACAGGCCTGACAATGCCAGTGATCTATCCAGGCATTGCCATGCTGGTATCCGGCGGCCACACCCATATCTATCGCGTGGAATCCCCCGCCAGTTTCATCCAGCTTGGCCGCAGCCTGGACGATGCGGCCGGGGAGGCCTTTGACAAGGTGGGCACTGCCCTTGGCCTGGACTATCCAGCAGGCAGGGCCATAGACCAGCTGGCCGCTGGCGGGGATGATCAGGCCATTGCCCTGCCCAGGCCCTATCTGGACAACAGCAATCTGGATTTCAGCTTCAGCGGCCTGAAAACCGCGGCCATCGAGCATCTGCGCCAGCAGAATCTGCTGCGGCAGGGGCGCCGGCCCACAAAGGCGGTTCATGATTTTTGCGCCTCCCTCAACCGCGCCGTGGCCGATACCCTCGTGACCAAGACCGGGCGCGCCCTTTTGGCCAACAGGGATGCGAAGGCAGTCTGGCTGGCCGGGGGCGTTGCCGCCAACAGCATGATCCGCCAGGCCTTCGCCCAACTGGCCGCCAGCCAGCATCTGCCCCTGCTCATGCCACAGGTGGACCTGTGCGGAGACAATGCCGCCATGACAGCCTATGCCGGCTGGCTGCTGGCAAATGCCGGCTATTATCATGACCTGGGCATGGAAACCATCCCGAGGGGCATGACCATCCCGGACGATATGCGCCAGGCCTGCCATCCCCTGGCGTAATTCTTGCCAATACCTTTAAAAAATGTAATTTTGCCTTATGCGCCCTCCAAAGTTTCTCGGTGTCTTTTCAAAAAACAGTCCGTCAGCCAAAAAGGCTGGCGCCCTCTCCTCCGGCCCATTCTATTTTGTCTGGCAGCTGGATAATGGCAGCTATGCGGTGCAGCCCCTGGACAAGGCCTTCATTGCCACAGGCCCCCCTGTCGGGGTTTCCGCAAAAAGGCTTCGCGCCGGCTGGCGGCTTGAGCCAGGCATTCTGGCTGCTCCCGTAACCACGCCGGATTTTCGCCATCTGGCCCTTGAGCAGCCGCCCCGCAAGGTGGCCGAACTCACAGACGCCACCCTGGCCAGCCTGGAGCGCGCCCGCAAGGCAAAGCAGGTGGAGAACGATCTGCGCACCAACTTCGATAAGGCCCTGCGCGCCCTGAACCGGCCCAGGGATCGCAAGGGGGCTCTGGCAGCCATAGAGCGGCTTGCCTCCGCCACAGAGGGCATAGAGCCTGTGCACAAGCACATGTTTCGCGATTTTGGCGTGAGTCTCCGCAAAAAATCCCTGCATCCCCAGGCGCTGAAATGCGCCAGAAGAGTTCTGGAGCTTGCTCCAGGCGATGACCATGCGCATTTTAATGTCGCCCGCCTGCTGGATCTTATGGGCATGCGCGACGAGGCTCTGGCTCACCTGCGCCAGGCGATGAAGATTGACTCCAGGGAGCCTGTGTATGCCAAATTCAAGGCCTATATCGAGGGCGGCAGCCACAACCGGAGCAAAAATTAATTCAGGCAAACAGAGGTGGCCCAGGCCACTGCAAATAAGGAATCTCCGCGCATGAACAAGGTTATACTCGGGCTCATCCTGGCCGTATGCGTGCTTGGCATGGCACTTGTGATGCTCAATGAAAGACTGGGCCGCAAATCCGAGCCGCCAAGTCCGCCTGCCGTGGCGGAAACCAGGCAGCCGGAATACAAGCAGCCGGCCACCGGCGTGGTGCAGCCTGTGGAAAAACAGAATACCCTGGTGCCATTGCCTACAGTGTCCGAATCCGCCGAGTCGGCCACTCCGCCCAGGCAGCAGCCAGCGCCGGTGCAGATGGCCGAAGCGCCAACGCCGCCACCGGCCCCAGCTCCTGCTCCGACTCCTGCTCCAGTGCAGCCGGAAAAGCCTGCGGCGCCGGAGCCACCCAGGCAGGTCCAGGCCACCAGGCCCCAGCCAGCCCCCGCGCCGGAGACCCGCAAACCGGAGCCCGCGCCAGCGCCAAAACCAGCCCCCGCGACCACAGTCAAGCCGGCGCCGGTGAAGGACAGCCCGCAGGGCAACACCATCACACGCTTTGTGGTCTTCTCGCGCGACAAGGGCGCCACAGTGCGCATTGGCGGCAATGGCCGCATGGGTTACAGGCAGATGCTTCTGGAAAATCCGCACCGCATGGTCATTGATCTCGATGGCGACTGGCAGTTTCCGGCAAATCCCGGCATTCCCAAAAATGATCTTGTGAGCAATGTGCGTGTGGGCAAGATTGATGATAAAACCAGGGTTGTGATTGATCTCAAGGCCAAGCCAAGGATAGCGCGCGTTTTGCCCGGAAAGGGCGGCGACAGCCTGGATGTGCGCGTGGACAGATAATTGCAGGGTCTGCCCTGGTCAAAACGCATATTTGGGCCACAAATATGCGTTTTTTATTTTCCGCACTGGCCCTGCTGGCGAAAGTCCGCCGGGTCCATGCCGTATTTTTTCAGGCGCAGGCCAAGAATGCGCGGCGTTATGCCCAGCCTTGCGGCAGCCCGGGTCTGGCTGCCGCCGGCATCCCGCAGGGCTGTGGCGATGCATGCCGCCTCCACCTCCCCCAGCATTGCCTCCAGGCTGGCGCCTCCGTTGAGGCTGCCATTTCCGGCGCTCTGGCTCAATTCCAGCCCCGGCCTCAGCGCCTCCGGCAGATGGCGCGGCAACAGCATGTGCTCGCCAGCGGCCAGCAATGTGGCCCGCTCCATCACATTCTCCAGCTCGCGGATATTGCCTGGCCAGTCATATTTTTGCAGCATGTCCATGGCCGCAAGGGACAGGCCAGGGGCCTGCCTGCCGGCTTCGCCGGCAAAGCGCCGCAAAAAATGCGCGGCCAGGGGCAGGATGTCGTCCTTTCTGGCCCGCAGGGGCGGCAGGCTGATGGGAAAAACATTGAGCCTGTAGTAGAGATCGCGGCGAAAGGCTCCAGTTTCTGTCATTTGCGCCAGATCACGGTTGGTGGCGGCAATTACACGGGCATCGGCGGGCAGGGATTCCATGCCCCCCACGCGCTCAAAGGCATGCTCCTGCAGAACGCGCAACAGCTTGGCCTGGACCAGTGGGGACAGCTCCCCCACTTCATCCAGAAACAGGGTGCCACCGGATGCCAGCTCAAAGCGGCCCCGTCTTGTCTGGATGGCGCCGGTGAACGCGCCGCGCTCATGGCCAAAAAGCTCGCTCTCGATGAGATTTTCCGGCAGGGCCGCGCAGTTGAGGGGCACAAAGGGGCCGCTGGCGCGCGGGCTGGCATTGTGGATGGCCCTGGCCGCAAGCTCCTTGCCCGTGCCGGACTCGCCATGCAGAAAAACGGTTGTCATGGCTGGCGCCACAATGGCTATCTGCTCGTAAACCTGGCGCATGATGCCGGAATTGCCCACAAAACCAGCAGGCCTGGCGCCCGTGGCGTCCTCCCCAAAATTGCGGCTTTCATAGGCGGTATGGCCCAGCAGCGCGGCCGCCACCTGCAAAAGGGCCAGCTCGCCGGCCAGATCGGCGCCGGCGCAACGCAGCCTGTCCACAGAAAGCGCGCCAACAGTCTGGCCCTTGAGCTTTATGGGCACACAGAGAAAGGAGATGGAATCCCGGCGCAGATCGCGGCAGCGGGTCTTGTTGAGAAACAGGGGCTCCCGGCTGACATCGGCAATGCACATGGGCTTGCCCGTGACTATGACCGTGCCGGTGATGCCCTCGCCAGGCAGATAGGTGCCCCTGCCCTGCTGGGCCCGGTTGAGCCCCACGGATGCCTCAATGCGTATCCGGCCTGTGGCCGGGTCAATCATGGTGATGGCGCCGCGCATCATGCCCATTTTTTCCGTCATCAGGGCAAGCGCCTTTTCCAGCGTGGCCGGCAAGTCGCGGGCCTCGTCCACAAGGGAGGCCAGATTGTGCAAAAGCTCGAGCTGGTTTTCGGCAGTGGCGGGCATGGGCGTGAAAAAAAGGCGGCCACTGGCAGCCCGCAATTATTTTGTAATCAGACCACTGGGGCTGACATCTCCTCCCTGGCCAAACTGGAGTTTGCCAAGACCGCCGGCAACGGTGAGATTGGTGCAGGCCTCGATATATTTGTCCTGCAGCTCCTTGGGGGTGGCGGCATAGCGGAAGATAAAGAATTTGCCCTCAATGGCGCCTGTGAATTCGGAATCAAAGGGATAGCCATAGGGCAGCATCATCATCTGCACGCCCTGCTGGGAAGGAATGGTCTGGATGGCGGCAACATCTGTGAGCCTGTCTGCCGCCTCGTCATATTTGCCGATTACCAGCTCGCCGGTAACAAGTTTAAACAAACGGATATCATATGCCATATTATACTCCTGCTGCAAATTTGCTTGCAATCAGGTAAGTATTTTAATGGCGTCTGTCAAGGGATTGCCGGACATGGGCCTGACAGCATTATTGCGGATAAAATCATTTAAAAGTAAAAATGGGGCACCGGTTACCCTCCACAATATCTGCGCCGGCACAGCGCAAGTCAAAGGAGGGAATGCCATGCGGAGATTGATTGTAACTCTGCTTGCAACCCTGAGCCTGGTCCTCTTGCTGGCTGCCAAAGCCATGTAAAAGCTGGCCCCGACTCAATACAGGGTTGAGACGGGGCCTGAAAAACTCCCAAAGCTAACCGGATACGGGGGCGCTAAACGCGCCGTGCCAGCCCTGATGGATGCTCCACAACATCTTTCGGGACTCCCCGTATACTAATACGCCACGCCATGACTGGCAAGGCCAGCCTGAACATAAAAACCCTTCGCTCCTCCAGGCCATCCGTGCAATCTGATTTAAAATCCTTCAGGCAAAAACAGGTGGCAGGGCCAGGGCCATGACGAGATTGAACAGGCCTGCGGAAATGGAGGTCATGCGCAGTTGCGCGTCCAGCACGTCTGGCGAATGCGAGCTCCATACGCGCCATGTGCTCAGGACAAGGGGAATTGCCGCCAGCAGCAGCGGCAGACCCGCATAACAGCCGTACAGCGGCAGCCAGACCAGCCAGCAGAGCAGGCCCCCGCCAATGAGGAACAGATGATATATGCGGGCCCAATGCCCTCCCAGCCTTAGGGCCAGCGTGTTTTTGCCATTGGCACGATCATTGTCCATGTCGCGGATATTGTTGATGTTCAGCACTGCGGTTGCAAACAGGCCTGTGGCGCATGCCGGCAACAGGGGCAGCGCGGTAAATGGCGGGCCATACAGAAAAAACGCGCCAGCCACTGCCACAGGACCAAAAAAAACAAATACGAACACATCGCCAAGGCCCATGTATCCGTAGGGGTGCCTGCCCATGGTGTAGAAGATGGCGGCCGCCACGGAGGCGGCTGCCAGTATCAGAAATATGACCCATCTCTGCCAGCTGGCGCCAAAGCTGGCCCACAGCAGCAGCAAAGTGCCCAGGGCGCAGACGCAGATCATGACCATTATGCCGCGATACATCCCGGCAGGGGATATGGCGCCGCTGGCCACGGCCCGTCTGGGCCCCACGCGGCCGGGGCCGTCCGAGCCCTTGACCGCATCCCCATAATCATTGGCGAAATTGGACAGTATCTGCAGGGATACAGCCACAAGCATGCTTAAAATGAAGATGAGCCAGTTGAAATGACCCGCGCAGGCGGCCAGACCCCCACCCAGTATCACACCGGAGGTGGACAGGGGCAGGGTGCGCAGCCTGGCGGCCTCAAGCCATTTGCCAAAGCAGCCATCCTGACCGGAGCCGGTCAGGCCATGTTCTTTTGATTGCATGGGCATTCCGCCGATTTTCCTGGAGCAGCCGCAAAGGTCGCAAGTGGTGTCGCATAAGGCATGAAACCTGACGCACTGGTTACACACATGCCAGCATTTGTCAAATCATGCGCGCCTGCAGGATGTGATTTGCAGGCTGTCTGGCGAGGCCGGATGCCAGGCATGGGGAAAAGCTCCACTTCAGGGGTCATCCCACCCCCTGGCGGGAAACCGCGCCGCCATGTTCTGAAGTTTATCCAAATATTCGTCAGCCATGCCATGGGACCTGAATATGATGGTCCTGCAACGGGAGGCGCGCAGGAGCCGCAGGATGCCCGGCAGCCTGTCATGGCGGAAGTTCAGGATCCAATCCCTGAATTCCGGATCAAATCCCCTTTCAATCCAGGGCATGTCCGGCCGCTTGCGGCCAATTCTTTGCCCGACTCCCCGGAGACATTCCGAAACCGGAAGATCAAACAGAAAGGCGCCTGTGGCGTGCGCCAGCCTTTGCGGCAGTGTTCTCTGGTAATTGCCGTCAATAATCCATTTGGGCAGCGCAAGCAGCTCCGCCAGGGACGAGTCAAATTCTTCGCGGGAAAGGGTCGTCCTGTCTGGCCTGTGCCAGAGCATGTCCAGATAATGGAGCGGAAGACCGGTCAAAGCGGCCAGCCTGCGCGCGAATGTGCTCTTGCCAGAACCGGGACATCCAAGCACCAGCAAGCGGGGGCCAAATGCCATCTGCCTGCAGTCCGCCAAGTTTTCCTCCTGTTGCGGCCCCGGGATGCGGCAGATATCCACGGCCTGAGCCATGCGCGCCAGAGCGCCGCCGCGCGGCAATCACGCCGCGAGAATCCTCTGCCAGTCCGCGGCCTGGATTATGGATGCGCCGACAAACCCTGCATGATGCAATCCCGCCCTATTGTATGTAGTCCGACTGCCATTGCCTGCCATCCCGCATGGCCTGAAGCAGGGAATCGTAATTTTGTAAAATCAGGCTTTTGGTTCGGTAGGCGCCATGTTTTTTCATGTCCTTCTCCCTGGTGATGGGGAAGGTCTCCATGACATACTCAACCGCGTGGCGGGGGGTGGGAAAGGCGGCCACAAGATCTGCATATTCGGCGTCGGTCTCGCTGGCGCATTTTTGCCAGCCGCCATCGGCATTGGCCGGCAGATAGAGGTGGAAAAAGGCCGCGTCCAGCTCGGCGCGGATTTGCGCCCTGCGCTCCTCATCCCAGGCAAAGGGCTCGCCCGCATAGCCCAGATCCAGCGCAAAGGGCCGCATGTCCTCCGCAGTATAGGTCAGCTCAAGCACGCGCGGCCGCAGCCAGTCAGACAAAGTTATGGATGGCTGCCAGGGGGCGTGTGAGGCATATGTTTCGGGGGGCAAAACTGCAAATTGTTGAGCAATAAAAAAATTAAGAGTTGTGCCTCCAACTTTTTGTCTGGCAACATAATCACACATAAAACTGCTCAATGATCCCACTAGACAAAAGCCACTTTGGGGATATTGAGATAATAAAAGAGGATATTTATTGCCCACCGCCGCCTTGGGTATCACACTGCTGATTACTGTTCTCTCATTGGTCACACTGGTTATGTCACGCCAGCCTATAAGCCATTCATGCCGCCAGCCAAAGGCTGCCAGCTCCGCATCAACCCTTTCTTCGGGCACCCAGTACAGGGGCATGGCGCATCTGGCGGGGTCTTTCAATTCTTCTGCCGGAATCTCTCTTGGCTGGGCCTGTCTGGCCACTGCCGTCTGGCTTCTTATGACATCCGCCGCCCTGTGGTTATAAGGATGAATCATCTTGGCCTCATACAGGGGCAGCATCCTCTGCCCCTGCCTTTCAAAGATATTGCCGGTTGGCTGCCAGTCCTCCGCCACCAGCTGCTCCCGCGTGTGGAACAGG
>CAJUMQ010000029.1 GCA_910587035.1 uncultured Desulfovibrio sp. | reverse complement strand
AAAGCATGGTCCGGGCTTTTAAATCAATCCAGAAAATCCTTGAGGCACAGGATGCTGGCTCGGTGGTAAAACCCCTTGCGGAGGCGACAGGCTATGCCCTGGGCCTGCCACTCAAACAGCCGATAATAACTGTGGGCTACATGTGGGAATATGTCACAGACCCGGCATGCGAGTTTCATGTGCGCGATCTCTTCTTTGTGAAGCCAAAGGAAAGACGCAACCAGTAGGGGAAATAATCAGCTTTAAATGACATGTGCCCTGGACACATAACCGGGCACATAAAAGGCCAAATTTGGGCACATTTGGCACATTTTATTTAAAATAATTTCAGTAATCTCAAAGAGTTATCTATAGGACCGTATGCCTCATAACCGGTTGGTCCCAGGTTCAAATCCTGGTGGGCCCACCAACTATTTCAAGGGATTGCAGCGATTGCTACAGTCCCTTTTTTTGGGCGCATGTTTTTGGAAGCATATGGAATTATTGGCAAGCCCCCAATCACAGCCATTTTTTGCATATCCATGGCATATTGGTAGCAAGACAGAACCTTGTTGTGGTTAAGCACCCTTCAACTTCGCCAGAGTATCTAAGCTGACCAAAGAATTAAAAAAGCAATGTCCAGCGCTGGTTGATTCCACGTTTGCCAAAGCCCGCAGGGCAGCCTCCAGCATGACATATGACGGGCAGGCCCGCGAACTCGGTAGAAGGCACGGGGCAATGGCAGGCAAAAGTCATCTTTTATGCAATGACGTGTCAAAATCCATTGATTTTATCATAACTGCTGGACAAGTTAATGATATCAAGATTGCCACCCATTGGTGGCACTGAATAACATGAAATGTCTGATGTGTGATATTCGATGAAAATAAAACATTCTCCCGCCCGGAATGCCGCAAAAAAACTGGCAACATTGCGGGCACTTCCAATGAGTATGGTAAAAAGAACACAGGTAAAGGCAGGTCAAAGGCAACGCTACAAGGCATCTCTCGCCCTGGAATATTTTTTGGAAGCAGTGTGGATTTAGAGGCTTCAGGCCTGGCCTCCTTGACATGAACCAGCGCCTGTCATAACCAGACAAGAGCGCCCTGAAAATCTGCGCCGATACGAATCGGGTACAAAAGGGACGCCATCTCCAGGAGGTAACATGAATCGTATGCATCCATATACAAGTCAGGCAATGCAACCCCAGGGACAGAGGGAACAGCAACAGGAACCGGAACAGAAGCCGGAGGCCCAGGCGGGCGCTGCGCCATTGGAGGAGCTGGAACTTGAGCCCGGTCCATCGGAGGAAGCAATCGAGGCTGCTCCTGATCCGGAAAAGGTGGCCCGGGAACTCGAAGACATGCGACTGCGCATGGCTGCGGAAATGGACAACTTTAAAAAAAGGCTGGCAAGGGAGCATCAGGAACAGATGCGCTACGCATCGGAGAAAGTGCTTTCCGCACTGTTGCCTGCTCTGGATAATCTTGATCTGGCCCTGCAATATGGAAGCCGCCACGAGGCCTGCAAGGACATGATGCAGGGAATTGAGATGACCCGCAAGCAGCTTTTGGACGCAGTTGCGCAAAGTGGTCTTGTGCCTGTGGGCGAGTCGGGGGAGGTTTTCAATCCCGAGATACATGAGGCCATTGGCATGGAGCCGCATCCAACCCAGGAAAAAGGCACGGTCACGCGGGTGCTTCAAAGAGGCTACAAACTCAATGACAGGCTGCTCAGGCCGGCCAAAGTCATGGTGAACAGCTGACAATATAGCTGAGAAAAAAAGGCTCCTGCGCCTTTCATGTTTTTCATCGACTGGCTTTCACCTTTCTTGGAGCAATGACATTTTTTCTGGACTTTCTGGAAAGTGTCGTATATTAATTCTCCTCTGAATTTTTTCTTTCCAGACATAACCGCATAGTCTGGCATTTTATCAACTCTGGCGATTTTGCGCACCATCAAAAGTGCGCTGTCGCCTTTTCATTTTTACAGGCCACAAAGATGCCCATAGCAATTCCACGTTTTGATACGCGCCAGACACCCATGCCGGTGCCTGAAGTCTGCCTTGAGACAAATGCCAGGCCGGAGCTTAGACCAGCCCGTGTGCAGGATGTCCATGGCATGTCCGCGCTGATAAACCAGTACGCCGCTGATAATGTAATGCTTGCCCGCGGACCACAATACCTTTATCAGCATATTCAGGACTATATGGTCATAACCGCTCCTGACAGCCATAGCGGCGAGGACATTGTCATTGCCTGCGGCGCCCTGCATGTGCTGTGGTCCGATCTTGCCGAAATCAGATCCATCGCCGTGCATCACGGTTGCCAAGGCAGAGGCATTGGCCGCGCTCTTGTGGCATCTCTTGTGGAAAGATGCCGCTCCCTGGGCATTCCCCGTGTGTTTGTCTTTACCCTGGCAGCAAGCTTTTTTGGCAACTGCGGCTTCCAGGAGTTCAGCAGGGAGGATCTGCCCGCAATAGTTTGGGTGGAATGCAGCAAGTGCCCGAAATTCTACCGCTGCGATGAAATTGGCATGATGATGAATCTTGATGACAGGTCATGATGGTGGCCGCGTTTCAAAAGCCACGGGAGTGAATATGCTGCTGGGAAGGGATTTTTTGAAAGAAGCGGACTTCAGTCCGCAGGAGCTGACAAGCCTGCTGGATTTGGCGGCCAACCTCAAAAAAGATAAAAAGGCCGGAAACGAGAAGCAATTTTTGCATGGCAAAAATATAGCCCTGATATTTGAAAAGGACTCCACGCGCACACGCTGCGCCTTTGAGGTGGCCGCCCATGATCAGGGCGCAACTGTGACATGGCTGGGCGCATCCGGCTCCCAGCTGGGCAAAAAGGAATCCTTGGCCGACACTGCGCGTGTGCTGAGCAGATTTTTTGATGGCATTGAATACAGGGGCTTTGAACATGCAAGAGTTGAAACACTTGCCAAATTCAGTGATGTGCCAGTCTGGAACGGATTGACAAACGAATGGCATCCCACCCAGTTTTTGGCAGATATGCTCACCATGCGCGAACATTGTCCAAAACCCCTCAATGCCCAGAAACTCGCATATCTTGGAGATGCCCGCTACAACACAGGCAACTCCCTGATGGTTGGCTGCGCCCTGATGGGTGTGGACTTCCGCTCCATTGCGCCACGCCAGCTCTGGACTTCAGATGAGGTATATGATCTGGCCTGCCGCATAGCCAGGGAAACAGGCGCCCAGATCACCAGAACCGAGGACCCGGACGCCGGCGTCCGGGACTGCGATTTCATCTATACAGATGTCTGGCTCTCCATGGGAGAACCGGAACAGGCCTGGGAGGAAAGAATCGCGCAGCTTCTGCCCTACCGCGTCACCAGGGAAACCCTGGCGGCCACAGGCAACCCATCCTGCGGCTTTCTCCACTGCCTGCCATCATTCCACAACAGACAGACCAGCATTGGCGAGATGATCTATCAGAAATACGGTCTGGAATGCATGGAAGTATGCGAGGATGTGTTCGAATCCCCCCAAAGCCTTGTGTTTGACGAGGCCGAAAACAGAATGCACACCATCAAGGCAGTCATGGTGGCAACACTGTCCGGCAATCAGCCCGGCTAGGCAGACCTGCATAATAGGCTTGGACAAGGCGCCACAAATCTGCTAATTTTCAGGTTTAAGGAAATTGTGGCATATATTCTTGCGGCAATTGCAAATAAATCATGAATCATCAAGGAGTAGCAAATGGCTGTTCAGCAAAATAAAAAATCCCGCTCCCGCAAGGGTATGCGCCGTTCCCACGACCATATTGCCAAGCCGCCTGTGGTCTATTGCTCCTGCGGGGAGCCCACCCTGCCTCACCGCGTCTGCCCCTCCTGCGGCAAATATCATGGCCGCCAGGTAGTAGCCACAAAGGTGGATGCCGGAGAATAATGCGCGAGAATCCGGTCATTGCCGTTGACGCCATGGGCGGCGATTTTGGACCGTCCGTGGTGGTCCCGGGTGCAATTGAAGCATCCCGCCAGCATGGGCTGCACATTCTGCTCGTGGGTGACACACCCAAGGTTGAATGTGAACTGGAAAAGCTCAATCTTGATAATGCGCATTATGAAATCGTCCATGCCGCAGATGTTGTGCACATGAATGAAAAACCATCGGACATCCTGCGGCGCAAGAAAAATGCGTCCATTCAGGTAGCCTGCCGTCTTGTGCGCGAATCAGCGGCGGATGGAGTTGTCAGCGCGGGCCATTCCGGCGCCACAGTAGCCTGTGGCATGTTCATCATGGGCAGATTGCCGGGTGTGGAACGCCCGGCCCTCTCCGCCCTGCTGCCCACAGAGAAAAATCCCGTGGTGGTGCTGGATGCCGGCGCAAATGTCGATTGCCGACCCTACCATCTTTTTCAGTTTGGTCTTATGGGAGATGCCTTTGCAAGGGATCTTCTGGGCTATTCATCTCCCAGGGTCAGCCTGTTGAGCATTGGCGAGGAGGAGGGCAAGGGCAACAGCCAGGTAAAGGAAGCCTATGAGCTTCTGAAAATGGCCCAAAATCTCAATTTTGTGGGCAATGCCGAAGGCCGCGACATTTTTGGCGGAGAAGTGGATGTGGTTATTTGTGACGGTTTCGTGGGCAATGTAGTTGTAAAAATGAGCGAAGGTCTCGCAAGCTCGCTCATGCGTATGCTCAAGCGCATCTTCACATCCGGGCTGCTGCCGGCAATGGGGGCCATGCTGGCCAAAAACGCTTTCAAAAAATTCGCCAAAACAATCGATTATGCGGAATATGGCGGAGCTCCACTTCTGGGCCTCAAAGGTCTGGCCATTGTATGCCATGGCCGCTCCAATGCGCTGGCGATGACCAATGCCATAAGAATGAGTGGCGCATTTGTCCGCAAGGATACAAATGCGCGTCTTGCCGAAACAATACTAGCCAATGAGGAACTTACACGCTTTTCACGATCCGTATAACAGGCCAAATATGATGGTCCTGCTGGATCACAAGGCCAATTCAGACACTTTGCCAATGGCTGCGCCTTGCCCGCGCTGATTCATTTCAATGTGCGCAAAATGGGGCTGCAGCTTCAGAGTCCTCATTTTTTCCAGGATGTGCCTAAACCATGAGCATCAGTTGCCAGTTGCTTTCATTTGGCACCTATGTGCCAGAGAGTGTTATAACAAATGAAGATTTAACCGCCATGGTTGACACCAGCGATCAATGGATCGTTGAGCGCACTGGCATACGCAAGCGCCATAGGCTTGGCAACGCGCAAAATGCATCTACCCTGGGAATCGAGGCCGCCAAGGCTTCCATAAAGGCAGCAGGCATTGATCCGGCCAGCATTACCCATGTAGTGACCGCAACCTGCACTCCGGATCATCTATCCCCTTCCGTGGCATGCATAATTGCCGGCCAGTTATGTCCCGAGCCTGTCATGGCCTTTGACATTGGAGCGGCATGCACAGGCTTTATATATGGTTTATCCATTTGCAGTTCCATTCTGGCCGGCGAGCCGGACAGCCGCATTCTGTTCATCTGCGCAGAAGCTCTCACACGCCGCTTAAACTGGAAGGATAGAAGCACCTGCGTATTGTTCGGCGATGCCGCCGTGGCTTCTGTAATAAGCGGCAATCCCGATGGAGCCATTTGCTCACTGCGAGATGTAATCTGCATGAGTGACGGCAGACAAAAGGATCTCATCACAGTGGGCGGTGGCACATCCTGCCAATACCAATATGGCGACCCCGTTGGCGCCGATTTTTTCCTTGCAATGCAGGGCAGGGATACTTATCGCCATGCTGTGCGCCAGATGGTGAATGTCTGCGAGACACTGCTCAGACGCAATAATCTTGGCATCAATGATGTAAATCTTCTGGTGCCGCATCAGGCTAACATGAGAATTATTGAGGCGGTGGGCTCACGCCTGCAGATTGATGGAAGCAGGGTTTTCACCAATGTGGCAAACTATGGCAATACTTCAGCCGCGTCCATACCCCTCGCGCTGGCGGAAGCCCGTAGCCAGGGCCTTTTGCGCAATGGCGAACTGGTGCTTGTGACAGCTTTTGGCGCAGGCCTTACCTGGGGCGCGGCACTCCTCGATTTCCATAAATAGTCCCAATGTCCAGATGGGATGACATGTTTTTGCAGGGCTAAAAACATGAAGATCATTCGCCATCAAAATTGTGTTGGCGAATGATCTTCAACGTTAAGCTGGAAGCATGAATTTTACATGAGTTCTGGTTAACTCCTGCAGCGCGGTTATATCAGCAGACTGCCTCTCCCTGAATCCCGCATTTCCTTTCAATAAGATCAACAGCCCTGGCTATTTGCCGGCCAGATGTGGATTCCCTTGCCATCTCCCGCTCCACCTGCGTGAGACTCCGCAATACTGTGGAATGACGCCGATTAAAAACGCAGCCAATTTCTTCAAGACTCATTTCTGTATGTTTGCGGGCCAGATAAAAAACCGTATTGCGGCCCTGCACATATTCCTGCTTGCGGGAACGGGAACACAGCTGCATGCGGGTGAGACCAAAATTTTCGCATACAAGCCTTACAATGCGCTCCAGGTCAAGAGTGTGTTCCGCGCCGGCATACTGCTGCAGCGTCTCCATGGCCAGATCAATGCTCAAGCCTGTATTCATGAGCCTGGCCTTAAAAAGCATGCTTTTAAGGCAGGATTCCAGCTGTCTTATATCTGAGGAAAGATTCCTGGACAGCACATCGCATATTTCGTCCGGCAGCTTGACCTGCCACACTGAAGCCTTGCGATGCAATATCTCACGCCGCATCTCCACACCTGGCTTTTCCATGCTTGTGAGAATGCCTGAACATAAATGCGAGATCAGCTGTCCGTCCATATCCTGAAGCTGGCGCGGCGAGAAGGAAGATGTAAAAATCACCCGCGAGCCCTTGGCCTGAAGATTCTTGATCACGCCAAGAATCATCTCCTGCATGGCTTTTTTACGCTGGAGAAAATGCACATCCTCAAGCAAAAAGACATCAAGACTGCAAAGATATTGCTTGAATTCCTCAAGATCGCGCGAACGCATGGCCGCCACAAAACGGGATGCAAACTGCTCGGCTGTGAGATAGCCAACCTTGACATGCAGCCCGCATGATTCAATGGCCTGCCCTGCCGCCTGGGCCAGATGGGTTTTGCCAAGACCAGGAGCGGACGTTACAAAGAGCGTGCGTACCTGGCCGCTCTGGCATATGTCCCTGGCAGCAGCCACGGCAATATTGTTGCTTGGTCCGGTAACAAAATCATCAAAGCGGTAACGCCATGGGCCTGCGCCCGCAGGAGTTGCAAATTTTACAGGGAGCACTCCCTGGGCTGGAGCTTGGGGTAGCACACTGGCCACCACCTCTGCCCCGGTTGCAACCCTGGCTGTTTTTTCCTCTCCTGGCCGCGCAAGTATTTCCAGCTGAATATCTTCCACCGCAAGCCCCATGACAGGAGATGCGGCCTTGCGCAGCTCATCGGGCAAATGACGTTTCAGCCAGTCGGCCATGAAAGTGTTAGGCGCAAATACGCGCAGGGAACGCGCGCCAACTTCCGCGCGCAATGGAGCCACCCAGACACGGAATATACCAGATTCAAGCATATTCCTGAGATTCTTTGCAATTTCAGACCACTTCGCTTCCATGGCCAACTTATAATTTATATGGCTGCTCAAAGGCAAAGGACAATCATTGCAGTTAGAACTTTTGCGGCAAACGGATTATCCCCAGCTATTTTATTTTGTAACATAGCAATATATAAGGAAATTTTATTAAATGCATGTGTTTTGGCCACATCCGAAAAGCCTTGAAAATAAAGGGCTGAAGCTGACGCAAGATATATTTCCACAAATTGCTAAAAAATTTTTCCACAATACTATCTCCAGTTTTCTTTGATTTACTCAAAAATTCAACGTTTTTATATATAGTTTTATTATAGATATCCTGTTGAGATGTTCTAGATTTTTATTAATTTTTATTTAATGCAGTTGCCGCGCAGTCTGCGGCGATGGGCAAAAGCATAACCTGTGCATTGCGTGACTTAATAAAAAACAGGCCGCAATGCCGGATTTTTGCCGGATTGCGGCCTGAGCGCATGGTGGGAAAGGACTAGAAGGAGAATCTCAAGCCTACCATGAATTCATTGTTATAAGGTTCATTTGCAATTTCATACTTTCTGCCATTCTTGTAGCCGCTGACTTCGTTATAGCCCAGTCCGACAAACCTGTAGGAGGCGTCAATGGCCACAATCTCATTCAGGCTGTAGGATACGCCGGCGCCGGCATTCCATGCAAAATTGGTAAAGCGGTCATCAACGGAGAAGGTTTCACCATCATGGGTTGTGAAGTCATAGCCGGTGTAGTTGAAAGCCATGCCAAGACCAGCGCCAATGTAGGGTGTGAAGTTGCTGTCATTGTGAAAATCCCAAAAAACATTGGCAAACAGGGTGGAATTGTTCCATGTGCCCTTGACACTGCTCAGATTAACGCCATTGTCATACCAGTTTTTTTCACTGTTGCCACGCAGGGCGAACTCCACCTCCAGGCGCAGGGGCACCATTTGCTGTGGCCACAGATCAATGCCTGCCGCCAGGCCCCCGCCCAATGTGAACTGGCTGTAATCGTCAACGCCTGACCCGGCCAGAGAGCTGGAGCGGGACACTGTGCCTGTATCCTGAATGCTCATTAAAAATTTGGGAGCAAGATAAAAACCGGAGCCTTCCGCACAGGCAATAGAAGGAAACGCCAACAGGCAGGCCAGCACCACATAAGCATAAAAACGTCTCATCACATCCCTCCATCTTCGCGCCATGTATTTGAATAATATTTTAAGGCCTGGACAGGACCGTTTGTCACTGCCCGGCCCTCCATCCTTGCATACTGCTATTTTCGGCGTTACGGCAAAAGACTTTATGGATGGAAGAAGAAAGTGTCAGAGCATGTTGACTGGATCGAGGTCGAGAAACAGGCGCAGACTGCCGCCGGCGACAATCCTGGTGGCCTGAAAATAAATTTTGCGGATTTTGTCCCAGTCCTGGCTTTTGAGCAAAAACTGGTAGCGTTTATGCCCTCGCAGCATGGCAATGGGAGCTGGCGCAGGCCCCAGCAGCCGCACCTCAAGCCTTTTGGCAAGTTCTCTCAGCGAAGCTCCAAGTGCTGCCAACTGATCCATGGCTGTATTCTCGCCCATGGCAAAGGATACCCGCAAAATTGCCAGCCTGGTAAAGGGGGGATAAAAATTGCGCTTTCTTCTGGCAAGTTCTGCTTCGTAAAAACCCTCATAATCATAATTTTTTACATATTCCCAGCAATAATGGCTTAAATCTCTTGTCTGAATAAGCACATGTCCGGATTTGCTGCCCCTACCAGCCCTGCCAGCTGATTGCACAAGAAGCTGAAAAGTGCGCTCTGCCGCTCGATAATCAGGCAAATTCAGGCCTATGTCCCCATCAGCGACCACAACAAGAGTGACATTGGGGAAATGATGCCCCTTGGAGAGCATCTGCGTTCCCACCAGAAATGGGGACTCCCCCCTGGCGAAAGCCTCAAGAATATCCTGGGTTCTGCCAGGTCTGCGGGTACTGTCCCGGTCAAGCCGCAAAATTTGGCGTCCTGTAAGAGCCTCCAGCCTCTCTGCCAGCCGCTCCGTGCCTTCACCTATGGCTATGTGATTCATCTTGCCGCAATCCTGGCAGGCAGAAGGATAGGCTACGCTGTATCCGCAATAATGACATACAAGTCTGCCCCAGCCCTTGTGCAGGGAGAGGCCAATCTCGCAATGCGGGCAGCGCAAAACCTTGCCGCAATCCAGGCAATAGATCATGGGGGCATAGCCTCTCCGATTGAGCATGACAACAGCCTGCTCGCCACGTAGCATGCACTCCATGAGCGCCTGTTCGCTTTCCGGAGCCAGCAGACCGGTGCCTTCCGCGGTGGCCGCTATGCTGCCCGCGGGCGCCA
Source organism: uncultured Desulfovibrio sp. (assembly GCA_910587035.1). GTDB lineage: Bacteria > Desulfobacterota > Desulfovibrionia > Desulfovibrionales > Desulfovibrionaceae > Desulfovibrio. The sequence continues at coordinate 14,888 of CAJUMQ010000029.1, read as the reverse complement.
TTCCCGCCCTTGCGCCAATATTGACAAGCTCCACTGGCGGCAAAGCCTGTCCCGCATAGCGGCTCCGCAGGCTGAGAACAGGCAGGCTGCCACTTTTTGCGGCATGGAACGTTTTTATATCAGGTGTTGCCGACCCCAGCAAAAGCACACATCGAGATCTGGCAGCCTTGAACCAGGCAACCTCCTTGGCATGATAACCAAAAATTTCATCCTGCTTAAAGGAACCGTCATGCTCTTCATCCAGTATGATGCAACCTGGATTAGCGATTGGCAAAAAAAGGGCGGAGCGAGTGCCGGCCACCACGCATGGCTCCCCTACTGCAGCCAGCTCCCTATAAATTCTTTCCCGCTCCATGGGTGTCTGGTAGCCGTGATACAGAAAACGGCGCGCATTGGGCAGGGCAATGGCGGCATCCCGGGCAAGTTTACAGGCCAGGGCCACTTCAGGAGCCAGCAAAATCACACTTTTGCCAAGCTCAAGACATGCCCTGGCAAGTTCCATGTATATTGCCGTCTTGCCACTGCCTGTGACTCCATACAGCAAATGACAGCTATGCCTGTCTGCAGCCAGGGCAGACATCAGTTCATCCAGAGCCTTTTGCTGCTCCTCATTGAGCTCAAACATTTTCCTGGCTGGTGGCAGAAGGGGGGTATCTGCATATTCGTCCAGATCTCCCCTGCTGATTTCCACATAACCGGCACCAACCATGGCCTGAAGTGTTTTGGACTCGCCCATCTCGTGCAAAAGCCTGCGCCGGGAAACCACACCATGCTCATGCAAATAGTCAAGCAGTCTGCGTTGGCGCGTGGCGGCCGGCCGCAAAGGCCACGGCGGGTCTATGCGCAACTGGCACAGTTCCATTTCCGCGCTGTCACGGGTCCGGGACACAATCCAGGCGCCTCCATTGCTGAAGTCATCAGCAATGAGCGCCCTCAACTCCCGGGAAAGCGCGCCAATTTTCACGATTTCATATTCCACTGGTGCGCCATTTTGTAGCCATCTTACTTTTACTGCCGTACTCCGAAGCCCTTTTGGCAGAATATGGCCAGCAATATATCCTGGTTCAAGCCCCTGGCGCCTGGCAAGCTCATCAATAAGAGCCATAAAATCGGCGCCGGAAATGGGCGATGATTCCAGAGGCCAGATTATTTCACGGCATACGGCCCCTTCCGGCAAACCGGAGGCCTGGGCAAGCTCAACAATCATGCCGGCTCTGGCTTTGCCTTTGCCCAGAGGCACAGCCACCCGCAGACCGGCCTGCCAGAAATCTTCAGCAAAAAAATCCGGCAGAGACCATGTGAGAATGGACCATGGGGGTGACAGCAGCATTATACGCGCGTACATGCTTTAAGACAGACCAGACAGAATTATAATGAAAAAGGCCGCCCCCAGGCGGCCCCGATATATGGCTTGGGAATCGGCCTACTGGAATTGCACAAAATTCTTGAGCAGACCCAGCAGCTCATACCGCAGATCTTCATCCTGCAGGGCAAAATAGATATTGGCTGTGAGATATTCCGCCCAGTCGCCAGCGTCAAAACGCATGCCCGCCATGCGCACAGCCATCATGCCGCGCTCCTTGGCAAGCATCTGCATGGCGTCTGTCAGTTGGATCTCGCCGCCCTGACCAGGTTTTACCTTGTCCAGATAATCAAAAATATCAGGGGTAAGCACATAACGGCCCACTATTGCCAGCCTGGATGGCGCATCTTCCCTGGCCGGCTTTTCCACCATGTCGCGAACGCGGTAAACGCCAGGTGCAACTTCCTCGCCATCAATTATGCCATATTTGCTGACTTTTTCCCAGGGCACTTCCATCACGCCAACAACAGGCATCTTTTCGGCCATGGCAACTTCAATAAGCTGGCCAATCCCTGGAACGCCGCCAAACATGAGATCATCGCCAACCATGATGGCAAAAGGATCGTCCCGCACAAGCTCCCTGGCACAGAGGATGGCATGACCCAGGCCAAGCTGCTTTTTCTGGCGCACGGCCATAATATTCACCATTTCCGCAACATCGCGGATAGCCTGCAACTTGTCCAGCTTGCCTGCGCGTTCAAGCACACCCTCAAGCTGGAGGTTGTAGTCAAAATGATCCTCAATAACGCTTTTATCCCTGTTTGTGACAAATATCACATCACGAATTTTGGCGCGGATGGCTTCTTCAACGACATACTGGATTACCGGCTTGTTGTAGATGGGGAGCATCTCCTTTGGAATATTCTTGGTTGCCGGCAATGAGCGTGTACCCCAGCCTGCCACAGGTATAATAACCTTGCGAATGTCCTTCATGTCTGCCCTACCTTCGGCCGGAACATAGCCGCGCAAAGGAATGTCGCGGCCCTGGCCATCTCTGTTGCTGATACAGATCCCGCGCCTGGCGTCGGGAATCCACCCCAATAAATCAAACCTTATACCGGCCAGAAATCCAGACCGGCATTGAGACAAAACTGAAATGATATAATTGGTGACAGCATAATATCCTGTTAAAAAAAAGACAAGCTCATTACATGGCCACGCAATGAATGCCAGCTATCAATAACCGGAGCATCGCCATGGCATGACACAGGGAGCGGGGCGCAGCATCGGCAGTATCCTGATTGTAGCTCTGGCAGTTCAGCTCCCCTGCATATTCCTCTGAGGAATCATCCCCGCTCATGCTTGCCGGTCTCTAATGGCCTTTGCCAGGCTGGGGAAGGAGAATGCCATGGCATTCTCCGTTTTTCAGTCATCATTTTTATCCCGACCTCTGGTGCGCAGCATCCTGCCTGTCACCACAATGCCGGCCTGGCCGGCATCACCAGCCATTTTTGCCAATTCCGGCAATGAGACGGAGGCTCTGCTCTCAAAAACTTTCAGAAGCATGGGCAGATTTATGCCAGTGACCACTTCCACCTTGTTTTTACCCAGCAATGAGAGGGCCAGATTGGTGGGCGTGCCTCCAAACATGTCTGTCAGCACAAGCACACCCTCACCGCGATCCAGCAAGCCAACGGCGTCATTGAGGCGGCGAACAGCATCCTCCACCTCATGTGCGCTATCCACGCTTATGGAGACATAATCGCTTTGCTGGCCGATTATGCTCTCCGCTGTTCGCAGGATTGCGGTGCCAAATTTGCCATGGGAGACTATTATTATGCCTATGGGAGCGATTTCTTCCGTCATTTTTCCCTCTCGGCATTTGCGCTGCCATCCCGTTCAAGAGTGCGGTCTTCCACGGTTATGGAATACCCTGAAGCGGCCAGCTCGGTTGCGATGCGGGCTGTCATTGCCACAGAGCGATGCCTGCCCCCGGTGCATCCCAGGGCCACTGTAACCCTGTATCTGCCCTCCGCCTCGGCCCCTGCAAGCACAAATAGAAGAAAATCCACCAGCTTGCGCCTGTATTCCAGGGCAGTTTCATCCCTGAAAACATATTCTGCCACGGCGGAGTCATGGCCAGTGAAGGGCCTGAGCTCCTCCACAAAGTAGGGATTGGGCAAAAAACGAAGATCAAAAACAAAATCCGCTTCCTGCGGTATGCCATATTTAAATCCGAAGGAAACCAGATTGACGCGCAAAAGTTTTTTGGCGCCGGCTCCATCCAGCACAAGACGCTGAATGGAGCGACGCAGATCATGAATGGAAAAATCTGTGCTGTTGATCACCACTCCGGCCATCTCACGCAAGGGGCCTAGCAGCTTGCGCTCCTCTTCGATGGCGCCTTTAAGGCCAAGGCCGTTTCTCTCGAGGGGATGCGGCCTGCGGGTTGCCGCATAACGGCGAATAAGCGCCTCATCGTCCGCCTCGAGGAAAATTATTTTTATATCAAATCCGGCATGAACCAGCCTGTCCACAGCGGCATGAAATTCGGCAAGGAAATTGTCCTGGCGCAAATCCATGCCTATGGCCATACCCGTAAAATGGCACATGGAATGCCTTTGCATCATGGCCGCGATTTCTGGCGCCAGGACCGCTGGCAAACCATCCACGGCAAAAAAACGCAGATCCTCAAACACCCGCAGGGCTGTGCTTTTGCCCGCGCCGGACAGGCCGGTTATTATGCAGATGCTGCCGCAGGGCCTGGCTGGTTCATTCATAACGCAAAACTTGCGCTACAGAATTGGATCAATCAGGGCATAGCCGGTGGTTCTGCGCCTGTAGACAACATTGACCCGGTTGTTCTCGGCATTCAAAAACACCAGGAACTCGCTGCCTATGGAATCCAGCTGCATGAGGGCTTCATCAACATGCAGCGGTTTGGGAGCAAAGCGATCCGTGCCAATGACCTCCTGATCCTCTTCAGGCTCCGCATCCACATTGAATGTAAAGACATCGATATCGGCATTGCGGGCCTTGCGCCTATGTTCCTTGACTCTGGATACCTTGCGCTTGATCTGGGATTCAAGCTTGTCATTGACCAGATCGATGGCTGCATACATGTCCTGCGCCTGCTCGGCGGCATTAATATGCAAACCCTCGCCGCTGACCGTCACCTCGCAGCGATGGCGGAATTTGTCCACAGACAATACCACATTGACATCAAGATCCGCGCCCTTGCCAAAAAAACGGCCCAACTTTTCCATGCGCCGCCGGGCATATTTCTTCAGGTGGTCAGATGGATCAAAATTTTTGAATGCAAAGGCAATATTCATGCTGCCCTCCAGATTTTTATCAGAACTGTTTTTTGCGCCTGGATGATGAAGGAATATCCAGAGCGGTGCGGTACTTGGCAACTGTGCGCCTGGCAATGGTGACATTCAGCTTTTCCTTGAGCATTTCGCCAAGACGCTCATCACTGAGAGGATTTTTGGGGTCCTCATCGGCGATAAATTTCTTGATCAGCGCCTTCACGCTCTCCGAGCCAACCTGAGTGCCATCCGCAAGCTCAAGGCCACTATTGAAAAAGAATTTCAGTTCAAATACCCCATGGGGGGTGGCCACATATTTGTTTGTCGTTATTCTGCTGATGGTAGATTCATGCATGGAAATGTCATCTGCTATATCCTTGAGAATCAATGGTGCAAGATGGGTGACGCCCTTTTCGAAGAACTCCCTCTGATGCCTCACAATGCTCTCTGTAACCTTGTAAAGGGTGCGCTGCCTCTGGTACAGGCTCTTGATAAGCCATGCAGCGGAGCGGCTCTTGTCATTAAAATAATCCCGCTCACTCTCCGAAGCTCCGCTCATATCCAATTCCGCAAGGGTTGACATGGTGAGCTGCGGCAGTCCGCTGTCGTTGAGTGTTATGACAAAATCATCGCCAACCTTGTAGACGAAGATGTCCGGACTCACATAGGTTGGCTCGCTCCCTCCAAAGCTGGAGCCTGGCATGGGATCCAGGCTCTTTATTATGGCCAGATATTCCTGCAGATCCTCCATGTCCAGCTTGAACTTGCGCAGCACAGGCTTGTAGCGCTTGGCCTCAAGATCCTCAAGATGGGACTGCACAAGCTCCACGAGAACAGGGTCGCGGTCGTAATTAAGATTTTTTATCTGCACCATCAGGCACTCGCGCACATCACGCGCGGCAACACCCACCGGGTCCATAAGCTGCACCTTTTCCAGCACGGCAGCTGTTTCTTCCGGGGTGGCCCCGGCCATTTCAGCCACTTCCTCCACACTTGCCTGCAAATAGCCGGATGATGAAAGATTGCCGATGATTACCTCGCCAATCTCCTTTTGCCTGTCCGTCATGGTGGACAGGCGCAACTGCCATAGCAAATGGCCTTCAAGGGTGGGCTTGGACGCGCAGCGGGATTCCAGTGGGGATAGCTCCTCCGCGGTTTCCATCTCCCTGGACTGGCTTGCCTTTGGGGTGCTGGCGAACTCGCCAAGATAGTCCTCCCAGGAGGCATCCCTGGCAAGTTCGCGGTCATAGGCCTCATTTTCCAGTGAATCGCGCTGTTCGGAGGGAGCCTGATCCAGGCTCTCGTCTGTATAGGATTCTTCAAGAAAGGGGTTTTCCAGCATTTCCTGCTGGACTGTCTCCAGCAGTTCCACTCTGGAAAGCTGCAACAGCTTTATGGCCTGCTGCAGCTGGGGCGTCATGACCAGCTGCTGGGACAGCTTCATTTGCTGGCGAAGTTCCAATGCCATTTTCTAGATCACCATAACGCCCATATCAGTTTAATGTTCAACATTATCAAAAATTATGCCATACCCGGATATTCATTGCAACAAGGCCGCTCACAAGCCCTTGGCGCATGTCTCAGCATTCCGCCATGGTGGCGGCCCCGGGGGCCTGCTCCACTCTGTCATGGCTTCTGGCATAGTCCACGGCAGCCCGTATAAAATCGCGGAAGAGGGGATGAGCCTCCATGGGCCGGGACTTGAACTCCGGATGAAACTGGCAGCCCACAAACCAGGGGTGTTCCGTGAGCTCCACAATCTCCACAAGGGAGCCATCAGGTGAATTGCCGCTGAAAACCAGGCCGCATTCCCCCAGTTTTTCCTTGAATTTATTATTAAATTCGTAGCGGTGCCTGTGCCGCTCGCTGATATTTTCCTCACCATATGCAGCATGGGCAATGGTGCCATGCGTAAGCGTGCAGGGATATGCGCCAAGACGCATGGTGCCCCCCTTGTCGCTTGTGGCATCGCGTTTTTCGAGATTGCTGGTGCGGTAATCGTACCATTCCCTTAACAGATATATGACATTTTCCGGTGTCTTCTCATCAAATTCTTCGGAATTGGCGCGTTCCATACCTGCCACATTGCGGGCAAACTCTATGACTGCGCACTGCATTCCAAGGCAGATGCCAAAAAAAGGAATCTTGTTCTCCCTTGCATAGCGAATGGCCTCAATCTTGCCCTCCACACCTCTGTAGCCAAAACCGCCGGGCACTAGTATACCATCGCAATCCGCAAACAGCTCATCCTCATTGGCACGGTTCACCTGCTCGGAATTGACATAACGCAAATCCACAGCCACGCGGTTGGCCACCCCGGCGTGCACCAGGGCCTCGTGCAGGCTTTTGTAGGCCTCCTTGAGATCAACATATTTGCCCACTATGGCAATGGTAACCCTGCCCAGAGGGCTGGCAAAATCGTTTACCAGCTTTTTCCAGCTCTCAAGACGGGCATTGCGCGCGGGCAGTCGCAGCATTATGGCCACTTTCTGATCAAAACCCTCATCATAGAATTTGAGGGGAACTTCATAAATATTGCCAACATCCACCGAACTGAACACGGCATCCTGGTCCACATTGCAAAAAAGCGCTATCTTTTTGCGCAGCTCCGCGGGTATGGTGTGCTCACATCGGCAGAGGATTATGTCCGGCTGGATGCCAATGGAAAGCAGTTCCTTTACGCTATGCTGGGTGGGCTTGGTCTTGTGTTCCCCGGCTGTGCGCAGATAGGGCACCAGAGTCAGGTGGATATTGAGGCAGTTGTCCCTGCCAAGTTCTGATCTCAGCTGTCTGATGGCCTCAAGAAATGGCAGCCCCTCGATATCGCCCACAGTGCCGCCGATTTCAATTATGGCCACATCAGGCGCATCCGGCCCTTCGGAAAGAGAGAGGATGCGCGATTTTATCTCATCTGTTATGTGGGGAATAACCTGCACAGTCGCGCCCAGATAGTCGCCCCGCCTCTCCCTGGCAATGACATTATTATAAATGGCGCCAGATGTGGTGTTGTTCTTATGCGACATGGGAGTATTGAGATATCGCTCGTAATGCCCGAGATCAAGATCCGTCTCGGCGCCGTCATCCGTCACAAAGACCTCGCCATGCTGGAAAGGGTTCATGGTGCCAGGGTCAATATTTATATAGGGGTCAAGTTTCTGGATGGTGACGGAAAGCCCTCGCGCCTGGAGAAGAGCCCCAAGAGAGGCCGCCGCCAGGCCCTTGCCCAAGGAGGACAGAACGCCCCCGGTCACAAAAATATATCTGGTTTTCATATCCTTCATGCAAACGCTCTCCATTGCTTGTCCTGTCAACATTCGCAATAATAATCCCGTCCGCAAAATTTTGCGAGTCTTCCCCGCAATTTATCCGCATTGACCTGCATGGCGGCATGTGTTAATTTTTTTCCCACTCAATTTTTGATGTTTTTGCTTTCTGATTGCGCCATGGACATTTTGCAGAGGAGATTCACTTGCCGCCGGTACACACCCTTGTCATCACGGGATATGGCACCAACTCCCATCTTGAAACGGCCCACACAGCCCGTCTTGCCGGCTCGGACAAGGTTGATATTGTCCATTTTTCCGATCTTCTGGGTGGCAGATGCAAACTGGCAGATTATGGTTTTGTGATCTTTCCCGGCGGATTCATGGATGGCGATGACCTTGGGGCGGCACAGACCGGCGCTGTGCGCTGGCGTTTCGCCAGGGATGCCTCCGGACGGCCCATGCTGGACAGCCTTTGGGAATTCCTCGATAATGGCGGCCTGCTGCTTGGAATCTGTAACGGCTTTCAGCTTCTGGTCAAACTTGGCATTCTTCCCGGCTTAAGGGGCATGCAGTTTGAGAGGCTCGTATCGCTGGGACATAATGATTCCGGCCGATTTGAAGATCGCTGGGTGCATCTGAAAGCCAATCCAGCCTCCCCCTGCGTTTTTACACGCAATCTGCCCCCCATGATCATGCCCGTGCGCCATGGTGAGGGCAAAGTGGTTGCAGATGCAGATGTGCTGAAAAAAATTGAGGCGGAAGATCTCATCGCCCTGCAATATGTGGATCCCAAAAGCGGACTGCCAAGCATGAATTATCCGGACAATCCCAATGGCTCACCTCTGGGAATTGCCGGCCTTTGTGATTCCTCCGGCCATGTGCTCGGTCTCATGCCCCATCCTGAAGCCTTCCATCATGTCACCAATCATCCTGGCTGGACAAGAGGGGAGGTGAATGCGCCCGGAACCCTTCTTTTTGTGAACGCGGTCCGTTATCTGCGCGGTGAGCAGGCCTGACACGCAGGAGGTGATGGCAGCATGCTTGTTACGGATGTTGTGGCAGCCATAGAAAAAACAGCCAATCCCGCCCTTGCAGCAGCCTGGGATAAATCCGGCCTGCAGGTCGCTTCCACACGTACAGAAGTTTTCCGAATGGCTGTGATGCTCGATGCCACGCCGCGATCAATAAAAGCGGCGCTGGCTGCCGGCGCTGATTTTCTCCTGGCGCATCATCCCCTGGCGCTTGAGCCCAGACTGCCAGACAGACTGGATGCCTGGAGGGAATGCCTTGCGCTGCTGCTGGCTGCCAATCTGCCTCTCTATGCGGCCCACACATCGCTGGATGTGAATATTCCCGGGCCGGCCGGGTGGCTTGCCAGGGCGCTTGACCTGCGCAATCTGCAGGTGCTGGAGCATGTTGGCACGGAGCCATTGCGCGGTTATGGCGCTTGTGGCGATCTGCCGGAATCCGAGCCAGCGGCTACATGTATCGACCGGATAATGGAGCTTGCGGGTATTCGCGAGGCGCAACTTTGCGGGCCTGCGCCTGCCAGGCGCATTGAGAGAATCGCATTTTGCGGCGGTTCCGGTGGCTCCCTCATGCAGCTTGCCGCCGGGCTCGGAGCCAACCTGTATATAACAGGGGATATAAAATATCATACCGCCCTGGATACGCCACTGCCGGTGCTGGATGTTGGCCACCACAGTCTTGAGGAAAAAATGATGCGGCACTTCGCCCTGCTTCTGGGGGAGGAATTGCCGAAAATGGAAATAATTTTTGTGCCCACGAGTTCGCCTTTCAGGACAATAGCGGGCAAAAGGGAGATGACGAATGAGTGAGGCGCGGTATCTGGAACAGTTGCAAAAACTTGTGGAATTGCAAAGAGTTGACGACATAATCCACTCTGTCCGCCAAAAACTGGAATTCGCACCGCGCGATCTTGGCGAGCTTGAGGAAAAATTTAGGGCCATGGATGGCCGCCGCAATCATGTGCTGGACAAGCTGACCCATCTGCAGGAGCAGCAAAAGCGGGTTTCGGCGGAAATTGATGATGATGCTGAACGCATCAAAAAAAGCAAGAACAAGCTGATGCAGGTTGGCAACAGCCGCGAGTATCAGGCAATGCTGCGCGAAATGGACAATATGGAGAAATCCAACCGCAACAGGGAGGCTGAAAAAACCACCATCTTTGAGGAATTGCAGACACAGAATGACATTCTGGCGGAAATTGACAAGGATTACAATGTGCTCAAAGATGAGCTGGAGAGCAAGCGCTCCAGTCTGCAGTCCACCATCGATGCGGCAAATGCCGAGCTTGAGCGCCTGAATGACAGGCGGACCGAGGCAAGCAAATCCATCAAGCATGAAATATTCATGCGTTACGAGTTCATTCGCAAACGTCTTGATCATCCGGTGGTGGTGGATGTGCAGGATGGCATCTGCTCCGGCTGCCATATCGCCATTCCGCCCCAGACTTTCATTGAGTTGCAGACAGGGCAGCAAATTCTGAACTGCCCCAATTGCCAGAGGCTTATTTTCTGGGATCAACACTTTGAGATGCCGGAGGATATCAGGCAAAACAGCACACTGCCAAAGCCGGAAGCCTCCCGGACCCCTGATGAAGCCGCTGATGAAGACGGCGATGCCAGTCCTGAAAATCTTAAAAATGAGGAAGGCCAATAGCGAACAGCAAAACGTTTTTTGCTGTGAAGCATCGGACTGCATGGTTGATATTGGTACAATTTCAACTGGCATATGCCATAAAATATTGGGAGGCGGACGGACCATCGCCGCGGCAAACGCCGTGGAGGAAAGTCCGGGCTCCACAGGGCGGGACGCTGGATAACATCCAGAGGGGGCGACCCCTGGAAAGCGCCACAGAAACATACCGCCGGCATAGCCGGTAAGGGTGAAAAGGTGGGGTAAGAGCCCACCGGCGCCATGGTGACATGACGCGCAAGGCATGCCCCGTTCGGAGCAAGACCAAGTAGGGAAGGAGGCCGGCCCGGCCAATTCTTCCGGGTAGGTTGCAAGAGGGCGCGGGCAATCGCGCTCCCAGAGGAATGATGGTCGCTGTGAAAACAGTACAGAACCCGGCTTACAGTCCGGCTCCCAATAATCAATGAAAGGCACCCCCCGCAAGGTTTGGGCCATTCTTGTGGCCGCGGGGACTGGCAGCCGTCTGGCTCCTTTTGTCGATTCCCGGCCAAAACAGTTTCTGCCCTGGCGGGGGGTCCCTCTCTACTGGCACTCCGTGCGCGCCCTTGCGCGCTGCTCCCTTGTTCAGGGCATCACCATAGTGACACCTGCGGACATGGCCGAATCCGACCGAAATGTTATGGAAAATCTGCTGCAGACCGAGAATCCCGGTATTCCCTGGATAATAACCGCCGGAGGGGTGCAAAGACAGGATTCTGTCCGCCTCGGCCTGGGCACTGTTCCAGCGGATTTTCCTCTTGTGGCTGTGCATGATGCTGCCCGGCCATTTTTACGCACAGAACTTGTCTGGCGCTTGTGCGAGGCTGTACACGAGCCCTGGTCTGGCGCCATTCCCGGCCTTGAGGTGGTGGATACCATAAGGATGACAGCCGGGGGCTGCCCCGAGATGGCTGGTGGCACATTGCCCAGGGAGCGGCTTAGGGCCGTGCAGACGCCGCAGATATTTGAAACAGCGGCACTTGCGCAGGCTCATGCGCTGGCCGAGATATCCGGCATGCAAGCAACAGATGATGCATCCCTTCTGGAAAGTTCTGGTAAAAAGGTGCGGATAGTGCCAGGTGATGTGGAAAACGTAAAAATCACAGGCCCTGCTGATTTGCGGCTGCTTAAGGATGAGCAGCAGGTCACTGCCCTGCCCTGCAATGGCTTTGGCTATGACGCCCACAGGTTTGGCACGGGCAGACCACTGAAAATAGGCGGCATCGCAATCCCCTGCCAATATGAAATAGTGGCCCATTCAGATGGCGACGTCCTCCTGCATGCCCTGATGGACGCCATTCTTGGCTGCGCCTGTCTTGGCGATATAGGCTCCCATTTTCCCGACTCCGATCCGGCATATGATGGCATAGCATCGGTCATTCTCCTTGATCAGGTTCTGACCATGGCCAAGAATGCCGGCATTGTCATCTGCCATGCGGATCTTACGCTCATAGCCCAAAAACCGGTCATGCGCCCCTATGCCAGGGAAATTAAAAACAACATCGCAAGGCTGCTTGACATAGATCCAGCCCATGTCAACTTCAAGGCCACCACAGAGGAGCGCATGGGTTTTACCGGCAGGCTTGAGGGCATAAAGGCCTGCGCCATGGTCTCGGCACTGCGCATCACGGATCATGGGGTCCGCATGGATGCCTGAACATTCATGCCCTGCTATTTGGTAGCTGAAGTTCAGATTTTGCCTGAAAATTTTATTGCCCGCATGACCACTTTAATGCCAGAACGGGCGCACATATTATATGCATCCCCGCCCATTGAAAACAGGCGGATGACATCCCACCCCGGCGATACAGGGGCGTACAAAATAACCATGGACAATTTCAACTGGATATCTGTCATAAAAAAAGCCAGCAAAGGAGACCAGCCCCAATGATTCAGCTATATGATCAACAGATGGTTATTGCCAATGACAGGATTATGTCGACCGAAGAGGCCGGTGCATCTGGCATCAATCTGGCAAAAGCAAAGGATGCCACACTGAGCTGGCGCATTCTTGCAGACCATAATACACAGGGCGATGGCCAAAATATAAAAATATCCTTTGACACACTGGCCTCCCACGACATCACCTATGTGGGCATCATCCAGAATGCGCGCGCTTCCGGACTCAAGGCTTTCCCCATGCCCTATGTCCTCACAAACTGCCACAACAGCCTTTGCGCTGTTGGCGGCACAATCAATGAGGACGATCATGTTTTTGGCCTTACCGCTGCAAAAAAATATGGCGGCATATTTGTGCCAGCCCATGTGGCTGTTCTGCACCAGTATATGCGGGAGATGATGGCAGGCTGTGGCCAGATGCTACTGGGCTCGGACAGCCATACCCGTTATGGCGCCCTGGGCGCCCTGGGAGTTGGCGAGGGCGGCCCTGAGCTGGTGCGACAGCTGCTGGGGAAGACATGGGACCTGACCAGACCACAGGTGGTGGCAATCTGGCTGGAGGGTCAACCCCAGCCAGGAGTTGGCCCTCAGGACATTGCCCTGGCTCTTATTGGCGAAGTCTTTGAGAAAGGTTTTGTGAAAAACAGCATAGTTGAATTCATGGGGCCAGGCATAGCCTGCCTGTCCATGGACTTCCGTTGCGGCATTGACGTAATGACCACCGAAACAGCCTGCCTTTCATCAATCTGGCCCACAGATGACAAAACCAGGGAGTGGCTGGCCCTTCATGGTCGCGAAAAAGATTTCAGGGAGCTCAAGCTGGATGAGCCGGCCCTATACGACCGCATGATCAAAATCGATCTGGGCTCCATTGAACCCATGATCGCTCTGCCATTCCATCCCGGCAATGTGCACACAATCCGCGAATTCAATGCCCATGCGGATGAACTGCTCGCGGGTGTTAAGGCCGAAGCGGCAAAACTTTTTGGCCCGGCTGCCAAGAGCCTGGATTTGCGCCGCAAAATCAAAAATGGAGGCGTAATTGCTGATCAGGGCATCATAGCCGGCTGCGCTGGGGGCACTTTCGAAAATATAACCTTGGCCTCCGTAATTTTGCAGGACTGGAGCAGGAGTAACCAGGACTTTACCCTGGCCGTGTATCCCGCCAGCATTCCCCAGGCATCGGCCCTGATAAATAATGGCGCCACAGAAAGACTTATGACTCTCGGCGCAATAGTCAAAACCGCTTTCTGCGGCCCCTGCTTTGGCGCCGGTGACACGCCCTCCACAGGCGCCCTTTCCATCCGGCACACGACCCGCAACTTCCCCAATCGCGAAGGCTCAAAACCAGGAGAGGGACAGATCGCCGCGGTGGCGCTCATGGATGCCAGATCCATTGCCGCCTCCGCTGCCAATGGCGGCCGGATTACCCCCGCCACAGACCTTGACTGGGACTCCCCGGATCTCAAGGCGGATCTGAAATATCATTTCAATCCCCATGTCTACGAACGGCGTGTTTATAACGGGGTTGGCAGGGCACAACCCGCCACAGAGCTTGTATTTGGCCCAAACATCAAGGATTGGCCGCATTTTGAGCCATTGCCGGAACATCTCATACTGGAGGTGGCAAGTGTCATAACAGACCCGGTGACCACCACGGATGAGCTGATTCCTTCCGGAGAGACATCATCTCTGCGTTCCAATCCCGAAAAACTGGCGGAGCATACGCTGGAAAGGAAGGATCCAGGCTATGTCGCCAGAGCCAAAGCCGTGCGGGAGCTGGAGCGCGAACGGTTAAAGAACCCGGCCAATGCCACTCTCCAGAAAAAAGTGGAGGCCATCATAGCGCAGTGTGCCAAACAGCCTGTGGCCGCGCAGCTGCTTGGGGCCCCCGCCCCCCTTCGTCAGATTGGCCTGGGCAGCGTGATTTTCGCGCTCAAGCCGGGAGACGGCTCTGCCAGGGAACAGGCGGCATCCTGCCAGAAGGTGCTTGGCGGATGGGCAAACATGGCAGTGGAATATGCCACAAAACGCTATCGCTCCAATCTGATCAACTGGGGAATCATACCCTTTATCGTTCCGGCGGAAATATCAAAAGATCTTCAGGTGGGTGATTATATCATCATTCCCCACATCCGCTCCTATCTGGCCAATGGGCATCCCGAAGTGCTTGCGGCACTGCTGCACACAAATGAGGACAAAACCAAAATCTGGTCCGAGCAGATTGCTCTATCAATACAGTCTCTTGGCAAGGAGGAAAGGGAGATCATCATGGCTGGCTGCCTTGTCAATTATAACAACAGCGCAGTGGATGGGGAGAGCTAGCAAGCGTCCCAATCCAGCGTTTTTTGCAAGACAAAAGGAACCCACCGGCATAGCCGGTGGTTCTTCATATGCGCCTGTAAGGCTCTG
>CAJUMQ010000028.1 GCA_910587035.1 uncultured Desulfovibrio sp. | reverse complement strand
AAGAAAATAAGTCTTGTCCAGTTTGGACTACCCCATATTTCTTCTCCTATATTATTTATTTCTAATTTATATACAATTTCACCATAAAAATTGAAAAATTGCTCGAATTTTTGACCTTTTACTTTTATTAAAAATAAATCTGATTCTTTGATAAGTTCGAACCTATTTTTTATTTTTTTTTCATTTGATAAAGCCCATAAATATATTTTATCGTCAGGATATAATGATTTAATTTTATTTATAGTATTTTTATCACAATACTTCTCAAATGATTTGATGCTTACATGTTTTTGTATTGAATTAAGAATATTCTTACTCTCGCCTGACCCTGCTACAACATGCATATCTTTATTCCTTCTCACAATTTTATATAATCTATATGTTGCATCAACTACAATTGTATCAATATTAGTAGTATTATTGTTATATAAATTCAATCTATATATATTTTTACCGCAATTGACTATCCTTGCTGCCCTTGCGATTATACAGGCTAACTCTTTGCTGCTGGCTATCAGCTTCCTCCTGGCAATCAACACATAGACGCACACCGGCCATGGCTTCCCTCCTTGCCATTGGGATTGTCTCGCCACATTCATCGCAATTTTGGGGCTGATACCTTGGGAGAGCGCCGCGCAGGCGCGTCTTACCTCATCATTTATGCTATCCCGTATCTGGTCATGTACTGCATTATCACCGGCCCAGCCAACAGCAATATAATTCCTCCACTATATGAGCAGGCAATGATTTTGCGCTGCAAATATACACTTATATTGCCCTGTATCAGAGCGCGCAGAGTTTTTCTGGAGGCACCAGATCAAAATTATTGTTGCGCAAAAGTTCAATGGCTTCGTCTGTCTTGTCGAAGCGGAAAATCATGATGGCGTGATTAACGTCTGGGCGCACAAAGGCATACATATACTCGACGTTGATTCCGTTTTCGGACACCAGGGACAGGACAGAATCCAGACCACCGGGTTTGTCTGCAACCTGAACTGCCACAACTGTTGTATGGCCAAGTGTAAATCCTCTTTGTTTGAGAATTTCGCTTGCAATGTCCTGATTGCACACAATCATGCGCAAGATGCCAAAATCGGATGTATCAGCCAGAGATAGCGCGCGGATATTAACCCCAGCCTTGGCCAGGGCATTAATGACCTCTGCCAGCCTGCCAGCCCGATTTTCAAGAAATACGGAGAGCTGTTCGGTTTTCATGGCTTGACTCCAGCTCATGCTTTTGGCTTTTGATTGTTTTGCGACTCATCTTTTTTTGCATCCGCGCTGATATCTATTTCATCGGGCTCGGTTGTGGCACGTTTGAAGTTGCGTATGGCCCTGCCAAGGCCGCCACCAATTTCAGGCAGTTTTTTTGCGCCAAAAATCAGGAGAACAATCAGCAATATAAGCAATATTTGTGTTGGTCCAACACTGAACATTATTTTCCTCCAAAAAATACTATTTTTTATGCATGTGACATTTATATACCTGTATCAGGATACAGAAACTGGAGCAAGGGGCATGCCGCTTTTATACATGTTGCCAATATAAGGGGTGTCAAGTGGCTGGTCAAGGATGGCATGGATTTTGGTTGTTAGCCGCCGTTAATAGTTTTCCGCACCATTGCCGCATTATTGGGATATTTGAAGCCGGCTTCAAGCATTCTGCGAATCATGCCATCCCTGGCACCCTTGCTTGAACCGCCAAGCACAATGGCCAGAAGCCTGGTTTTACCGCGTTTGGCTGTGACGATGATATTGTAGCCTGAGGCAACAGTCCAGCCGGTTTTAAGGCCATCAACGCCCTTTACCACACCGAGATGGGGGTTGGTATTGGTATATACGGCACCTTTGTGCATAAAATATTTCATACCATGAAATCGCATGGCAGAAGGATATTTTTTTAGATAGGATGTACACAGGCGCAACAGGTCCCTGGCAGTTGTCTTCTGCCCGGCTGCAGGCAATCCTGTGGGATTCTTAAATTTTGTTCTTGCCATACCCAGTTTTGCAGCCCTTGCATTCATTTTCCGTACAAAATTCTGTTCGCTGCCTCCCACCTGAATTGCCAGGGCCGTGGCTGCGTCATTGCCACTGGCCACAGCCGTGCCAGCCAGCAAACGAACAACCGGGACACGCTCGCCTGCCTTGATGCGCATCGCCGAACCGCCAGCGCCCGCAGCCTGTCTCGTGATGCGCACTTTTTGATTGAGGCTGATTTTTTTTGATCGCACAGCATCCAGAGCCAGGTACATGGTCATGATTTTAGTCAGGGATGCTGGCGCAATCTGCATGTTGGCACTGCGTTCGTAAAGAATTTTACCTGTGCCCATATTGTAGAGCAGTAGAGATTTGACATTGCCTGCGGCAAAAGAGGTATTTGCCTGGATAAATATCCATATAAATATGAGTAGTAGCGGGCCAATTCTTTTCATTTTTTCTTCCATGCCAGGGCATAGTAGCGATTGGCCTCCTCATATGCCTGCATGGCAATGGCAAGCAGGATGGGGCCGGTAATGAGGCCAACGGCGCCAAACATGCTTAAGCCACAGAGTATGGAAAGTATGAGCACAAAAAAAGGCGCCTTGATGCCCTGACGCAAAAAAAATGGCCGCAAAACATTGTCCACACCTGCCACAAACAATGAGCCCCACAGGGCAAGCCCAATGGCTGCCATGGTATGCCCACCAAACCACAGGCTTATGCACAGCGGCAGCCAGACCAGCGCGGTGCCCACCACAGGAATTGGAGCAACCACGGTGGCAAGCATGCCCCAGAAAGCTGGCTGGTTCACACCGGCAATGGCAAATCCAATGCCGCACAGGGCGCCCTGAACGAGGGCCACAAATACGATACCCAGCATGATGGCCTTAAGAGCGCGATGGATCGCCTGGATAAATCGACTTAACAGGCCAGGTGTAATCTGCAGAATGCGATAGGTGACACGGCGAATGATGCGGGAATGCACGGTGAAAAGTATTGCAAGGGTAAAAAAGAGGAATGCAAGCCAAAAAATATTCATTGTGCTGCCGACGAACCCGAAACTGCGGCTCACAAGCATGCCAACTGCGTCGCTGAACATTGAATCAAGATTTGCGAGACCGTCATTGACTGCCTTTTCAATGCGGGGATATTCGGCAAGCGTGCGGCGCAGGGCGTGGATGTACTCCAGCCAGTGCGGCGGCAGCTGGAAATTGCTGGCCTGAAGCTCACGCAATCTCGCATAGCCGGCAACCGCCTGGGGAGAGACCAAAAGAGCGATTATGCCCAATGGCACAACGAAAGATGCCAGAATACTGAGGATGTAAACAGTGATGGGCATATGGCGAGAAAGGCGCAGGGCAATGTGTATTCTTTTTGTCTGGGGATTTTTCTTTGCAAGTTTGCGGCGCCATATGCCTGCTTTTCTGCGCAGGCGTCGATAGACCGGAATTGTGAGACAGGAAAGGCAGGCGGCCAGGAAAATGGTTACCGGATTTGGCCATAACAGAATGGCCCAGGCAACTATTGCCAGCAGGTAGAGATACCTTGGCAGGTTGATTGTCATTTTATATCCTTCGTGAATTTACAGGATTTCCTGTGTGCAATATCTGCTGGTGGTTTGCGAACCCAGGCTTTTTGGACATGACAGCCATGCGCCGGCGGCCATGCAATTTGGCCAGAGGCATATTAACATATCCATATTCGAACTTCCAGCTGCATCAAAATTACAATATTTGTAAGCCTGGGAGCCAAGGGGCCAGTTTCATTGAAAGTTGACATATGGCCAGTGTGTCCATATTTTTCCCATGGCCTAATCAAACAAATCTCGCCTTGCGGGGCGGTTTCTAGCAAAAAGGACAAGCTATGCCATTGAGCAGTGTGGAAGATGCCATAAGGGATATACGTCAGGGGAAGATGGTCATTCTTGTGGATGATGAGGATCGTGAAAATGAGGGCGATCTCACCATGGCCGCTGAACATGTGACGCCGGAGGCTATCAATTTCATGGCAAAATACGGCCGTGGCCTTATTTGCCTGCCGATGGCGCCGGAATTGATTGACAAGCTGCACCTGCCAATGATGACCCAGCGCAATGGCTCACGCTTTGGCACAAATTTCACTGTCTCCATAGAGGCCAGGGATGGCATCAGTACGGGGATATCTGCCGCGGACAGGGCAACCACCATCAAGGCCGCTGTTGCCGATAATGCCCGTCCTGAGGATCTAGTTTCGCCAGGGCATGTCTTTCCATTGCGGGCAAAGGGCGATGGCGTGCTTGCCCGCACAGGCCAGACTGAAGGTGGCGTGGATCTGGCCAGACTAGCTGGCCTGAAGCCAGCCGCTGTAATCTGTGAGATAATGAATGATGATGGCAGCATGGCAAGAATGCCGGAACTTGAAAAATTCGCCCGGGAACATGATCTGAAAATCGTCGCAGTCAAGGATATCATCCGCTACAGGCTTGATCGCGGCCAGGTTTCGGTTAATTGTGTGGCAAAGGCCCATCTGCCAAGCATGTATGGAGATTTTACGATTCATGCCTATGAAAGCGAGCTTGAGCCGGGCACGCATCTTGCCCTCGTCAAAGGAGATATCAGCGGCGATGAACCGGTGCTGGTGCGGGTGCACAGCGAATGTCTGACAGGGGATGCCCTTGGCTCCCTGCGCTGCGACTGCCGTGGCCAGCTTGGGGCAGCGCTGAGGCAGATTGAACAGGAGGGCAGGGGCGTACTGCTGTATATGAGGCAGGAAGGCAGGGGTATTGGCCTGGCCAACAAGATCCGGGCCTATGCATTGCAGGACAAGGGTTATGATACCGTGGAAGCCAACCGGATGCTGGGCTTTCCTGATGATCTCAGGGACTATGGCACCGGAGCGCAAATTCTGGTTGATCTTGGCATACATAAAGTCAGATTGCTGACCAATAATCCCAAAAAGATTGTTGGCCTTGCCGGTTATGGCATTGAGATAGTGGAGCGGGTGCCAATAGAAATTGAGGCTTGCCCACAGAATGAAGCGTACCTGCGCACCAAAAAAGAGAAAATGGAGCATCTGCTCACCGGCATTCGCTGCCACTGAGTAAATTGCAATGGCGGTTACACGGCCGGCAGGGGCCTGGACGCATGCGGCAGATAGTTTTTTAATGAAAATTTCTGACTGCTTTTTTCCAATCAATAGCATGGGACTTTGTAATGAATAAAGGCAAGCCGCTTAATATAGGCCTGGCGGGTTTTGGTGTTGTGGGGAGTGGCCTCTGTCAGTTGCTGGCAGAAAATGCCGATATTATTGAAAAACGCGCCGGCCGGAAAATTATAGTCAGGACCATTCTGGTAAGGGATGCCCAAAAAAAACGTGAAGTGGCCCTCCCTGCCGGCACCCGTCTGACTACGGACAGCGCCGAGCTGGTGAATGATGCGGACATCGATGCCGTGGTTGAGCTCATGGGGGGGATTGATGCCGCCTCCGCGCTGATAGTGGCAGCCCTGGAGCATGGCAAGCATGTTGTCACTGCAAACAAGGCTCTTTTGGCCAGCGAGGGCCCGAAACTGTTCAGACTGGCGGCGGAAAAGGACAGAATACTGCGCTATGAGGCCAGTGTTGCCGGAGCAATACCCATTGTGGCGGCCTTGAAGGAAAGTCTTACAGGCAACAGGGTCCGCTCCCTCGTGGGTATCCTTAATGGAACCAGCAATTACATATTGTCAGAGATGTCCACCAATGGCCTGGATTTTAAACAGGCGCTAAGGCAGGCCCAGGAGCTGGGATTTGCCGAGGCGGATCCCTCTCTTGACATTGACGGCCATGATGCGGCCCATAAGCTCATTGTGCTCATACGCCTGGCCTTTGGGCTTGACTATCCCCTTGATAAGCTGGCAGTCACCGGCATTCGCAATCTTTCCGCCATGGATATAGCCCTGGCAAGAGAGTTTGGCTATCGCATAAAGCTGATAGGCCAGGTGACTGCTCTGAAAAACGGGGAAAATAATGGAATTATTCTGGCTGCCGGCGTATTCCCCGCCCTGGTTCATCAGAATCTTTTGCTGGCCAAGGTGGGTGGAGCCTATAATGCCCTGCGTGTGTCCGCCAATGCCTCCGGCCCCCTGTTTTTTCATGGCCGCGGCGCCGGATCCCTGCCAACTGCAGGCGCAGTACTGGCAGATCTTATAGCTGTGGCCCGTGGAGAACAGCCAAACAATACGGGATTTGCCGCTGATTTTCCAAAGGCCACAATTCTTCCGGCAGATGACTGGCGCTCCTGCTATTATGTGCGTGTGATGGTTGAAGACACACCTGGTGTTTTGCGCGATATTTCCGGCTGCATGGCAGCTGAAAACATCAGCGTGGCACAAATGATTCAAAAGGGGGAAATGGCCGCCAGCGGGGTGCCATTGGTATTCATGACCCATGAGACATCACAAAAGGCAATGCTGAATGCCCTCGAGCGGGCGTCCAGAGCCGGCCTTTTGCGTGAGGCGCCGGTCTACTTCAGGATCATGGAGAGGGATCAGGTCAATTAGCAGACTGAAATAAATGATGACGCATGGCCCGGCAGGGAGCATCACTGCGGGAGATAGCTTTTCCAGCTGCCGGGCTGACAAAATCAGCAATTAAACCATTCTGTCTCAAAAGTGGCGAAGCGTTTTTTCATGACATCTATTGCCTGGGGATTTTTGTCCACAAGCATGCAATCCCGCTGCAAACAATAGGCGGCTTCGCCAAAACTGCCGCTGCCGGCAAAAAAATCGCAAAGCCTGTCACCCCTGTTGGAGTGGATTTTGACAATCCTGTTAAGTATCCCCAGAGGCTTCTGTGTGGCGTAGCCTGTTTTTTCCCTGCCATTGGGGCTGACAATGGTATGCCACCAGACATCTGTGGGAGTTTTTCCTCTTTTTGCCTTTTCAGGGCCCACAAGGCCAGGCGCCATATAGGGAATGCGATCCATCTCATCATAATTGAATATATAATTATCCGGATCCTTGGCATACCATAATATGTTGTCATGTTTGGCAGGCCATCTGTTTTTTGATCTGGCGCCATAATCATAGGCCCAGATTATCTCATTTATAAATGATTTCCTGCCAAATATCTGATCCAGCAAAATCTTGCAGTAATGAATTTCGCGATAATCAAGATGAAAAAACAGCGACCCGTCAGGTTTGAGTATTCTTCTGGCCTCAGCAAGGCGTGGTCTTAAAAACTCAATATAATCGTCGAAATTGTCTTCATAGCTGGTGGCGCCCAATTTTTCGGTTTTATAGAGCCTGTCGCCAAAACCCTTGCGGTCACCAGTATCAGAGCGGATAGTTGTAATCTGTTGGCGTGTTTGCGTTTTGCCGGTATTAAAGGGAGGGTCTATATAAATCAGGCTAGTGTGAGAATCGGGAATCTTTTTTAATATTTCCAGATTATCTCCAAAATATATCTCTATTTTTGACATAGCAATCAGGTTTATATTCGGCCTGTCCTGTCAATGCGCCAATCTTTGATGTCGAGATCAATATCCGGAATACCCTGCCAGTTGTTTAGGCGCGGGGTGTAGGCTATTCTTATCTGCTGTCCAACCAGGGAGGGTGGAAATTCCTCGGCCCTGCGCCAGGCCTTGGCATGGAGTTCAATTCCACTGTCCATTTCCTGCAGATCAAGCCGCACATGCTGCCTTGTCTTGCCAAGATAGGACCGGCCCTTGAGAAGCAGGGGGCGGGATACAAATACTGGCTCCTCATTGCCTGTGCCAAAGGGTTGCATAAGATCAAGCTCATGCAGAAATTGGCAATCTCTGGCATTGGCAAAACCAAGCTCGCATTCCAGCAGCAGGGTTTGTGGCAATGGCTCCACGCCAAGGCTGGCGCTTGCCATATCTGAAAAAATATTCCGGAAATCCTGCAGCATATTTTTTTGCAGGCGTACGCCTGCGGCCATGGTGTGCCCCCCAAAACCAAGCAGACAGGATGCGCATTTGCCAAGTGCGCCATGCAGGTCAAAACCTGGCAGGGAACGGCCGGAGCCTTTTATGCTGGCATTGTCATCGCACAGAACAAATGCGGGGCGATTGAACTCTTCAACTATTCTGGATGCGACTATGCCCACTATGCCAGGATGCCAGTCCGGGCCATAGAGCACCAGCCCGGAATAATTACGTTTTTCAAGCAGTTCCTGCGCCTGCTGGCGGGCCTCCTTGTGAATTCGCTCCTCTTCGGTTTTCCTTTTGGTGTTGCATTCATCCAGCTGTTGGGCCAGGGTCAGGGCCATACTGTTGTCTCGTGAACGTAAAAGGCGGAGGGCAAGTTCCGGATGCCCCATCCTGCCAGCTGCATTTATGCGCGGCGCAAGCCTGAAGACAGCATGCACACTGTTCATGTCCGCGGTTATGTCCATGCCGCTCAAATGTTTCAGCGCCACCAGACCAGGACGCACAGGGCGTGACAATTTTTCAAGACCGGCGCGAACAAGAATGCGATTTTGGGCATCCAGAGTCATCACATCAGCCAGTGTGCCCAGAGCCACAATATCCAGGGCATTATCCATTTTGTAGCGCTTGCCCGTATGTGGGGCCAGGAGGGAGTTGACAGCCGCCATGAGAAAGAAGGCCACACCAACGCCTGCAAGGTTTGTGGATGGCCAGCTTTTTGGGGCGCCCATGCGTGGATTGACAATGCCGGCAGCAGGAGGCAAATCCTCGGGCGGCATGTGGTGATCACTCACGATAATCGTCAGGCCAAGCTCCCTGGCAGCGGCGACAGTTTCATAATCCCCAATGCCACAGTCCACAGTCAGTACAGTCTGAACGCCTTCGGAAGCCAGAATGCGGAGGGACTCAATGTTCAGGCCATAACCTTCCTTCATCCTGTCCGGCAGATGGTGGGATATATGGAAGCCATGCTCATCCAGCACGTCCAACACCAGGGTTGTGGCGGTAATGCCATCCACATCATAATCGCCCCAGACGGCCATCTTTTTGCCGGCCCGCAATTCCCGGACGATGGCTTCGGCCACATCGGGTATTTGAGGCCAGATGTTTGGCGGGGCAAGACTGGCCAGCCTGCCGCTTAAGTAGGTATCGATCTGCTCGCAACTGGAAAAGCCCCTGGCCCAGAGTATATTGAGCAGCAGGGGAGAAATGCCAAGTTTTGCGGCCCAGTGGGCTGGGGCGCTACCAGCCTGCGCGTTGCGGAATTGCCATTTTTTCACGATGAAAACCGGATATGGACCCAATAAAGCCAGAAGTGGCTTATGTTGGAATTGTTTTATTCAAATTCCACCCCTATTGCCAGAGCCTGATTTGCCAGTTCCGTTTTATCCTGGGGAACAAGATTTTTATCCAGCAGCCATTTAAGGAATTTGAGAGAAATTTCATGTGTGGGAGAAAGCTCAAGGGCCCTGAACAGATGCTGGATGCACCCATCGATATCCTTGGTTTCAAACAGGGCACGGGCAAGGTTTGTGTGCAGGTTTTCATCATTTTCGCTAAGCTGCAGGGCTCTCTGATAATATTCCACAGCCTGAGAGAGCATTTTGCTTTTGCGCAGGTTGATGCCAAATTCATTAAAAAGATGCTTGTGTTCCGGCTCAAACGCGCTTTCCAGCTTTACGAGTCTCTCAAAGATATTCTCGGCCTTTTCCAGCTCTCCCCGTTCCATGTATGTGAGGCCGATGCCAAAATTTGCGCGCACATTCTCCTCGTCAACCTTTAGGGCGCGTGAGTATTCGTATTCGGCGGCAAAAGTCTCGCCCTTGTCCCGGTGACCATCGGCCTTGTTTACAGTCTGGTTGAGCTCCCGCATTTTGGGATAGACCGACATCTGGTAAAATTCCGGCTCCGGCGAAAATTTGGCTATCAGCTCATCCATGCTGACCTTGCGCTTGGGACCGCTTGGCACATAGTTGGGATTTAGGGGCTGACAGATTATTTCATCGCCCTGCTGCTCCACAAACCAGAATGTTTTTTGCACTGTCTTGCGGGTTGTGGTGCCTGTGCCAACCTTGCGGATTTCCTGAGTGGAAAAAACCCCGCGCACCCCGGCGCCGGTTTTGTTCTGGGGAGCACTCTGATCCTGCATGGATACCTCCTTATTCCCGGCTATACAGCCCTGATAGTTTGTTTCAGGCAGTTTGCGATATTTCAGCCAAAATTGTCCTTGCGGCCTGCGCCGGATCCGGCGCTTTCAGAATGGGCCGGCCAACAACCAGATAATCCGCGCCATTGGCAATGGCAGCGGCCGGAGTCATGGTGCGCCTCTGGTCATCGCCCGCTTCCCCGCCCGGTCTGATCCCCGGGCAAAGACATAGAAGGCCGGGCTTTTGCAGCTTTATCCGCCTTGCCTCGCGGGCGGAGCAGACCACCCCGTTGAGGCCCCAGCCTGCGGCCATGCAGGCAAGATTTAGTGCAAAGTCTTCGGCAGCAAGGGAAATTCCGGGCATCTCACCAGAAGCCATGCTGGTGAGCACAGTGACGCCAAAAACAAGGGGCGGTCTGGCAGCCTGGGCGGCAGTCTCCATCGCTGCCCTGCACATTCTTTCGCCCCCCTGGCAATGGATGGTAAGCATATCAACATTGAGTGCGACCGCTGAGCGAACGGCGCCGGCCACAGTGTTGGGGATGTCATAAAATTTGAGATCGAGAAAGATCCTGAACCCTTCATCCGAAAGCCTGCGCACAAGTTGGGGGCCACAGGCCGTGAACAGCTCCATGCCAATCTTGAGCCAGCCGGCAATCCCGCCAAGCCTGGCAGCCATTGCAAGGGCATCGCCTTCTGTGGGCACATCAAGAGCGACTATGAGTTCGGCCATGCTATTTAATACCGCCTGTGGTCATAAGCGCGTTCAGGATGGTTGTATTAACAGCCGGAGCAAGAGTGGAATAGATATAAACGGAACGCAGAGCGGCATAGGCGCAATTGAGATCGTCATTGAGAATTATGGCGTCATACCAGGCTGCCTCGCCGATTTCCTTCCTGGCATTGGTCATGCGGCGAATAATGCTGTCCTCGTCATCGCAGCCACGCCCTCTCAACCTGCGTTCCAGCTCTGCCATGGATGGTGGCACTATGAAAGCGAACACCGCGCAAGGCAGACTTTTTTTAAGCTGGGACGCGCCTTGCACGTCTATGTCAAAAAGTATGTCCCTGCCTGATCTGATCCTGTCCTTTACGGGTTTCAGCGGTGTGCCATAAAAATTGCCATGCACTTCGGCCCATTCCGCAAATTCACCGGCATCGCACATGGATTTAAATTTGTCACGGGATATAAAAAAATAATCAATCCCGTCAGTTTCGCCAGGGCGCATCTCCCTCGTGGTGCATGAAACTGAATAACCGAGATTTGGAAATTCGCCCAGCAGCAGATGAGAAAGTGTGGATTTGCCCGCGCCGGAGGGTGCGCTCAATACCAAAGCAGTGCCATCCCTGTTCATGCTTTCTCCTGGTTGAAACGCAGGCTTATGGTTTCCGGCTGAATGGCGGACAATATGACGTGGTTGGAATCTGTAACAAGGATGGAGCGCGTGCGCCTGCCCTGGGTGGCATCAATAAGGCGCCCCTGTTCTCGCGCGTCCTCCCTCAATCTCTTCATGGGAGATGAGGCCGGGTTGACTATGCCCACCACACGGCTGGCAAATACATAATTGCCAAAGCCAATGTTGATAAGTTTTTGGCCTGACATGGCTTTATTCCAGATTCTGAACCTGTTCGCGACATTTTTCCAGCTCATTCTTGAAATCAACAATGATGCGGGAAAGATGCGCGTCCACCAGCTTGTTGCCACAGGTATTGATTTCGCGGAAGCATTCCTGAAGCGTGAAATCCAGCCTTTTGCCGGCATCCGTGCCATCCTTCAGGAGCTGGCGCATTCTTTCCAGATGAGCGCCAAGCCTTGTAAGTTCCTCGCTGACATCAAGCCTGTCTGTGAGAATTACTATTTCCTGGAGAAAGCGGGCATCTTCCAGCTCAGTGCCGCTGTCCGCAAGAAACTCTTCAAGCCTTTCCCGCAAGACGGCAATCCTCTCCTCCCGAATACCTGGGGCGCTGCCGCTGATAAGAGCCGTCCATTCCCCCATGCGCTCAATGCGCCCCTGCAAGTCCAGACCAAGGGCCTCGCCCTCGCATTCACGCGATTCATTCCAGTCCTCAATGGCCAGATTGAGGCCCTGTTCCAGGCGTGAGGTAATATCGCTTTCCTGTTCAATATCCTGTCTGGT
Source organism: uncultured Desulfovibrio sp. (assembly GCA_910587035.1). Classification (GTDB taxonomy): domain Bacteria; phylum Desulfobacterota; class Desulfovibrionia; order Desulfovibrionales; family Desulfovibrionaceae; genus Desulfovibrio. The sequence goes on along the minus strand of CAJUMQ010000028.1, from coordinate 15,986 downwards.
CCACAACTCCGGCACATTCAAAAGCTGCGCATAACCGCCAGCAAAATCTTCGCCTCTGGATGCGGCCAGATCATGCAGGGCATCCAGCATGTCCTGCGCCTGCTGACGATCAAAAACAGGTCTGGGACCAAAACCAGGGGAAAATTGCAGCTGCAGGGATACCTCTACGCGGCCCCGGGAGACCTGCCTCCGGACAACTTTTTCCAGAGTGGGCTCAAGATAGCGGGCATTTGCCGGCAGCCGCCATTTTATGTCAAGATGACGATTGTTGACACTTCTGATTTCCCACTGCTGCACAAATGCCGGATTTTCAACAACGCACCGGCCAAAGCCTGTCATACTGCGAAGCATGGATTTTCCTTAAGACAAGGGGCGGTCTCTATGCCCTGGAAAGGTATTAAAATTTTTAAACAGTTTATCCAGATATTATAGGCAAGCAGCGCAGTGATTGCAAGAAAGGCGGCAGCGCATATTTGGAGCATTCATCTGTTGAAACTCTCTGGGCGTTTCAACCATACGCGCTCGCCTTTCCCCGTGTAGCGGAACAGGCGCATGAAAATACAATTTTTCCGCGAACGTCATCGCGGGCGCTTCAGAAGAAGCGCCTCGCATTTCCCTATTTTCAATCGGCAAATGCTTTAGACTGAACAGGGACAAGACTGCCAGCCTCAATGCGGGCATGGCGATTTATACAGACAGGGGATTCATCGCCATAATGCGTCACCTGCACGATCTGTGGGCGCCAGCCCTGTATGCAGCCATTGGCCAGGTCATCGATGGTTGCCAGAAATGCTGATCGTGATTCAGGGTCCAGGCCCGAACAGGCTTCATCAAGCAGAATGATTTGCGGCCTGCGCACAAATGCCCGCGCCAGAAAAAGCTTGCGCAACTGTCCTGTGGACAGGCGTCTGATGGATGTTGCTGATATTTCAGAAGCATCCTGGCCATGAAAAAAGCTCTCGATGGCCTGGCGCGCCCTCGTCTGTTCCTCCCGTGTATATTGCCTGTAGATGCCAATGCTGTCATCCAATCCGGAACATACAAGCTCCAGACCGGTTACAGGATAGCCATAGGTCGCCTGATCCAGATCACTTATGAGGGCTGCAAAATCATTGATTTCCGCCTTGGTGGCAAGCAGGCGCCCGGCGCGATCATATCTTGCAACATTTCCCCCGGCTGCGGCAAATTCCCTGCCTGCGAGAAGGCGCAAAAAAGTGGATTTGCCTGATCCATTGGGCCCGTCAATAAGCCAGTTTTCATCCGACAGCATTTGCCAGTTGATATCTTTGAGCACAAGCTGCCGATCAACATAAACATTGACATTGGCAAGCTTAAAAACAGTTCTGGGATTATCCCGGCCGGACTTTCTTCCAGCCTTTGCCGGTTTTGGCAGCGATATTTTGGGTGGGGGAAGAGACTCGCTTAATGATTTGCCCAGTCTGCCTGCACGCATTTCAAAAAAACATTGACACCAATCAGGCACGCCATCCCGGCGGTGCGAGGCGAAAACCATGGTTGTGGAGGAGGTCATATCCTCAAAAAGATTATAAAAAGCCTGTTTATGGCACTCATCCAGGCCATCGGTCCATTCATCAAGCAGGAGGATACGGGGACGGCTTAAAACTGCCCGCGCAAGCAGGGCAATGCGCAGCTGCCCCTGAGAGAGTTCGGGCAGGCGCATTAAGGCAAGGGATTTGGCAGAAATCCTGTCCAGCATGGCATCCACCATATTCCGGCTTTCCGGGGAGGCAGCCGCATAGGACATGGGGGAGCCCTGGATTCCACCACTTAAGAAATCATAAAGGGAAACATCCCAGGCATTGCGCTGGCAATTTTCCTGATGCATTGGCGAGACAAGCGCAACCATCTTTTTTGCGACAATGGGCGAGGTATCGGGGCGGCCGTCACATAGCCAGAAAATACTGCCGGCAGCCGGCCAGAGATCGCCATGGATCAGACGCAGCAGGGTGGATTTGCCTGAGCCATTGGGACCGGTGATTGCCAGATGCCTGCCCGCATCGATTTGCAGACAGACAGCTTGCAGTACCGGTTTTCTTTGCCTGTCACCTGGTATGAACAGGCTGACATTATCGATTTGAACAAGAGGGGGCATGGGAAAATTCAAAAGGACTGGATAAAGATGGTGCCATGGTCAAACAATGCGATTTTATCAAGGCCATGGGCATGGGCATATCTTGCAAGCTCCGGAAAAGCATGGCCCACATCATTTACGCAATGCGCATCGGAAGCAAATGAGACCGGCAGATCGAGGCTGGCTGCCATTTTCATTATTTGCGGAGCTGGATAGATCTCCGCGCAGGGTTTGCGCAACCCTGCCGATGACACCTCCATGGCCATGCCGGAATCCCGCAGGGTTGTGAGGCAGACATGGATGAGCTCGAGTGCGCGAGGCTTTTCCAGCCACTTCTGGAATGTGTGGACGCTGTGAATTTTAATGAGATCCGGATGGGCGGCCACCTGAAAAAATCCGGAAGCCAGCATTCCATGCCAGGCAAGGAAATAATCCTCATAATATTTCTCACACTCCTGGCTTGTGGCATCCAGCCAGGGCTGGTTGCCATCATCAAAACCCCAGTGATGGAGAAAATGCACACTGCCGATGAGATAGTCAAAATCGTATGCGGAACATGCCTGGCGGATGAAATCCTCCTCTCCTTCCAGCCAGTCAATTTCCATGCCAAACAGCACCTGGCAGCCATGGGGGCTTTTTCTCGCGCTGTTCTTGAGGTTGAGCACCTCGCGCACATATGTATCCAGATGCGCGCTTAATTTTTCCCTGTATTCATGGGTATAGTCAAATCCGGCCGGCCTGGGGGAGTGCTCGGTAAAGCCTATTATGCCAAGACCCGCCTTTTCGGCTGCCGCATGCATTTCAAAAGGGGTGTTTTTTCCATGGGAATAGCATGTGTGAAGATGCATGTCGGTCTTGATCATTTTCAACCCCATATACAGGCCATATGGCAAATGGAAGCACAAGCCGGATCTGCCATATGGCCGGGTTTGTGCAGCAATCAGGGCTTCAGGCGGCGCACAATCTCCTGCCCTGCCTTGCGGCCAGCGCCCATTGCCAGAATGACAGTGGCCGCACCGGTTACAATGTCGCCGCCGGCAAAGACGTTTGGTATTGAAGTTTCGCCTGTATCCGGGTCTGCCTCGATATATCCCCATTTATTTTTTGTCAAATCCGGTGTGGCGTCCAGCAAAATCGGATTTGCCCTGGTGCCAAGAGCTACAATGGCCAGGTCAGTGGGCAGTTCATAAACCTCGCCCTCCACCGGCACAGGGCGGCGCCTGCCTGAGGCATCCGGTTCACCCAGCTGCATCTTTTGAAGCGTGACCGATTCCAGACGCATCTCGTCATTGCCATTAAAACGCACCGGTGCCGCAAGCATGGCAAATTTTACGCCCTCCTCCTCGGCATGCTCGATTTCCTCTTTCCTGGCCGGCATCTCGTCCCTGGTGCGGCGGTATACAATATGCACGGATTCCGCGCCCATTCTCAAAGCTGTGCGCGCAGCATCCATTGCGACATTGCCAGCGCCAAAAACAGTAACATTTTTACCGGGAAAGGCTGGGGTATCCTGTTCGGGAAAGTCATAGGCACGACCAAGATTAACCCTTGTCAGATATTCGTTGGCGGAAAATACGCCCACCAGATTTTCACCCGGCACATTCAGAAAAACGGGCAGACCAGCGCCGACGCCAATGAAAACGGCGTCATAATTCTCAAGCAGCTCCCTGACATCCACGGTACGGCCGCCAACATGATTAAGCCTGAATTCCACGCCAAGATGTCTCAGGCCATTGATTTCCACGCCTACAACATTTTTGGGCAGACGGAAGGCGGGAATGCCATATATCAGCACACCCCCGGCCTCATGCAGGGCTTCGTAGACATCCACCTTCAGGCCAGCCGCCGCGCATACTCCGGCACAGGTCAGGGAGCTGGGGCCGGAGCCGATGCAGGCGACCTTTCTGGCCTGCGGGGAAATGTCACAGGCTGGCATTTCCGCCCTGGGTGCATTGATTTTTGACGAGTTGTGGCTGTCGGCCACAAAGCGCTCCAGCCGTCCTATGGCTATGGGTTGCCCTTTGGCCAGCAGAATGCATTTGCCTTCGCACTGGTTCTCCTGCGGGCAGACGCGACCGCAGACAGCAGGCAGGCTGTTGGTGGAGCTGATTATTTTGTAGGCTTCCGCCAGGTTGCCCTGAGCCACCTGGGCTATGAAATCCCTGATGGGCACTTCCACGGGGCAGCCGGTAACGCAGCGGGGTTTTTTGCATTGCAGGCAGCGGGATGCCTCCTGCATGGCCATCTCGCCGGTGTATCCCAGGGCCACCTCATCGAAATTATGGGCCCGTACATGTGGGGGCTGGCAGGGCATGGGCACCCTTGGCGCGACTGTTTTGGCAGATTTTTTAGTTTCCATTGGCGTGGCCCTCCTGGAATTTTGCAAAAGAAAGTTGCTCCTGTTCCCTGAACGCGCCCAGCCTGCGCCTTAGCTCGGCGAAATCAACCTGATGGCCGTCAAACTCGGGGCCGTCAACACAGGCAAATTTGGTCTTGCCACCCACGCTCACGCGACATGCGCCGCACATGCCTATGCCATCCACCATAATTGGATTAAGGCTGACTGTTGTGGCGACATTAAAAGGCAAGGTGGTTTTTGCCACTGCCGCCATCATGGGTACAGGCCCCACGGCAACAACTTCGGCCACGCTTTTGTCCTTTTCCAGCCTTTCGCACAAGAGGTCGGTGACAAGGCCCTTGCGGCCATAGCTGCCGTCATCCGTGCAGATGAAGAGTTCATCGGCAAATGATTTCAATTCCTCCTCAAAAAGCAGCAAATCCCTGCTTCTGGCGCCAATAATGCCGACCACATGATTGCCTGCGCGGGAGTGGCCCTTGGCTATGTGGTGCATGGCTGCTATGCCTGTGCCGCCGCCAACACAGATGACAGTGCCCTTTTTTTCTATGTTTGTGGGCTTGCCAAGTGGGCCGCAAACATCATGAATGGAGTCTCCCTCATTAAGCTGCTCCAAAAGAGCCGTGCTTTTGCCCAGCACCAGATATACGATGGTTATCTGGCCCTTTTGCGGATTTGCATCGGCTATTGTCAGAGGAATGCGCTCGCCGGCCTCATCCATGCGCAACATGACAAAATGCCCTGGTTTGGCTTTGGCTGCTATATCGGGAGCATCCAGCGTCATTTTGCTGGTTTTGCCTGGTATGAGGATTTTTTTCTCCAGAATTTTTGTCGCCATATAAACTCCTTGCCTTCTCCTTCGCCATTATTGGCGCCGCTGCATGCCATTGCCGAAACTCCACCTCTGATCATGGCAAATGATGGAGGCGGGTAGGTGTCTGGATTTTATATTGTGAAAAATATCACAAATATTATGAGGCCAGGAACACGAAAATATTTGGCATGCAAGGCATTATGGCAAATAGAATAAGACATTGCAAATGCTATTCATGGCTGCGGCAGATGCCAGCATGGCAAAAAGCCAGCCGGGAAACATGCCAGCTGGCTTTTTGCAAAATGGAGATGCGCATGTCTGCCCAGACGAGGCAGGGCAAAGCTTGCGCAGCGCTGATTATTTATGCAGCATTATGTCAAGGATTACCTTGTCTGTCTCCTTCATGCCGCTGGAGCCAAGTCTGCCCAGATTGGCGATGCAGGCCTCGATATCTTCGGAAACAATGCCTTCATTGCCTGGCACTGCGCTGCCTTCAAGGGCCAGCATGGCTGCCTGTATGCCGGCTCCCACCGCGGATGCCACCTTGAGGGCGCAGGAGCTTTTGGCGCCATCGCAGATCATGCCGGCAACATTGCCAACCATGTTGCGAATGGTCATTTCCATCTGCTTTTCTCCGCCGCCCATGAGCAGGGCAATGCCGCATGCGGCTGCTGTGGCTGCCACCATGGCTCCGCAATGGGCCGAGAGGCGTCCCAGATGATGCTTGATATGAATAGCTGTGAGATGACTCATGATCAGGGCTCGCGCAAGCTGCTCGTCATTCTTCTCCATGCGGATGGCGCAAGCCACAACCGGCATGGTGCATGTAATGCCCTGATTGCCGCTGCCGGAATTGCTCATCACGGGCATCATGACACCAGCCATGCGGGCATCGGCTGCCGCGGCAGTGAGCTTTACGGCAAATGTCAGCATGTCGTCTGCCAGTATGCGGTTGCGCACCTGGGCATCCATGCTTTTGCCAACTGCCAGACCGTACTGGCTGCGCAGGCCTTCCTCTGCCACGCTGCGATTCATCCTGGCTGCATCGAGAATGAAGTCAATGCTGTCCAGATCCGAATGGTTGGCAAATTCATAAATGGCAGCCAGAGTAAGGGGCCAATCCCCATGCGCCTGGCTTGTGGACTCATGGTCAGGTGAGGACTTGTCCCAGACAATCTCGCCATCTTTCCATGCTCTGGTCAGATTGGCATGGGAATCGCGCAGCTCCGCGGCTGCCTCATGACCATCTGCCCTGGCGGTGACCAGACAATAGAGGAGCAGGTCATTGTCGGCCACATGCAGATTCACCTGTCCATTTTTGAGCATGTCGCTTGCGCGCTTCACCTTTTCCTCATCAAGGTTGGCCAGGCATTCAAGACCAAGGGCGCTGCTTCCGCCAATGGCTCCGGCAGCAGCCGCAATGCCCAGACCCATCTGGCCTGTGCCGGGCACCATGACGCCCATGCCATTTTTGAGAAGATTGGAGCTGACGGCCACATCGAGGCTTTGCGGCTGCTGGCCAAGAGTTTCCGCAGCGCAGGCTGCAGTCAGGGCTACTGCGATAGGTTCCGTGCAGCCCAGTGCAGGCACCACTTCCTGATGCAAAAGTTTTAAAAATTCATCATGCCTTTTCATATCAGCTCTCGTGCTGCATTGGCCCAAGTTCGCCATTGCGGTTGAAGATGCCATCCAGAATAAGGGTCAGGGCGCCATCGCCGGTTACATTGCAGGCAGTTCCAAAGCTGTCCTGAAGGGCGAATATGGCAATCAGCAGGGCAACGCCGGTCTGGTCAAAACCGAGAACGCCGGTGACTATGCCCAGGGAAGCCACGACCGTGCCACCGGGAACGCCAGGCGCACCCACTGCAAAGATGCCAAGAAGAATGCAGAAGAGGAGCATGGTGCCAAAGGATGGCAGTGTTCCATAGAGGATCAGGCTTATGGTCATCACAAAAAAGGTTTCCGTAAGCACAGAGCCGCAGAGGTGAACTGTGGCGCCCAGGGGCACCATGAACTCAACCATGGTGGAGCTGAGAACAGGAGACTTGCGGGCACATTCCAGGGCTACAGGCAGAGTGGCTGCGCTGGACATGGTGCCAACAGCCGTGAGGTAGGCTGGCAGATAGAAACGGAAAACCTGGGAGGGATTGCGATGGGAGACCATGCCGCCAATGCCATAGAGAACCGCGAGCCAGACAAACTGGCCTATGATCACGAGAATGACCATTGTTACGAAGATGGGCAGATGCTTGGTAAGTGAGCCCTCGTAGGCCAGGCCCATGAAGCACAGACCGACAAAAAATGGCAGAATGGGTATAAGAATGTTACTAACAAGCCAGCTTATGACTTTTTCAAATTCCTCAAACAGGGACTGCAGAGTTTGGGCTTTTGTCCATGCAATGCCAAGGCCCAGGAAAAGCGCTGTAATCAGGGCGCTCATGACGCTGAAAAGGGGTGGAATATCAAGCCTGAAAACCATCTCCGGCAGTTTGTGCAAGGATTCCGCCTGGGTGGCAATGGAGAGATGGGGAATCACAATATATCCGGAAAGCATGGAGAACAGCGCCGCGCCAACAGATGAGCAATAGGCCAGAATAACAGCGGCAATGAGAATTTTGCTGGCGTTCTGCCCCAGGCGCACAATGGCCGGGGTAATAAAGCCCACGATGACAAGAGGCACCAGGAAGAAAATTATCTGGCCAAGGATATGGCGTATGGAGACCACGACCACCATCACCGGCTCATTAACCACAAAGCCCAGCAGCGCGCCGAGCACCAGTCCACCCAGAAGTTTTAAAATCATGGACATTTCGCCAAGTTTTGCCATGTGTGACCTCCCTAGAGCCAGGAAAATTTTTTTTGATGGTTGCCGATTTGTAAAACCGGTATCGTGCATGTGGCCTTGCACATGCCTGCAGGGCAGCCCTTGTGTAGATACATGCAAAAAGACCTATTCCAGAATATATCGCATGGGATTGACAGGCACGCCATTGACGCGCACCTCATAGTGCAGATGTGGCCCGGTGGTGCGCCCAGTCATGCCTATATGCCCCAGAACCTGGCCCCTTTTGACCCAGTCGCCCTCCTTTACCGTTGCCCGCTGCATGTGCGCGTATTTTGTGATAATGCCGCCGCCATGATTGATCTCCACACTGTTGCCATATGCGCCATCCGGTCTGGAGAGGATGACTGTTCCATCTGCCGGAGCGACAATGGGAGTGCCGATGCGGTTGCTGATATCAAGCCCCTTGTGGAACTGGGAACCCATTCCGAAGGGGGAGCGCCTGCCGCCAAAACTCGAGGACACAAAGCCGGTAACAGGCCAGATGGATGGCATGGATGTGAGTATGCCGCGATTTTCACGCAATGTGCGCAAAAGATCCTGCTGGCGCACTTCCTCCAGTTTGGTGGCTTCCGACAGCCTGTCCAGAAATTCCTGCATTTTTCGGGCCGCCAGGGCCTGTCTGTGCACGGGCAGATATGTGCGGGAAAAATCGCCAGGGCTGTCGCCAATTTCCGCCGCGTCCTTTTCCATGTTCATCATGAGACGCAGGCGGGAATCAAATTTCTGCACACGTTCAAGATCCTGGCTCAGGGCTGTGATGCGGCCGGCAAGATTTATGGTCTGATGCCTCTGTTCGTCAATGACAAGTTGGGCATTTTTTAATTCGGACTTGATCTTCAGGTCATCAAGCCATTCATTCCATAACCAGGCATTGCATGCCAGAAGGGCAAGCACAAATATGATGGCAAGGGCGCAGACCCAGCCGCGAATATGCATGTTGCGGCTGCCACTGCGGCCCTCCCTGAAGATTACGATCTGATATTTACCAAATAGCATCGCCAAGGATACTACAGGGGATTTTCCATTTCTTCAAGGTGATGGCAATATCAGGCGGCAATACTTATTTTGCCACATAAATGGGCAAAATGCCTGTACATTGCAGGGAAGAGGAGAATGACATATTATTGAGAAAACGTGCAAAACCATTGTGTTTTTTCAGAGTCGGGGGATCAAACTGGCACCAGGCGCCAGGGCAAATATCTGGCATGCGATGATTAAAATTGTGGCAATTTCAGCCTGGCATGTCATTTTGTCAACAAAAGTTGAATGGGGAAAATTTGCCGTCTTTGCGCCTGTCGCCTGGCAATCTGAAAATCTGCCTGCAGGCCGGTTCCGTCTTTTTTATAATACATTCAATTGACTTAACCTTAAAAGGTGAATTGTGGGCGATAACACGGATTTTTACCTGAATTTTCCTGGTCCGGTTCAATTTATCAGGCCAGGGCAGCCCCTGTACATCCAGCTTGCGGATATTTTCCGCCAGCAGATAGAGCTTGGAAAGCTTCCGGCTGGGGCCAGATTGCCAAATCTTTTGCAGATGGCCGCACATTTTGATGTGGCCCGGGTTACTGTCAGGCAGGCTGTGCAGATGCTTGTGGCCGAAGGTTACCTTACCTCCAGGCAGGGCAGAGGAGTTCATGTGGCCTCAAGTCTGCCGCGCAAGATCTTTCAGAGCATGCACACATCATGGCAAAATCTTGTCAAAAGAATCGAGGGCGCCAGTGTGGAGCTGCTTGAGGCCTACGATACCACGAGTTGCCCGCTGCTGGCTCCCTGGCAGCTTGAGCCTGTGCCTGTCTATCGCTATATGCGCCGCGTGCATATCAAGGATAACATCCGTTTTGCCTACATTGATCTTTATCTGGACAAGGATATCTTTGACCGCGCTCCAGACAGATTCAATGCCACAACTGTAATACCTGTAATGGATTAGCTGAAGATTAATATTGTCAGGGCAAGGCAGCAGCTGACCATTGGCACAGCCTCGCCCGATGCGTCGCTTCATCTGCGCATCCCTTGTGGCTCTCCTGTGGCGCATGTGCAAAGATATGCCTGCGACAAATCGGGCAGGGCTGTATATGCGGCAATCATGATGCATCCTGGTGACAAGGTTCTATTTGACATAGAGCTTGTCAGATAGAGTCTCATTGCGCCAATGTGCCGTCTCCCCGGGCATCATTTCTGGCCTGTAGTGCAATCATTTTTTCCAGGCCGGAAGACCGCCACTAGGGAACTTGAATTTGGGGGAGTTTTGGCGCAAGATATGCCAAAAACAGGATTTTGCATTGCCTGAAACAGATTTTGCCATAATAGGCGCTGGCCTTGCGGGCTGTGAATGCGCACTTGCCCTGGCTGCACGGGGCCTGCGCGTCACCCTTTTTGAACAAAAACCAGGCTATCGTTCCGAAGCCCATGTCAGCAATGATCTGGCGGAGCTGGTTTGTTCAAATTCATTCCGTTCAAATGATCCCGCCAGCGGGGTTGGCCTGTTAAAGATTGAAATGCGGGCCCTTGGCAGCCGGATCATGGCCGCAGCGGATGCCTGCGCCATACCAGCAGGAAAGGCCCTGGCAGTTGACAGGGAGTCTTTCGCCCGGACGATTTCAGAAATGGTTACTGCTTCTCCCCATATAAAGCTGATCAACCGGCGCATTGATTCCCTTGATGATGCAGCGCTTGCCGAAGCCGGGGCGCACACTGTCATAATCGCGGCAGGCCCCCTTGCCAGCGATGGCATTGCCAGAGAAATGGCGGATTTGTGCGGCCATGGCCATTGCTATTTTTACGATGCCATTGCGCCAATCGTCTGGACTGCTTCTCTGGATATGGGCATTGTGTTTAGGGCATCCCGCTATGGCAATGAAAACGGGGATGACAACCCTGGCGATTATCTGAATTGTCCATTTACCAGGGAAGAATATGAGATTTTTCATGCAGCTCTTTGCCAGGGCAAAATTTTTCAGCCAGCCCATACAGATGAGGAAAGACATTTCGAGGGCTGCATGCCCATCGAGGCGCTGGCTGCGAGAGGAGCGCGCACCCTGGCTTTTGGGCCATTAAAACCGGTGGGCCTGGTTGACCCGCGCACTGGCAAAAGGCCATGGGCTGTGTTGCAGCTCAGGCCGGAAAAAAGCAACATGGAGACCTGCAATCTTGTTGGCTGCCAGACAAAACTGCTTCAAGGCGAGCAGCTGCGCATTTTCCGGCTTGTTCCGGGCCTTGGGAATGCGCAATTTGCCAGGTATGGCAGCATGCATCGCAATACATATGTCAATGCTCCGGAAGTGCTGGCGGATGATCTGTCGCTTAAAAATCGCAGGAACATTTTTCTGGCCGGCCAGATAACAGGTGTTGAAGGGTATGTGGAATCCGCCGCATCAGGTCTCTGGACAGCACTCTATCTTGCAGGGCGAGCCAAAGGTTTGCCACCATCTCCCCCCCCGCCAGAGACAGCTCTGGGCGCGCTGCTTTGCCATTTGCGCAGACCGGTGAAAAACTTCCAGCCCTCCAATGCCCACTTTGGTCTGATGCCGGAACTGGGGGGGAAGATCAAAAAAAAGGAGCGCAGAGCCCTGTACTCGGATCGCGCAAGGGCTGCATTCCAGGCGTGGCTCGCCAGCTCCCCCTTGCCATAAACCAACAACCATGCTGGAGGATAAATGTTCGCCATCCGCTCCCAATACACAGACAGTATAAATTTTTTTGGAGAGATCACTCCGCATGAGCTTGCTGATGCCCACGGCACTCCTCTCTACGTCTATAACGAAAATATTTTGCGCCAGAGATGCCGCGATCTCAAAGCCCTGTCCTCGTATGAGGGCTTTGTGGTCAATTATTCGGTAAAGGCCAATTCCAATCCCGCTCTATTAAAAATCATCAGGGATGAGGGGCTGACAGTTGATGCCATGAGCCCAGGTGAGCTGGCGATGGATACTCTTGCCGGATACGAGCCGGAAGATATTCTCTACATATCCAACAACAATACACCAGCCGAAATGCTTGAGGCCATTACCCATGGCTGTCTTGTAAGTGTGGATTCCCTGTGCCAGCTGGACATGTACGGAACCCTGAATCGCGGTGGCAGGGTGATGGTTCGCATAAATCCCGGCATTGGCGAAGGGCACAATGCAAAGGTTATCACTGCAGGGGCGAACACCAAGTTCGGCATTGGCGCAGACAGGCTTGATGACATCCTTGCGATCCTGAATAAACATGAGCTGGTGCTATCAGGTCTTAACCAGCATATTGGATCCCTGTTCATGAAGCCTGATGGATTTCTGGATGCCGCCGGCATACTCCTCCAGATCGCCGAGAATCTGCCGCCAGATGTTTTCAGACAGCTTGAGATCCTCGATTTTGGCGGAGGATTTGGCATTCCCTATCACAAATACGACCATGAGGAGAGGCTGGACATGGCCGCCCTTGGCAGGGGCCTGGATGCCACAATTCGATCCTGGGCTGCAAAGACAGGCTATCGTGGCCGTTTTCTGGTGGAGCCAGGGCGCTATGTTGTCGCGGAATGCGGAATTCTCCTCGGCCGTGTAACCTCTGTCAAAAGCAATGCCCATACGCATTATGCTGGCACGGATATTGGATTTAATGTGCTGCAGCGTCCCGTGATGTACGATTCCTTCCATGATATCGAAATTTACAGGCAAAAGGGTGATTCCGAAAAGCCAATGATGCAGACGGTTGTGGGCAATATCTGCGAAAGTGGCGATATTCTGGCAAAAAACCGCCTCCTGCCAAAAATAGAGGCAGGCGATCTCATCGGAGTGCTGGATGCCGGCGCCTATGGCTTCAGCATGGCATCAAATTATAACCAGCGGTTTCTGCCCGCAGAGGTTCTTATAAGCGCCGATGGCTCTGCCAGGCTCATACGCCGCCGCCAGACTGCAAGGGATCTGGAGGAATGCCTGAAAGGCATTTAGGAATTCTCTCCCCCAAAAAACTGGGGTTTGGAGCAAGGGATATCTGGCGCCTCACATGGCCCCAGATGCTGATGATGTACCTGCTTTTTTTTACAGGTATCATCACCATCTGGGCTGCTGGCCAGCTGGGAAGCGATGTGCAGGCGTCACTTGGTCTCGTGACCCAGTGCGCCCTGTTTTTAATGGTCATCGTCATGTCCATCTGCAGTGGCGCCACCGCGGCCATCAGCCAGTCCATTGGCATGGGCCGTCTCCTGCGTGCAAAGCTGTATATCTTCACCACCGTGGCCGGAAGTCTTGGGCTTGGCCTTGCCATGGCCTTTCCGGCCTGGATATTTGGTGATGATATTTTTTATCTTGTGAGCATGCCGGAGGATATAGTACCCATCAGCCGCGACATATGGCATATCGCAATCATTGGCCTCCCCCTGCAATATGTCTATTCCGCCACCGGGGTGCTGTTCCGCTCCACAAGGCAGGTGCTTCCTCCCCTCTGGGTTGCGGCGTTGGTATGTGGCGCCAATTTTTTTGGCTCACTTGGTTTTGGCCTGGGCTGGTTCGGCATTCCAGCCATGGGTTATACTGGTTTAATGTGGGTCAATGTGTCCACTCAGGCCATTGGGGCCTTTGCCAACTGTTTTTTGTTGTGGAGGTCCGGTTATCTTGACTTTAAAACTCTGCCGGACATTGCCTGGCTTAAAAAGGCTCTGCCATATCTCCTGCGGGTGGCTGTGCCGGCTGGCGCCGCATCCCTGGTTTGGCAATCTGGTTACATGGCCCTTTTTGTGCTGGTTGCCTCCTTGCCCAGGGACAGTGTCAGCGCCCTTGCTGGCCTGACAGCGGGTTTAAGGGCCGAGGCCCTGCTTTTTATGCCTGGCATGGCCTTTAATATGACCTGTGCCGTGCTTGTGGGTAACAGTCTTGGCGAAGGCAAGCCCCGCCAGGCCAGGCGAATTGGCCTGCAGCTTACAGGCATCGCATGCGCGGCCATGACATGTGTCGCCATCTGTCTGTGGCCATACAGACAGGAAATTGCTGCCTTTTTGTCTGAGGATCCGGCCACAAGACTGCAGATTGCAAGCTATCTGTCCTATAATCTTGTTTCCACCCCCTTTTCCATTGCCAGTACAGTCATGGGCGGCATCATGGTTGGCGCTGGCGCCACCCGTTATAACCTGATGGTCTTTGGCGGAACATTCTGGATTGTGCGTATTCCCCTTGGCTGGTTTTTGGGGCACTATCTGTGGGGCACGGCCAGTGGTGTTTTTGCTGCCATGCTCATTTCACAATGCATCCAGGCAGTAATTATGCTGTATGTCACAGCCAGGTTGAACTGGATGCGTTTTGCGATGAAAAGGGATGCAGTTGAAAAATCCTGAAAATGATAAATAATTCTGCGCGCGGTAATGTCCGCCGCCATATCCAAAGGAATTGTAATGTCTTTAAACTTCGCTCCTGTGACGATTGATCGGAAAGATGAATATTATGAACTGTGGGATGCCACCCCCAGGAGATCACTTGATTATACCCTGGCGAATCTGTGGGGGTGGCAGGAATATTTTGGCCTGGAATGGTGCTTTGCAGACAATCTCTGCTGGATAAGGCAGACTTTGCCCAAACCTGTTTTCTGGGCGCCCCTGGGTGACTGGGCCAAGGCTGACTGGAAGGATCTGCTCAAATCCATGGCAGCATCAGGCACCCTCGAATTTATCCGTGTGCCTGTCGAGCTTTCAGGCATCCTTAAAGACGCCATCGGCGATAAATGCGAATGCGTGGAGGAAAGAGGGCAATGGGAATACCTGTACAGACAGGATGATCTTGCCAGCCTCGCGGGCAACCGTTTTCACAAAAAGCGTAATCATCTCAACAGTTATATAAAGACATATGGCGAACCGGACTACAAGCCCCTGGGAGTGGATACGGCATGTGATGTGCTGGAAGTGCAGGATGTATGGTGCCATTGGCATGAATGTGATGATTCTCCATCGCTCAGAGCTGAAAATGATGCCATAAGGCGTGTACTCACCAATTGGGATCAATTTCGCAATCTTGTGGGCGGTTCACTGTATGTAGACAACAGGATGATTGCCTTCAGCGTTGGCGAGAGCCTGGATGAGCAGTCGCTTGGCGTCCATTTTGAAAAGGGGCTTAATGGTTACAAGGGTGTCTATCAGGCCATGAATTACGAATTTGCCCGCAATGCAGGCAAGGGCTATGTGTGGATAAACCGGGCTCAGGATCTGGATGAGGAGGGATTGCGTCAGGCTAAAATGACATACATGCCTGCCGATTTCCTCAAAAAAGAGACTGTGCGGATAAGCTCCTGACAGCGGCATCCAGAATATGCACACCATGCAAGCCGCCTGTATCATTGTTCGCCCTGAAAATATCCTTGGGGGGGAGAGTGGCCCATTTTGGGCCAAATTCTCCGCAGCGTGAAACAACGCGCGCCTTTGCACTACAATGGCGCGATGGCATATGCCATAGCTAGCCTATTTACGGATGCAAAAAATTTTGACATAAAACTCTTGCAAGCAACATTCTTTTGGCATATATTATCTTCCGCGCCGAGGTGGTGGAACTGGTAGACACGCTATCTTGAGGGGGTAGTGGCAATTGCCGTGCGGGTTCGAGTCCCGCCCTCGGCACCATTTTTCAGAGAAAAATTATAGCTAACTCGCTGTAATTTTTCTCTTTTTTTTTTGAATAATTTTTTGCTCAAAAAATCCTCCTGTGACCCCGAATTTAGTGATTTTAGCCCTATGGGGTCACACAGGGGGTCACATGGCAGCTCAAAATTTCCAAAATTCTCATTGCGGCAAAGGACATATTTGCCCATATCTTTACCGCAAGCGCGGGTTCTTTTACTATAGATTCAGACTACCCAGAAATGTTTGGGCGGTGTAACAAATTTTCAGGTGTGATTTTTGCAATAACTTTTGGTAGCA
>CAJUMQ010000027.1 GCA_910587035.1 uncultured Desulfovibrio sp. | reverse complement strand
TCTCTTGTATAAAAACCAGGAACTGCACGATTTAAATATTTATCTCCATCTTCAACATCTTTTTTATCCATATATGCTTGATTTATTATATTTGCTCCAAATCCTACTATATCATAACCACGTTTAATTGTTTGTATTGCAATTTCACATGCATCAGGTTGCAAAAAATCATCTGGATCAACAAACATTATATATTTCCCACTAGATGCTTCAATTCCAGTTATTCTTGCAACATTTGCTGATCTATTACTTTTAAATTCTATAAGTTTTATCCTGTTGTCTCTCTGGCAAAAATCTTTTATAATTTTAACAGAATTATCAGTTGAACAATCATCAATAACTATTATTTCAATATTTTTTAGGCTCTGGTTACATACGCTACTCAAACATTTTCGCAAAAATGTACAATTGTTAAAATTTGGTATTATTATAGAAACATCAGGGCCAATATTTGCAGCTATAGCATTTACATTATTACTTGTTATTTTCCTCCCTTCATATATTCCATGCAGAAGATAATGTTCTACAGGATCCATATTCGAAATTTTTACATCCTGATTGTTTTCAAGATATGCCTCCCAGTTTATTTGATTGGTTTCTTTTAATATCTTTATTAATATATTTATTTCATCATTGATATTTTTATAGTCTCGATATTCATATTTTTCATCGAATATATTTACATCTTTTGGCAAATTTTTTTTTAGTAGTCCGATTAAGCTCTTTTTATTAGATGGCATTTTTTGCTATCTCTGGATTGAATTTATATTGTTATATTCTTTTATCATGATTTTTTGCAATACTCCCCAGCCGCCACTACTATAAAACCCGATCTTGTCAATCCCAGCTCCCTGGCAGCATTGTCGATCATACCCAGGGCTGCTGGTTTGGAGGAAATTGTTATGCGTATGGCCTAATTTTCCTGCTGAATGGATTTTAAGCCATACCACATCTGTTTTTCTTAAGTGAAATGCCGCACTGTCTTCCTATGTTGCCCAAAAGGGCGATTGTATAATTCCCCACAACGAGGGAGAGAGTGATAATGCTGGCGCCTCCACGCACAACATGACGACCGCAAGCGCGCATATATTTCAAGCCTGCAGCTTTCAGTTTTTTGATCACTCCATGCGAGCCCAGCATGCGCATGCATCTAGCATGTTAAAATTTGGGTGAGGCATTATCTGAAACTGTGTGCTTTTACATGTGGCAAATTTAAATAGAAGAGGCACCCAAAGGCCCAAATTTTGTTTTTATTAGCTGCTTTTAGGGTAAATAATTGAAATATCGCAATTAATCTTGTGGGGAAATAAAAAAAAGCATCCCCAGGAATTGCCGCTAACAGGTGCTTTTCATGTGTTTGTGTAGCAATAGTCATGTCCTGCGCTCCCATAAAAAAGGCAGCCATGCCGTCATCAAATACGTCTCATTAATGCATTACTTATTCATAATTGATACATACAAAGTATGCAAGAAAAAAATAAACTTGTCTTGTGCTTGTGACAGCTCAGTCGTGCCCGGTTGCCATGGGCATTACCGGGCTTGACTGGGGCAGGGCATGGCCTGTGATATGGATGGGGATCAGTTGCTGGCTGGATGGAATTTTTTGATCAAAGCGGCATAGGCGGCAGCATGGGGTGCTTGCAGGGGCTGGCAATGCTTGCGCTCTGGCAGAGTATTTATGATGCCCTGGCATTGGCCAGGAGTTTCAAAAGCCAGAATGCCAGTGCCGGAAAAGTTCATGCAGGCAGGGCAGATGACTGGCAGTCCCACAGCCCTGTACATGCAAACCTTGATGGGATCCATATACCTGGAAATATCGTCAGGCAAGAGCGGAATTATGGCCGCATCCATATAAGTCAGCAGCTCCAGAGTTTCTTTTTCGGTTGTGGCGCCATGATAGATGGCGCCGTCTGCGATCAGGGCTGCGAGCTGCTCTGGTTTGAGCTTGCATGTTCCTACCAGATGGATTTTCACGCCAGGCATCTCCACGATCCTGCGCAGCAGCTGCCAGTCAATGCGATCGTTCATATTGCCGGAATAGAACAGATGCCTATTATGGTCATCGAGCTTGCTGAATTTCGGTATAAAGCCAGGCGGTGTTTCATACCAGTTGGGAATCATTTTTGTTCTGTCAGAATCGCAAAAATTGTGGCTTGTAAAAAAGTCCTGTGCATGCTGTGAGCTGAAGACAACATGGCTGCAATAATTCACAATCCGGAAATATTGATCCAGCAGACGTCCTGCCCGTGCGCCGTCGCTGGCCCAACCCAGCTCATTGTCCACTATGTCAGCAATCTTTATATAGGGCCGCAAAATATCTTCAATGTTTTCCAACTCGTCTATCACAGGAAAAAGCACAAAAAGTGTGTTATCGATGCGCAAATTTTCAGATGCAAGAAATTCCATGACCCGATTCTGCAAATTCACAGCATCCTTGTATTCAATAAGCCGGTAGCTGGCGCCATCCTGGACAAGGCCGCATGTTTTTCTTTGCGCAAGGCCGGACAGAAGGGATGCATCGTCAAAATAATTGTTGTCCGGCTGCTGTTCCTCCAAAAGGCTGGCTTCAATCTCAAAATCGCCAGTCAGTTCAAAATCGCCTGCATGTAAAACCGGAACAGGCTCAATTTCCTCCTCCCCACCAACATTTTTCAGCTTGAGTGCAGGCTCTGGTGCGGACTTGTGCGAAAACTCCAGCACAAACAGCCTGTAGTCTGGCAGGATATGTCTGCAGCTTCTGGCAATCTGATCGAGGCGGCCTCCATACAGGGCCGCATCCCGCTGCTTCCAGACAAGGACAATGGCAGGCGCGGCATCAGCCGCGTATGGCGCTACTGGCACGGTAATTGGCAGCTTGACATGTGTTGCAGCCTTTTCAGCCTGGACAAAAACTGGAAAAGCGCCAGATGGCGTAAAATCCTGCGGCAGGGTGATATGTTCTCTGCTTTCCAGGGCGGCCTTCAATTTTGCTGGAAAATCGGCCTCCGTAAAAAGATGGATGCCTGTCACATTTTCAAGATCTGCCACAGCCTGTGATGCCGGCACAAGAACCGGCCTTCCTGCCGCAAGCGCATCAAATATCTTGGCTGGCACCTGGGCGGCGGAGGCATCGTAATAATCCCTTTCCTGCGCGGAAACAGGAAAGCCGCTGACGAGAACATGCATTTTGGCAAGCGCGCCAGGCAGGGCGGAAAACTGCAACGGTCCGTGAATGATGGCTCCAGCATTTTCCAGATCATCCCGCAGGCTGGGTGGCTGCACATCCCCATAAATATGAAAGGCCAGGTTTTTACCATCTGCAGCAAGCATCCTTACAGCCCTTGCCAGTTGGAGCACATTTTTATGGTCCCGAACTGTGCCTATGAAACCAATATTTATGGTTTCCTCCCGGGGGGCCGGTGGCACCTGGAGCGGTGCGCGGACATGGCGGATCAGGTGACCGCCAAATCTTTTTTGAAGGGCCGGCCCGCTTACTGTGCGGTTGGCAATGTTATCCCGCAAGTAATTCGCCAATCCCAGACCAGGGGCATCGTAATCGCAAAGGGATTCTGTCTGGCGCCTGATGAAGGCTTCCTCATCATCATCGATATCAAGAATATAACGGGTGTGGGAGTGCGAAATGGCTGCGGCAAGCTGAAAGGAGGGCAGCCTTGGCTTGCAGATCCAGACTGTGTCAAAATTGATGCCATACTGGCGCAGCAGGGCGTGGCCTACATGCCTTTGCGACCATGGAATTGCGATAAGATTGCCAGCCCATCTTTGCAAGGGCCGCCAGACTTCGCTGCCAAATTCGTCATGAAGATATGCCACAAGCACAGTGGGGCGGTGTGGACTGGCAATGTCATAAAGGACTCTGGCCCGCCCAACCGGATTGTGGGCTCCATCCCAGCAGACAATGGCAACCGATTGCTTTTGGCTGGCAATGGGAATGGCCGCCGCCATCTGCGCCAAAAAATTTCTTTCCCCAACTGGCTCGCCAAGTTTTTTCCTGTCCACCAGATAAATTCCGCTGCTGGTTACAGCATGGAGCGTGAGGACCGCGCCACCCGGTGATGCTGGCAAACGGCAGGCGAAGCCGGAATTAATTGGCTCTTTTACGCCAAAATACTGGCAGACATCAGGCCTTGGCATAGAGGCTTCCAGCAGCACGGCCGGCTTGTCGTCCACATAGACAAGGGGATGGGCATCGTCAAAAGGGCATATTAGCCAGCCATGGATTATGTTGTCTTTTGTGACATCCAGCTTGCCCCTGATAAGGGGATGGGAGGTGATTTTTGCAAAATTTGTCATGTCTTTGCCACTATGATAAATTTCTGGATTCGGCAAGCGCGTAAAGACGTTTTGCCAGTGAAAAAGCCATTTCAGGTGGGGTGGGATGGCTTATCTGAGCCGTAGTGGCAAACCGGCGGGGTGGAAACTGTGCATCTGGATGAACACGTTGGGTGCGCCGTTCAGAATTCCGCCGGGAATGCGCGGATTCATTTTTCCTCCCTGTCTTTCAAGGCAAGACCTGCCATAATATTTTGAAATGCCATATTCCATGGCAATGACCATGGGCAGAGCAGCATAAGGCAGATCGGTTGCGTGTGCCGCCTGTGCCTGAAAAGCAGCTTGTGCTGGAATATAGCAGCTGGCGATGCGTTGTAATGCGGCATGATGAAAACAGCCGGTTAAGCCCGCACACAGGAATAATGCTTGACCATAGCCGCAAAGACATATAAGGAATAGCCATGCCGGGATGGTGGAATTGGTAGACGCAGCGGACTCAAAATCCGCCGGCCTCACGGCCTTGCGAGTTCAAGTCTCGCTCCCGGTACCAGAATAAATTCAAAAGGTTGGATGCAAAATATTTTGCATCCAACCTTTTTTGGTTTACCCTTGCTTGTACGTCTCCCCCAACTCTCCCAGTATTCTGGCAATGGCTGGTTTTGATGGGGCTTTGTCGGTTCAATTCAATTGTCCGACTTTCCCCTCCCCATCTGCCTCCCGGCGGGGTAATTTTGGGCCTAAAAAAGGCGCTCGGTTATGAATGCCTTTGACGTTAGGCGTTCAATGCTTCTCCCCAGCGTGTCCATTTTTTCTCTATCCCCGTGCGCTAAAAGGAATATGTGAAAACCACATCCGCCACCCACATGTCCGTTTTGGAGAATGTGGTATCATCCGGCCGCTTCCAGGTATCCTTGTCCAGCATGTTGACCACATAGCCAAATTCAACGCCCATCTTGAGGTTTTCGTAGATGTTGACCACCGTATGCAGGTTGAATTCAAGCAGGTTGTCATTGCGGGTAAGGTAATAATCCAGGGTATCGGGCACGCCCTGCCATGCGATGCACGGGTCAGAGACGCCGCGGGACAGGAAGGCCGCATACTTGACCATGGAGGGGTCGTTGGTGCCCTGGATCCACGTTGCGCGGATAAGGTGCTGCACGCCCTCGATGAAGGAGATATCCTTGATGCGCAGGCCGAGGCCCCAGGTGCCATCGAAGGACATCGAGCGATCATTGCCGCCGATGCCGCCATACAGGCAGGTGGCATCACCCAGCATGCTGGTGAAGTTGGTCTGCGCATAAAGGAATGGCAGCCGCTCCGAGCCGTTTTTCAGGTTGCCGTCATCGCCGGAGCTGTACCAGCCGAAGATGCCTGGGACGCCCCAGTCGAACTTGTATTCGGCTAGCGCCTTGACAAGCCAGCCCTGGCGCTCGGTGCTGGCACTCTGCGTGCCGTAATGAACGCCGTGAAGTATTTCCTCCACCGAGTAGCGGCCCATGGGCGCGGCATAGCCGTAGTCGAATTCAAACTCGAAGCGCCAAGGGGCGAGGTCCAGCGTCAGCGGCAAGGCCCCCCAGAACAGTTCGCCATAGGTCTTGCTGGTGGAATGCGGCTGATTGACATTGCCGAAGGGCACGGAACCCAGCGAGCCCACCAGGTTGCCACCGTCGTAGCCCGTGAAAACGTAGTTGTAGCCCCCGTGGTCATTGGGAACCTTGAACGTGTTCCGGCCCTGCATGCCGAGCATGACCCAGGGGGTCATTTTCAGCGCCCCGGTCTGGATGGGCAGGCTCAGCACAAAGAGGTCGAGATTGTCCAGGTAGCCGGCATTCTTGCCCGTGTAGTTGTCGTTATACGGGCGCAACCACATGCCGGTGATACCGAAATTCTCGTTGACCTGCCATGAGGTCACGATGCCGGCAACGCTTTTGTCGGCCAGGATATTGCTCTCTCCGGCGGCCTGCGGCAACGTCAGGTTCTGGATGCCCATGCGCGTCTGGATGCCGGTGTCCGGGATCTGCCAGTCGATATATGCCTGGCGCAGCTTGATGATGTTCCCGTCAGCGCCAAGTGCCGCTCCTGTGGATGCCTGCCCCCACCGCTGGTGGCCGATCTCGAAATTCAACGCGCCCGAAAGGTTTTCGGAAACGATGGCATCGAGCCACAGGCGCACGCGCTGCCGGGCCTTGAACTTGTCATTGCTGATGGGATTGTTGAGGCGCGTGTCCCCCTGTTTTTCCGCGAGGCTGTTGACGTTAACGCCAAAGCCAACCTGCCAGAGACCTCGCGCTTTGAAGTCGATGGCGCACGCCCCCTCCTGCCCGCCCGGCAAGAGCAGCGCAAGTGTCATGATGCCGGCCACCAGATATCCCTTCCTCATCATCGAGTCCCCCTTATATGCCCAGTGTTTCAAGAGCCATTGACGTGGCGTGGCGGCAATTCCCCTGCTTCTCGCAATCCCCCAGCCTGATGAAGGGGATGTGCATGGTCGCCAGTTCTTTCGCCAGGCCCTCATCGGGCTTGACGCCCAGGGCCAGGATGACGGTGTCCACGGGGCCGATTTTCTTCTCTGTGCCGGCGCTGTCCGCGGCGACGACGTAGCCGTCCTCGTAGCGCAGAACCTTTCGGTCCGTATGAATGCGCACTCCTTTGGACTCCAGCCGCCCGAGAAGGGCGTCCCTCACAGTAAAGAACAGTTCACCAAGTACTGTGGGCTGCATTTCGATGACATTGACCTGCCTGCCCGTATCGGCGATGAATTCCGCCGTTTCACATCCCACCATACCGCCCCCGATGATGGCTACGCGCTTGCCGAGGTCATCGAGGCCATTGCGCAATACCGCCTGGGCGGTGGTATGCGGGAGGCTTTCCAGTCCGGGAAAGGGAATGCGGAGCGGTGTGCCGCCGGTGGCCAACAGAACCATGTCCGGCTTTTCAGCTTCCACAATGCTTGGGTCGGCGGTGCAGCCGAGCCGCGTTTCCACCCCAGCTTCCGCAAGGCGCGCGGCCATATGTTCAAGGTAGATGAAGATGTCGTTCTTTTTCGGCGGATAGGCCGCCAGGAGGAACTGGCCCCCCAGACGCCCCTCCTTTTCGCAGAGGATGACTTTATGTCCGCGTTGCGCCGCAAGCCAGGCGCTTTCCATGCCGGCGGGGCCGCCTCCGATTACCAGTATCTTTTTGGGCACTCCCGCACGGGTGGTTTCCACTTCCCGCTCGTGCCCGGTGAGGGGGTTGATGGCGCAGCCTACAGAAATCTCCCGGCTAGTACGCCCGATGCAGCCGTCATTGCAGCCGATGCAGCTGCGGATGCTCCTGTGGTCGCCCCTCGCGGCCCGTTTGGGAAGTTCGGGGTCAGCCAGCGAGGCTCGGCCCATGCCGATAAAATCAGCGAGCCCTTCCCGATACAGGGCTTCTGCCTGAAATACATTGGTGATACGCCCGGAAACGGCCAGGATGGCGTCCGGCCCCACGGCCGCGCGGATTACCTGGAGGCGTGGCCGGTTCGTCATGTCTCCATAGCTTGCCGGGGGGATGATGAGCTGGTTGGTGGCATAGTTGCCCGCCACCACATGCAGGCAGTCGATGGGCATGGCGCACAGCGCTTTGGCTGCACGTGCGCTCTCCTGAAGCGTGAGGCCGCCGGGCACGCCCTCCTCGGTGGTCATGCGGTAGGTCACGGGAAATGCCGGTCCCACTTCTTTGCGCACGGCCTCAATGATTTCGAGTGAGATGCGCAGACGATTTTCCAGTGAGCCGCCGTAGGCGTCTGTGCGCTTGTTGGTATAGGGCGAAAGGAATTGCGTCAGCAGGTAGCCGTGCGCGCCATGAATCATGACGGCGTCAAAGCCCGCCTCCCTCGCCCGACGCGCGCCCATGGCAAAACGCCGGACTATGTCGTGGATTTCCGAAACGGAAAGCTCGTGGACTGCTTCGTCGGAGTAGCAGACCGGGCAGTCTGAAGGGGCCACGATGGGCATGCCTGTGATGGCGGAAGTGGTTTCGCGCCCGGCATGGTGCAACTGGATGGAGATTTTGCCGCCAGCGGCATGGACGGCATCCGTGAGCCGTCGCAGCCCCGGGATCTTGTCGTCCGCGTCGATGCCGACTCCCCGGGTAAAGCCCTTGCCCACGGGGTCAACATAGGTGGCTTCCACGATATAGAGTCCGAAGCCCCCTGCTGCCCTGGCCCGGGCATAGGCGATGAGCTCGTCCGTTACCCGGCCCTTTGGGTCCGCGAGATAGGTCGCCATGGGGGGCACCACCAGGCGATTCCGCAATTCAATGCCGCCGAGTTTCGCAGGCTGGAGCACACTCAGTTCTGACATCTCAGTTTCCTTGTCCTGTTTGTGATGGCGCGCCATCAGAACATACTCATGCCGCCGTTAACATCCAGCACATGGCCGGTGACGAACGACGAGTCCTCGGACACCAGAAAGCGTACGCATTTCGCCACTTCCTGGGGGCTGCCCATCCTGCCGAGGGGCACATGGGAGACTATGCCCTGCTCCTTGCCGGTAGCCATGTCGGTGGCGATGGGACCCGGGGCCACGCCGTTGACGCGGATGCCGCGGGGCGCCAGCTCGAGGGCGAAGGACTTGACCAGGGAATTCACCGCCGCCTTGGATGCGCTGTAATGTCCGTTTGTGGCGTCGTGGATCTCCATGCGCGTGGTGCCAAGCCGCGCCACGCGCGAGGAGAAGAGCACCACCCGGGCATTGGCGTTGAGCACTGGGCAGAAGGCGTGGACTATCAGGAAGGTGCCGTCCACGTTCACCTTCATCTGGGTTTCAAAGCTTGCCGGGGCCATGTCTGCCAGCGGTACGCCGAAGCCGACAAAAACGCCCGCGCAATGCACCAGCGCCTCGGCCCCGCCCATCTCGCGCACGCGCAGGGCCGCTTTGGCGCAGGATGCCTCGTTAGTGATATCCGCCGTGATGCCGATGGCGCCATGCCCCAGTTCCCTGGCGGCTTCTTCCGCCCCCTTAAGGTCGAGAACCACAATGGTGTAGTCGGGTTGTAAAAGCTCCGCGCAGGCGCGTCCTATGCCTCTGCCAGCCCCAGTGATAATGGCCAGCGGCTTTTTCTTGTTCATTGCTTCTTCCCTCCTTTCCTATCAGAGCAGGATGCGGTAAATGGGTTCAATGAAGGCAATCACCAGCGATTGCGCCAGCATGCAAAGCGTAAACGGGAAGATTGCGCGGCAAACTTCCATAAAGGGCGCGCCAGACATGCTGCATGCCAGATACAGGTTGATCCCCACCGGTGGCGTGATGACGCCGGAAACAATGGTGGAAATGAAGATGACGCCGAAATGGATGGGGTTGATACCATATTGCGCGATGACGGGCATGAGCAGTGGCGTGAGGATGAGGATGACAGCCCCGCCTTCCATAAAGCAGCCAAGCACGAAAAAGAGCGCCACGAACATGCCGAGAATAACCCAGCGGTTGCCGGTGATGCCCGTGAACAGGTCTAGCACAAGCTGGTCGGCTCCGAAAAAAAGCATCATCTGGCCGATGGCGTTGGCGCCGGCAATAATGATCATGATGATGCCGGTATTGCGCGCTGCGGCTACGGCTATCTTTTTGAACAGCGGCCAGTTCATCTGCCTGGTGATGAAGATCTCCACAAAGAGGGAATAGACCACGGCCACCACGCCCGCCTCGGTGGGGGTGGTGATGCCGCCGTATATGCCCCCGAGCACGATAACCGGCACCATGATGGCCCACTTCGCTTCCCAGAGAGCGCGCAGGCGCTGCCCTATGGAGGCGCGCGGCGAAATGGTTCCGTAATTGCCTCGCCGGCAGATGACGTAGGACACCACCATGTAGAAGAGCGCGATGATGATGCCGCTGGGGATGCAGGCGATGAATAGGTCGCTGATGGAGCACCCGGCCGAGGCGCCGTACATGATGGCGGCCACGCTGGGCGGGATGATGGGGCCGAGCGCTCCGCCGGCTGCGTTCACTGCGCCCGCGAAGGCCTTGGGATAGCCCTGCTTCTCCATGGCCGGGATCATGATCCCGCCCACCGCGGCCATGGTTGGCGGCGCCGAGCCGCAGAGGGCGCCGAAAAACATGCATGTAAGTACGGAAACGTGGGCCAAGCCCCCGCGGATATGCCCCACGAGCGAATTGGAGAAATTCAGGAGCACTCCGGCCAGGCTCCCCCGAGCCATTATCTCGCCCGCGAACAGGAAGAAGGGGATGGCCATGAGCGGGTATGACTCAAACGTGTTGAAGTATTTCTGTATGAACAGCATCACCGGCACATCGCCGACTATGATGGCGCTCAGGGCCGCAAGACCGAAGGCCACGCCGATGCGCATGCTGAGCAGCAGGCATGCTGCCAGGACGCAGAGCATCGCTATCAGTGCTGGATCCATGTGTACCTCCCTAGACCAGGCGACGTTGCCGCATGGAGACGAGATTGCGCAGGGCGTAGAGGAACATGCATAACGCCGTCAGCGGGATCACGGAGATCACCATCCACACGGGAAGATAGAAAGAGACCGTCATCTGGTGCATGTCCCAGATGTCCCAGGCCATGTAGGCACCGAGGAAGGCCAGGATGAGCGAGAAGAGGATGTCGCCCAGCTCCGCGATGATATTCAGAACGCGCTGGAACTTTTCTGGCAGGTATTTCAACAGGATGTCGATGCGCAGATGGCTGTTGTTCTCCACGCAGAGGGTCATGCCCACATAGGAGACGCACAGGAAAAGATAGCAGCATGCTTCTTCCGGCCACGACATGGCCGCGTTGAATGCATAGCGTGCGATGACCTGCCCGAACGCAAAGAGCGTCATCAGTGAAAGGCCGGTATAGGCAGCCCAGGAAAGCACCCTGGTAAGATGGTGGTAGCAGTTCCCCTTCATGGTTTCCCCCTAGCGTGCAAACGCTTCGCGCAGTTTCGCGATCATGGCTTCCGATATTTGCGGATGTTTTTTATAAACGTCGGCTGTGGCCCCTATCCACCGCGCCTTTTCTTCGGGCGTTGGGATATAGACCACGCGCCCCTGAGCCGCTTCATCGGCGATGATCTTCCTGTCTGCCTGCTGCTGGGCCATGATGATGTTGCTGGCAGCTTTGTGGATGGCGTTCATGAACATGGTTTGCGCCCCAGTCGGCAGCTTCTGCCACCAGGGTGCATTGGCGAAAATCAGACCTACATTGGCACTGGTGTCGAACTTGGCCCAATAGGGGGCCACTTCTCTGAAGCTCATGGCCACCCCCGAAGGCAATTCCGGGTCGCAGCCTTCCACGACCCCCTGCTGGAGCGC
Source organism: uncultured Desulfovibrio sp. (assembly GCA_910587035.1). Classification (GTDB taxonomy): domain Bacteria; phylum Desulfobacterota; class Desulfovibrionia; order Desulfovibrionales; family Desulfovibrionaceae; genus Desulfovibrio. Next base: position 17,701 of record CAJUMQ010000027.1, on the reverse strand, counting down.
CGTATAGAGCTCCGTCCACGCCAGCGGGGTGGGCATCATGCCAAGCGAGCTCATGATGTCCATATGCAGCCGTGATGGTGTGGTGCGCATTTTCAGCCCGCGGGCGTCCTCCAGGCTGTGGACGGGGCGTTTACTGAAGATGTAGCGCACGCCACAGCCGATGACCGAGAGTATCTCGACCCTTCTGGTGCTCAGGGAATGGAGGAAGTCCGTTACAGCCGGGCCAAGCAGCTTGTTCGCGAGGCCGGATTCGTAATCGGTGATCATATAGGGCAGGTCAAAAATGGAGAGCACAGGGAAAAAAGGCTCACAGCTCCCGGTGCTTTCCACCATGAAATGTATGGCTCCCGACTGGAGGGCCTGCATTTCAGAAGAAACGCTGCCGAATTTGCCGTTATTAATGATACGGACTTCGTACCGGCCATTGCTAAGCTCGGAAACTAGCTTTTTAAACTCCTGAAGGCCCCTTTCCACTGGGTGGCCAACTGGATAGTTGGTGCACAGGATCACCCTCGTGGCGGCAAGGGCCGTTCGCGGCTGTGTCAGGCTCACGACGAAAAGCGACGTCACCAGGAAAACAATGGCGAAGAACAATATTGGCACATGATGCACGTTCATGGGGCTTGTCATGATTCCTCCCCGGGCTTGAGAAAAGGGAAGTGAAAAGGGGCAGGCCCCGAAGGACGCGCCCCTTTATTCAGCTACAGGCCGAGCAGCCTGGCCGCGTTGTAATGCATTGAGTGCAGTAGCGCCTCGCGGCTCAGCGGACGCGCTTCCCAGCCTTCCCTGGCCTGCTGGAAAGTGCTGCAGGGATAGGAGCTGGCGAACAGCAACTGCTTCATGAGATAGCCGTTGGCCGCGTCGGCGATGGCATCGGCGAGCGGGATGTGCTTGTTGTAAAAATAAAGGTCCGGCATGAGGTATACATTGGGGCAGATGAGCGCCACGCCCAGGATTTGCGGCGTATGGGGCCAGCAGGCATGGGGGACGACGATCTTCAGGTTAGGGCAGGCATTGGATATACGCTGGATGGCGGCCGGATCGGAATAGGAGACGTCCCTGCCGAGGTAGATGCTCGACGTGACCGAAGCGATGAGCCCCTTTTCCTCGCAGGCCTTGTAGACGGGCATCAGCATGGGGTCGTCGCAACGCACCGCATCCACCCACCAGCCGCTGTCAACAGCAATGCCACGCGCGCCGCGCGCCGCAGCGGATTCGAGCTGTTCGCGCCAGTCTTTTTCCTGGGGATGGATACCCGCGAACACCACAAAACGGCCTGGGTACTTCTCGCTCAGTTCAAAAAGCTCGTTGGTGTCAGCATTGCCATAGACGGGGTTGTTGGTCTTGCGCCCCATGAGGACGCCCACGTCGATGCCCGCAATGTCCATTTCCTGCACCATCTGGTCCACGGAACCGGCAATGGCCGATGCCACACGGCGCCTGCCGATCATCAGGGGCGCTTCGTCTAGGCGGTTGTTGGGCGGTATAAGCCCCTTGAAAAGCACCTGGTTCTTTCCTTCGCCATATGGGGGCCTCACACGAAAATCGATAGCCATCTCCCTTTCCTCCTGGATGTGTTATTTTGTGATGATATTCACGTAAAGCAATGGTCATGCCAGGACAGGCGCAAGCGATGCGGAAAAATATTTATCTGTAAAATCAATAAAGTATATTATAGGGAGTAGGTTGGCCCCGCTTTTTTCTTGTGAAATCCCAAAAAATTTCGGAAAATTCCGAAAAAATACGAAAAATAAGATGTCCCACATGTGCTCCTGGGAGGCTCGTCCATGTTTTCCTTTTTTTCACAAGATAAGGCGGCGCACACGCGCGCCCAATGGGAACGCTTTCAAGCGGGAGGCGAGCCCGATGATGTGCGGCCGCTCATCCTCGAATCCTGGAAACGCTGCCGCGCCCTCGGCACCCCGCAGGCGATACCGCAGCCGCGAGCCCTGTCCAGGGCCGCGTTTAGTGACGTGCAGACGCAGGAAGCGACACTCATCGAGGTTGCCGCTCCCATTCTCGAACGGGTCTATGAAAGCGTTAAGACCTTCCAGTGCTTCCTGAATCTTGCCAATGCCTCGGGCATTTGTCTGCGCACCTGGACAGGGGCGGGCAAGGTCACCAACACCGTGGAGCCAGGCACGATCATTTCGGAAAAATCCAGCGGCACGGCGGGTATGCCGCTCTGCCTGCACACGCGTGAGCCGGTCATTGTTTACGGCCCGGAACACTACCGTCGCGAACTCCACGAAATTGTGTGCGTTTCAAGCCCAATTCTGGATGAGGGCAGACGGCTTCTGGGAGGTATCACCATCTCCTGCCACATCTCGCTCTTCCATCCCTGGAGTTTTACCTTCTTGCGGGAGGCGGCCATCAGCATTTCCGAGCAACTGCGACTGCGCAAGGCCATAGCCATGTCCGACATGTTGGGGGAGGCTTTCCCTGATGGCATCCTCGTAATTGATGAAAGCGGTTCCATCACGCGCATGAACGGCCGCGCGCAGGCCATGCTTAACCTTGCCGCAGGGCGTCAGCCCATGAACATCGCCGACATCTTCCCGGAAACGGATTGGCTGGCAGCCCTGCGCTCGCATAAACCGTTCGCCAACAGGGAACTCCGGGGCGTCACAGAGGCACGCGCAGATGGACAGCCGGGATCGAGGTTCAACCTCTCCTTCACTCCCACCGACTCCGGCGCGCTGGTCACCATGAAGACCACCTCGGAAATGTACACCTATGCCGCGCGCACGGCAGGCATCCAGGCCAGCTATCATTTTTCAGACATTAAATGCGCAAGTACCCTCATGCGCAGGACCGTGGACCTGGCGAAAAGATACGCGGAGAGCGATTTCACGGTGCTTATTACAGGCGAAAGCGGCACCGGCAAGGAGCTGTTCGCCCAGGCCATTCACAATGCCAGCGGGCGCGCGCACGAGCCTTTCGTGGTGGTGAATTGCGGGGCGCTCCCGCGCGACCTCGTGCAATCCGAACTGTTCGGTTATGTGGAGGGGGCCTTCACAGGGGCGCGCAAACAGGGCAGCCCGGGGAAGTTTGAACTGGCGCACAAGGGCACCATCTTTCTTGACGAGATTGGAGAAATGGACCCGGGCGCCCAGGTCAGCCTGCTCAGATTCCTCCAGAATGGCGAAGTGACGCGCCTCGGAGGCAAGACCGTTCGCAAGGTGAATGTGCGTGTGCTCGCGGCGACCAACAGAAACCTGCGCGAAGCCATAGCCGAAAACCGCTTCCGGGAGGATCTTTTCCATCGCCTCAATATCTTCCCGCTCTCTATCCCACCCCTGCGCGAGCGAAAGGAAGATATTATGGAGCTGGCCTATTTTTTCATGGAAAGGCTTGCCTCCCGGACCCCCGGCTTGAAAAAGCGCTATTTCACGAGCGAAGCAGCAGCGGAACTCGAACGCCGCATATGGCCGGGAAACGTGCGCGAACTGGAACATTCCATGGAACGTCTCATGTATACCGCAGAAGGGGAAATGCTCCAGGTAACGGACTTGGGGATGAGTGGTATCAGCCCAGAGTTGGCTGCCGGCTACGCGCAGTCAGTGAGCGACAACGAAGAAAAACGCCTGCTGGTGGAACTGCTCGAGAAGTGTAACGGTAACGTTGCCCAAGTGGCTGCCCTTTGCGACCGGGGAAAAACATCGTTGTATGCAAAACTCAATGAGTACGGAATCATACCTAAAAAATACAAGAAACTCCATCTAAAATAAAAAGAAGTAATAACTGTAGAGAAATAATAAGAAGGTATTATATTAGAAAATCTATCGTGGTTTCAAAATCTGTTCGAATGCTTGATCTTACAATTCCTGTTTGCAGGATTTCATGTAAATGGAAATTGGCGGCAAATTCCAACTCTCGGCCGCCTCATTCTCATTTTGCGTGCGGCTTCACAGCATGAAAGACTGATTTCTCTCAGCTGTCCCTGTTTTTCCAAAGCGGTGCGGGGTAAGAAAAAGAGGCTACAGACTTGTCATCTGTAACCTCTTGAAATAATTGGTGGGCAGTACAGGACTTGAACCTGTGGCCCCCGCCTTGTAAGGGCGATGCTCCACCAGCTGAGCTAACTGCCCGGAAATGCCGTGAATACATGCGATAGGAAAAAATATTGCCTCTAGCCGCATGGCTTCGTTGTTTTGAATAAATTATGCGCATGCCAATGTCAATGTATTTGTGGCATGGCGGCCAGCCTGCAAATATGGAAAAATTTTAAATTTTTGCAAAAAAGGGATTGAACAATATCCGCATAGTCCGTTAAAGTTGTTTCAGAAAATTCGACCTGCTGGATTTTTCGCGCGGGCTTTCGCTGATGCGGCTGTTTCCCTTGCGCGATATTCATTATCAAAGTCAGAATGCCAAAGGAGGATTTCTGATGAAAAGGATTGTAACCCTGTTTGTGGCCATGGGCCTGCTCTTGGGCATGGGCCTGGTAGTTGCCCCCAATACCGATGCGGCCACAAAGATCACCATTGCCGGCATGAAGCCGGAGGGCGAGCCGGAAACCGTGGGCATGCACAAATTTGGCGAGTATCTCAAGGAACTCTCCAATGGCAAGTACGAAGTGGACGTGAAACCCAACAGCATGCTTGGCAAGGAAGACGCATATATTGATCTGACCAAGCGCGGCGTCATCCAGATGTGCGCCACTGGCACGCAGATGTCCAAATTCCATCCAGCCATGGCCATGCTTGAAACCCCCATGCTGTATGATGACCTCGACCATGCCCATCGCGCCATGAACGGCACAACCTTTGAGCTCATCACCGAAGGCTTTGACAAAAAGTCCGGCATGCGCACCCTCAACGCATTTCCCTTGGGCTATCGCCATTTTTACACCAAGAAGCCCATCAACTCCATCGACGATGTGAAGGGCCTCAAGATGCGCGTGCCCAACATCCCCCTTTACACCAACTTTGCCAAGGAAGCCGGCATCAGCGGCCAGCCCATGCCCTTTGCCGAAGTGCCCGGCGCACTTGACCAGGGTGTGATTGATGGCGGCGATAGCCCGCTTTCGGACATCGTGGCCCTGAAGATGTATGAAATTACCCCGGAAATCACCAAAACCGGCCATATCCTGGTGCTCCATTCCCTGTTCATCAATGACAAGTTCTATCAGAAGCTGCCCGAGCAGGACAAGGAATGGTTCAACAAGGCTGCCCAGATGGCTGCCGAGGACGTGTGGAAGATGGTTGCCGAGGGCGACAAGAACGCTGAAGTAACCATCAAGAACGGTGGTGGCCATGTGGCCGAGCCCAGCCCAGAGCTGAAGAAGTACATGAAGGATGCCGGCGTGCGCAGCTGGACCCTGTTCACCGATCCCAAGAGCAAGCAGCATGTGCCCAATGCCGATGAGATCCTCAAGAGCGCCCAGAGCTACAGCAAGAAGTAGTCCTGCCACTTCCCCCCGTCCATGTGGACGGCATTTTCCGGCGGCTGGCCCAAAGGGCCGGCCGCCCTGTAACAGTTCAATCCATTCAGGTTGCCAGCCGAGGTAATTATGCCAAACGAGCCAGACATTAAAAAGCCGGGGGAAGGCAGGGACGAAGCCGAATATTCCCAGGTGCCTGACACCATCCCCGAAGCCGAGCCATTGCCAAAGGAAGACACCATTGGTGAATTTATTTTTCAGGTTTTTTGTGCTGTCATATTCCTGGGAATGATTGGCCTTGTTTTTTATAATGCCATGCTGCGCTATGTTTTTTCATCCAGCTATCCGCCCAGCGAAGAATGGGCGCGTTTTCTCTTTATCTACATTACATTTTTTGGCGCCATTGAGGCCTTTTACCGCAAAAAGCAGATTGCAGTGGACATGTTTGTGGATCTGCTGCATGGCGCAAACCGCAAATATGTTGATATTTTCGCCACTGTGATGGGTATTCTCGCAATGTTCCTGCTGCTGTGGGGAGGCGTTGTCAACGTCCTGCAGTCTTACGACACCTATTCCGTGGCCACAAATGTGAACATGACCTTCATCAATGGCACATTGCCCGTCATGGCCGCGGCAGCCCTTGTCATCCAGATTCGCGATCTGCTTGGCATAATCAGGCGCCCAGCCTCAAGCTTTGGCCGCAAGGACTAGGGGGGAAGGCATGGAACTATTCATATTTTTGGCTACCCTGTTCTTTTTCCTGGCATTTGGCATACCCATCTGCCTGGTGCTGGTGCTCTGCGCCATTGTGCTCATGTGGCACTCTGGCATGTGGGATACCATGATCATTCCGGCGGCCATGCTGGATGGAGCCAACAACTACCCACTCATGGCCATTCCCTTCTTCGTCTTCGCCGGCGAGATCATGGCCGCAGGCGGACTCTCAAAACGCGTGGTGCAGCTTGCGCAGCTGATGATCGGCCGCGTGCGCGGCGGTCTTGGCTATGCCGCAGTCATCGCCAGCATAATCTTTGCCGGACTGATGGGCAGCTCCGTTGGCGAGGCCGCAGCCCTTGGCGGCCTGCTGCTGCCAATGATGAAACAGGTGGGCTACAAACCTGGCCGCGGTGGCGCCATCATCGCCTCTGGCGCAATCCTGGGGCCAATCATTCCGCCCTCCACAAACTTCATTCTGCTGGGCGCGACCATCTCTGGTCTTTCAATCACAAAACTTTTCATGATTGGTCTTTTCCCCGGCATATTCATTGGCCTGGCATTGATGGTTGTGTGGTTTTTCATTGTTCGCATTGACGGCTACAATGAAACCATCACTTTTACCCGGCAGGAAAAGATCAAGATAATAATTGACTCCACGCCGGCATTTCTGATGCCAGTGCTGCTGCTGGGCGGCATACGCTTTGGCATATTCACACCCACGGAGGGTGGCGCATTCGCGGCCATCTATGCCATTGCCGTATGCGTGTTCTATTATAGGGAGCTTTCGCTAAAGCAACTGCTCAAGGTGAGCGCTGCCGCTGCGCGCACCACCTCAGTTGTCATGCTCATTGTGGCCACCGCATCGGCTGTGGGCTGGTTCATCACCATGGCCAACATCCCGGCGCAGATGACCTCACTGTTCAGGCCGCTCATTGATTCCCCTGTCATTTTGCTGCTGTGCATCAATGTGTTCCTGTTCCTCATTGGCATGGTCATGGATCTCACGCCAAACATATTGATTTTTGCCCCCGTGTTCTATCCCCTGATCATGGAAGCTGGCATTGATCCCTACTATTTTGGCCTGCTGTTCATCCTCAACCTTGGCATTGGCGTCATCACTCCACCTGTGGGCACAGTGCTATATGTTGTCTGCGGCGTAGGCAACATCAAGATTGTGGAACTGATCAAAAACCTGCTGCCATTCATTCTTATGGAAATTGCGATGCTTTTCCTGCTGCTGTTTTTCCCGTCCATTTCGCTCATTCCGCTGGATTGGCTCATGGGAGGCAGTTAAAGGGCAATCTTGATAAAATAGCTCCAATTGGCAAGTGAAAGCTGGCAATTGCCCAAATAGACAAGGCCCGGTCCGAAAACTTGGATCGGGCTTTTTACATCCATAAAAAGCATATGTAATGCTTTACGCACGGGGCAAAGTTTGTCCCCGTGCATTTTCTTTTTGAAAATGCTCCAGGCTTGAGGCCGTTATCCGGGCTGGCTGGCGACTGCTCAGGCGAAATATTCCTGCAATATGGAGATGATTCTAACTGCAGCTTGAGGCAGAAAAGTTTTTTTGAGGGTGATGATGGCCGGAGTAATGGGATTGGCAAGCTCGCGCACGGCGCGGGATTCCATATGCACAGGCGTGCTGTCGCTGGCCTCGCATTCCGGCAAGATGGCCACTGCCGGGATGTGCCTGAGCATATCCCGCAAAATGTATGTGGATTGGGAGCGGCACAATATGCGCGGGGTGATGTCCAGTTTCTGCACAGCCTGGGCGAAGATTGAATAGATGCCCCTGCCATCCCTGCGCTGGGGAATGAGCAGGGGATAGCTGCAAATCTCCTCAAGAGGCATTTCACCTGGGGCCGGAGCCGGAAGCAGATTTGAAAACAGGGCCACAAGCCTTTGGGGCCGGAGCGGAGTTATTTCAAATTCATGGTTGTCCACGGGCAGGTAAAGAACGGCAAAATCGATCTGCCGCCTGCGTACATTGCCTGCCAGATGCCCGCTGTCAGTAAATATCGCCTGGCAGGTTAGACCACTGTATTTGGCTGCTACAACAGGCAGGACCTCGCGAAACATGGAAATGCAGCTGGTGGAAAAACCGCATTTGACCTCGCCACCAATCTGTTGGCCGGCATGGCGGATATTAGCCTCCAGGCTGCTGGTTTGCGCCAGGATGCTTCTGCCTTCTTCATATAGACGCTGTCCGGCATCCGTAACCACCCAGTTATGACCACTGCGAAAGACCAGCTGACAGCCAAGATCACTCTCAAGCTCCCGCAGGGCGACACTCAAGGGCGGTTGGGAAAGACCAAGGCGGCGTGCAGCCTTGTGGATGCCGCCTTCTTCAACCATGACGCAAAAATAATGCAGCTTTTGAAAATTAATCACGCCTGAATCTATTCTCATAATCTACATCTTACAAGACGTCTGCATGATATTTTTTTATGTCATGGGGCGTATGGCATGGGAAATGCGGCTGTGATACAAAAGCTGTATCTTGCTGATACAATATTTTTTAAAGGTTGCAAGATCCTGTAAACTCATTTACATGAGAATAATTGAAAAAATGTTTCTCTACACTTTGGCTTGAACGCAAGTATCAACTGGAGCCTGCATTCTAGTGGCATGTCATGTTTTTACTGGCGTAAAAACATTGAGATGGCAAAGCAAACAGCGTGATTTACGTTGCTGCCGATGCCCCTAACCAGCCAGTGGCAATGGGCACGGTCTTTCAGGCCGCCCTTGAGGTCGCTGCTTTGCCTAAACCGCCATGGGCGGCGCGCAATTCCCCAGGGATTGCGATCAGTGTCTTCTGGCGCGACACTGGGCTTGCCTGCAGGCAGGCCGTGGCTGTTTGGCATATTGTATGCCTGTCAATGTACCTGAACCCGGAGGAGTTTCCATGTTCGGCAAAAAACTTTTACAATCGAGTCTGACTGCGATGGCCGTGCTGGGTTTTATGTTGCTGCCAGCCGTGACCCAGGCTGCCACCACAACCCTGAAACTGGGGCATACCGGCGCTCCTGACCACCATTATCAGACTGCCGCGCAAATGTTTGCCGACAATGTGGCAAAGCGCACAAATGGCGAAATCGAAATCAAGATTTTCCCGTCCGACCAGCTTGGCAAACAGAAACAGCTTGTCTCCCAGGCGCAGCTTGGCCAGACAGACATGGTTCTCACCTCTGACGCTGTCATCTCCTCTTTCGTGCCTGTATTTGGCGTCCTCAATCTGCCCTTTATATTCAAGGACATTGACCATGTGGGCAACACAATGGACGGCGAGGTTGGCGTAATCCTGGCCGAGGAAGCCGGCAAAAAGGGTCTGGAAGTACTTGGCTACTGGGAAAATGGCTTCAGGCACATCACAAACAACAAGCATCCCATCAACAAGCCGGAAGATCTTAAGGGCATAAAGCTGCGCACACCGGAATCCAAGCTTGTGATCGATTCCTTCAAGGCCCTTGGCGCATCCCCGACCCCCATGAGCTTTGGCGACATTTATTCCGCCCTGCAGCTCGGCACAGTGGATGGTCAGGAAAACCCCATTGCCCATCTTCTCGCCCAAAAATGGTATGAAGTGCAGAAGTACCTCTCCCTCACGGGACATCAGCATTATGTAGAGCCTCTGCTCATGAGCAAGGTGCGTTTTGAAAAGCTCACCCCTGAACAGCAGAAGATTCTTCGCGAGGAAGCCCAGAAGGTTGCCGTGGAAATCCGCAAGCTGGCCACCCAGGATGAGGACAAGATGCTTGAGGAAGTGAAAAAGCACATGCAGGTCAATGAAGTGTCAGACAAGCAGCCGTTCATGGATGCGGTCAAGCCGGTTTATGAGCAGGCCCGCAAGCAGTTTGGTCCCGAAATCCTTGAAAAGATCCAGGCAGGCGCCAAGTAGCGTCCGAGTTTTGACCCGGCGCGGTCCTCCGCGCCGGGTTATGCCATGCTGTAGCTGTTCCGCTCCGGAGGACTTATGGAATTGCTCAAGAAGTTCAATACAAAGATCAACCGCATTCTCTGCGTGGTAATGGTCATCTGCTTTATCTGCATGGTCATACTTGTGTTTACTCAGGTAATCTGCCGTTACGCGCTTAACGATGCCCTGTCATGGTCCGAGGAGCTGGCAAGCTATTTCTTCCACTGGGCAACATTCCTGGGCGCCAGCGTGGCCTTTTACGAAAACACGCATATCTCCGTAAGCTATTTTGTAAATCATGTGCCATCCCTGCGCTGCCGCGCCCTGCTTCTCTGTGTGGCCGATCTCTGCTGCCTCTGGTTCCTTGGCATGTACATAGACAAGGGCTTTGAGGTCTGTCGCCTGGTGTTCAGCTTTGGCGAAACAGCCACAAGCATGCCCTGGCTGCCCATGGGCGTCATTCAGCTGGCCATTCCCCTTGCCAGTGTCTTCATGGCCCTGAATGTCCTGTCCCATCTGCTGCAGCATCTGCATTCGCTTGTCTGTGGCGCCCAAAACCCGGCTGAAGTCAAGGCCGCATAAGGAGGGGTATCATGCTGGCGCTAGTTCTGTTTGGTAGCTTTTTCATTCTGCTCATCATCAATGTGCCCATTTCCATAGGGCTTGGCCTCTCCTCCATGCTCGCCATCATGTTCTGCACAACTGATCCTGTTGGCGTGCTGATCCAGAATTCCTTTGCCAATGGCTTTACGCTCATGGCCATTCCCTTCTTCATTCTTGCAGGCAACATCATGGCCAGGGGCGGTGTTTCCCAGCGTCTTGTCAATCTGGCAAACTGCGGTTTTGGCCGTTATCTGGGCGGCCTTGCGCATGTGGCAACAGCGGCCTGCACCTTTTTTGGCGCCATTTCCGGCTCCGCTCCAGCCACAACCGCGGCCATTGGTGGCGTCATGGTGGGCCCCATGACTGAAAAAGGGTACGCCAAGGCCTTTGCTGGAGCATGTGTTGCGGCATCCGGCATGATTGGCCTGCTGATTCCGCCAAGCATCATAATGATCCTCTATGGTGTGCTCACTGGCGCGTCCGTGGCCAAACTTTTCATTGGCGGCGTAATTCCCGGGCTGCTGACAGCGGCGGTCTTCATGGGGTGCAACCACTATCTTGCCAAAAAACTCGATTGCCCCCGTGGCGAGAGGCCAAAGCCTGGAGAAACCTGGAAGAGCACAAAAGAGGCCTTCTGGGCCCTGTTGATGCCCATAATCATTCTCGGTGGCATTTATGGGGGCATTTTCACGCCAACAGAAAGCGCTGTTGTGGCTGTTGTCTATGGCATTATTGTCGGCTTCTGGATCCACCGCTCTCTCAATCTGAAAAGCCTTTACAATGTTTTTCTGGCAACCGCCAAAAGCTCGGCAATCATCCTTTTTCTGGTTGCCACTGCCCACTGTTTCAGCTTTGTGCTGGCAAGCGCAGAGATTCCGCAGGCTCTTGCCATAGGCATGAGATCCCTGTCTCAAAATCCCACTGTTGTGCTTTTCCTTATCTGCATCTGCCTTCTCATTGTGGGCACATTCCTGGACAATGCCGTGGCGGTTGTGTTGATGACCCCCATATTTTTCCCTGTGGTGCAAAGCCTTGGCATTGATCCCATCTTTTTTGGCGTGCTGACTGTCTTTACCCTGGCCATTGGCCAGATCACGCCCCCAGTGGGGTTGTGTCTGTTTGTGGCATGCAACCTGGCTGATCTCAAACTCGAGGAGATAGTAGTCTATTGCCTGCCCTATATAATCGCCACAATTTTGCTAATGTGTCTCTTTATCTTCTTTCCCGATATCATTCTCGTGCTGCCAGGCATGATGGAATAGCTTCCAGCCAAAAAGCCCCGGCGCGCAATGCGAACCGGGGCTTTTTTCATATCTCCGCCAGGCTACTTTTTCACTGGCAGCGTTAGAGAACCATAAGGCAGAACCGCCACAGTGGCCCTGTCTCCATGCCTGGCAAGAGCCGCATTGAATGCCTCCTGGAGGTTATCCGCCTTGCTGGCATACATTAGAGCAGTATCAGCGGCAGACATGTCAGAAATCAGGGTGATGGGATTGCGCACCGATGTCCTGGCAATGGCGTAGGCCTTGTGGCCTCCAAGCTCAAAGCCATCCCGAAACTCCCTCATGAGTTCTTTGGGTGGCAATCTTTTTTCAAGCCATTTCACAAATACGTTTTCGCCAAAGCCATCCTGGCATTTGCCAACCCAGATTATATCCCCGCCACGCTTTGTGATCCTTTCGGCATGGTCAAGGGCCTTCTGGGCCTGGTAGACATTCACATCCCGAGGATACCCGCAGGCGCAGGTTACGGTTATATCCGCCTCCCTGGCAAATGGCGTTTCGTATATGGATGCGGAAACATCAACAGCCCTGCGCCAGGCCTGAACCAGATCGCCAGCCTGTACAGAGACCAGCTCCTTTTTATCATTTGTGACAGTGTTGATAATAAAATCCACACCAACCTGGCGCGCCACTTCGATCATCTCAAGACTGACAGGATTTTCATCAATGGGGGGCATGTGATCCAGCAGCTCCACCATGCGCGCATGATTGCAGGACACCGTCTCATGGCCGGCAAGGCCGGGAAGAATAGATTTGCGGCCGCCGGAGAAGCCGGCAAAATAGTGGGGCATCACCACACCCAGGGTAATCAGAAAATCCGTTTCCACAGCCAGCCTGTTGAGCATGCATTTATATCCGGAGGGAGTCAGGCCCAGGTCGACAAGGGAAGATGTGTCACGCGATTCATGATTCACAAAGCGAAAACGGGAAACCATCTCACGTCCATAAGTGCGGGAGCACAACTCAGGCGACATGGGATCATGAATCCCCGTGGCAATCACAAACACAACCTGATCATCAGTTATGCCAGCCTGTTTAAATATTTCTAACAGGGGTGGAAAAATCATGTCATATGGCGTGGGCCGAGTTTCATCATTGACAACAACTGTGACCTTGCCAGGTTTGCGGTTTTGCAGCATCTCCAGCAGGGGAGGAGTACCTGTTGGATTTGTCAGCGCAGCTTTCACTTCCCTGAGCGGATTTTCAAGCGCCTGAACCTTGCCAGGAAGAATCACTTGTGGCTCAACGGATGCGGGAATTTCCAGTGGAATAAAATCATTGCCATATGCCAGCTCGAATTTATGCTTCATATGTCCTGCTCCTTTATGTCCGTAACTAATCATCCAACCTTAAAAATGAATTTTCTGACTCTTCTGGATTCTGCCATTTTATGCATTTGGCCGCAATGGCCGGGCGCGAACATAAACTTTGATGAATAGCCAGATAATTAAAATTATATATTTACATTATATCACAAAAAGATAGTTTATTAAAAATTCAATAAACAGGGGAGGGTATATCGATGGCTGAAAAAGGTCTTCTTGATGGTATCAGGGTGCTGGATTTGAGCCGGGTTCTGGCCGGTCCCTATTGCGGTATGCTACTGGCGGACATGGGAGCGGAAGTCATAAAGGTGGAAGTGCCTGGTAGAGGGGATGATGCCCGTATCAATTATCCGATAATTAACGGTGAAAGCGCCTATTTTATGAATCTTAATCGCAACAAGCGCGGAATAACCCTCAATCTCAAGTCCGAGAAAGGCAAGGAGATTTTCCGCAAGCTGGTGGCCAAGAGTGATATCGTGCTGGAGAATTATCGTCCAGGCGTGATGGACAAACTTGGCCTTGGCTATGAGGAATTGAAAAAAATCAACCCTGCCATCATTTATGGCGCCGTTTCCGGGTTTGGCCATTATGGCCCCTACAGCCAGAGACCAGGCTATGACATCATCGGCCAGGCCATGAGCGGCCTTATGAGCACAACAGGCTGGCCAGGTGGCGCACCCACGCGCACTGGCACCGCCATCTCGGATGTCATGGGCGGCATCAGCTGCTGCGTTGGCATTCTTGCAGCCTATATCAACAGATTAAAGACCGGAAAGGGCGAAAAGGTTGATGTCTCCCTGGTGGACAGCATGGTCTCATCGCTGGAGATCATCAACACTCTTTACCTGGTTTCCGGGAAAACTCCCCAGCGCATTGGCAACCGCTATGAGGCTATTTATCCCTATGATTCCTTCGAGGCCAAGGACGGAATGCTCGTCATCGGCGCTGGCAACCAGAAGCTTTTCACAATCCTTTGCGATGTCATGGGGACCCCGGAGCTCCTGGAAAATCCCCTCTTTGCCGACAACAATCTGCGTGTGATCAACCATGCGGAACTCAAGCCGCATATTGAAGAATGGCTGAAAGACAAGACCATTGACGAGGCCGTGGACATTCTGCTCAAGGCCGGTGTGCCTGCGGCGCCCATCAATACAATCGACAGGGTAGCCAAGGATCCGCATATCGCAGGCGCTAGGGAGATGTTCGTGGAAATAGAACATCCCAAGGCTGGTAAATTCAAGATCACTGGCAACCAGATAAAACTCACCAACCACAAGATTGACACTTTCAAGCCGGCACCTCTGCTCGGTCAGCATAACCATGATGTGCTCAAGGAGCTGGCTGGCCTTACGGATGCCGAAATTGACGCCTTGGCAGAGGAAAAGGTCATCTAGCGTGTTTCACATGAATATGAGAAACAGGCTATGACGGAATTGCATATGGCAAATCCATGTGCGGAATTATCACAAGGGGAATGACGTTTCGCTGCAGGGATATATTCAAAGCGAAACGCCATGGGGGATTTTTATGGCACGCAAAATCAATATCGTGGAAGTTGGCCCCAGGGATGGTTTTCAGAATTTGTGCGATTATGTGCCTGTGGAGGAAAAACTCCGTTATATAGACGGGCTGGCTGACAGTGGCATACGCCATATGCAGATTACGTCATTTGTCAGCCCCAAAGCCATACCGCAAATGAAGGATGCTGTAGATGTGGCCAGGGAGGCACTCAAAAGTCACCCTGATCTTGATTTGTTCGCGCTGGTGCCAAATCTGCGTGGTGCGCAGACAGCCCATGACATCGGCATGAAAAAGGTCACGAATGTGATTTCGCTGTCGGAAAGCCATAACAAGGCCAATATCCGTCGCTCCCATGATGAATCATTCGCCGAACTTGCGAAAATTCGCGAGGCGTTTCCTGATATGGATGTTTCCGTGGATGTGGCAACAGCCTTTGGCTGCCCCTTTGAGGGGAAAATTCCCACGGAAAGACTGGTCTCTTTCCTGCAGAGGGCCTATGATCTGGGCGTGAGGGAGTTTACACTCTGTGATACCACAGGCATGGCCAATCCAGCGCAGGTGCGCGAGGTTGTGCACACTGTGCGGGAAAAGTTCCCAGATTGTGTATTCCAGGCACATATCCACGACACGCGTAATATGGGCATGGCAAACACACTTGCCGCCATTGAGGCGGGCATAGATTATGTCCAAAGCACATTGGGAGGCCTGGGTGGCTGCCCCTTCGCGCCAGGGGCTTCCGGCAATACGGCCACTGAGGATCTGGTCAATATGCTCAATGAAATGGGCTTTGAGACAGGGATAGACCTTGAAAGCCTGGTTGCCCTGGCCAGAGATGAGAAAGAGAAGATCCCCGGTATATATAGCGGCCATCTGATTAATATTCCAAAATCAGCCTGACATGATGCAAACTTGCGTCAAAAGCTTTTGGCAATGACGTGGCTTGCATGGCCAGCTTTAGTGCCCGTTTTTTCAGGGTAATAATGGAGTGGAGCGCAAACCATGCGCCCCGCTCCAGGGAGAGTTCCCCAGAGCATTTGACACTCAAACAGTTTTTCTTGCCATGTTGAATGCTCTTTGAGTTAACCGGAAATTTTTTTGAAATAATTATTGACATGGAGTCCGGTTTGGCTTAAAAGCATCGTTGTTGGGGCTGTAGCTCAGTTGGGAGAGCGCTTGAATGGCATTCAAGAGGTCAGGAGTTCAATTCTCCTCAGCTCCACCAGGAATTTCAAGGGGTTATGCGAAGAGCATAACTCCTTTTTTTATTTTGAGCCGATTTTTTACCACTCTTTTACCACTGGGAAAAGATTTAATTTTTTTGGGCTTAAAACCAAGAATTACAATTTTTTTTAGGTAAATTTGTTGACAAGAGATTCGAACGGGCATAAATTTCTTGCACGAGGTGATTGGAATGGCCCAAGAAATTCACTTTATCCATGATCTTGCTAATCTCAACAGACCATCGCTCGCGGATTTTGAAGCGTTTTGCCGCAAACATGGCATCACCAAAGATGGAAAAAATTTTATCCAGCTAGGTGGCAAGGACGAAATGATTTTTTTTTCCGAAGGAGACATGGAGCAGGAAGAAAAATTGCCAAAACTGGTTGCTGAATCGCCATACAGTATATGCGTCAAACGATTGATTACCGAGGCTGATTTGACTTCGGTTGAGAAAAAGGCTCAATTTGCGCGCCTTTTTTTGGAAAAATGTTCCAAGGGTGAAGTTCCATATCTAGAAATCACCTGCATTTTCCAAAAATGTCAGCGCCAGAACTTCTTGACCATTGCTCCTTTGAAGGATGATGCATGGAAATTTCAAGTTTGTCTCGCAGGCGCTCCAGAACAGGGGAATATAACCTTTGAGGACGCAGTGGACCTTTTTGGCATTCTTGTTCCAGCTCTTGGAAGTTCGCCAGTGCACTTTGAGTGGACCAAAAAATGCAAAAATTGTGGCAAGTTTTTTCAGGCTAAAGGCCCAAAAACTGTCTTTTGCTCAGAGACATGCAGATCGAGAGCACGATTTCAAACCCAAAGAGAGGTAGAGATGAAAAAATAAAAAACCCGAACACCAGAGGTATCCGGGTTGTCAGCAGAAAACCGTTGCAGCGGTTCCGTGTCTGATTTGATGCTCAAATCTTTTCGCACAAAAATTCCCTACTGACAACCCACCCATTACTGTAGAGGCGCCAGTTCTCTGGCTTACCACCATTCAGAAAAATGGGAGGTGTCATGTCCCATACCCTGCAAGAGTTATTTCCCAAAATGCCGGAAAAATTCCTGGCAAACAGGCTCGATGAACTGTCGGACTCCATTTTCAGGTGGAGGACGGTAAAAAACCTGCGCTGCAAAGGGACAATTCCTGAAAGTTGCTTTGTCAAGATAAGTCCAAGGAAAATTCTTATTGTTCGAGATGAATTTTTGGCGTGGGCATTGAAAAATTCAAGTTTGAGATGAAGTCATTGTTTTCAGCGTATTGATTTTTGACAATTGAATAGAGAATAAAGGAAATTGGCTAAATTATTTAACTTAAAGGAGAATAATCTGTGCCAAAAAAAAGGTCTGCACCCAATCGAATGTCTTCAGTTGAGCGAGCTGAATTTGAAAATATATGTCTTGAGTTATGGAAGAAAGGATACACTAATAAATCAATCGCTATTATTACAAAAAAACGTCTGGATCTTGTAAATAATATTTTAAGCAATTTAGCTGTCGCTAGAAATCAAGAATTTTTGGATGCGTTAAATTTGACATCACGAATTTTAATTGTGAAGGATACTATAACGATTAAACGACTTACAAATTTAAGCCCCAGTCGTCTATATGAAGTACATATAGAAGCAAATGGCCGGATTCTGCTCATTCCATTTAACGATCAACAAATAGTGTAATAAAGGTATTAGAAGGCATTTGGACATTATAGACATCTTTCGGTCATATTCCAAATGCC
>CAJUMQ010000026.1 GCA_910587035.1 uncultured Desulfovibrio sp. | reverse complement strand
AAATTATACGCAAAAGTTTGTCCATGAGTGGCAAATTTCGCCTACTGGGACGCCACCCTGCAAAATTGATTGTCAAGCAATTTTTTAAACAAGAACAGGCACTTGGTCAATCTTTGTTGGACAATCATAGTATGCAAAATATGGCTTGGCGTCCCAGTAGGACAAGCTTTCCACCCTGTTTTGCGGGGTGCGACATGGCAAGACTTACAGAGCAGGAAAAGCAGGAAATTTTGCGTTACATGGAGGAGGACAAGCCTCTGCCGGACAAATACCGCTTTTTGCTGTTTGAGGACAAGCGCGAGGTGGAGCTGGTCTGGAATGGCAAATCCAATGAAGTCTGCAATGTCGTGCTGCCATTTCAGACCATTGAACAGATTGATGAGCCGCGCAAGGAAAAGGATTCCCAATATCTTTCCCTGTTTGATGTGGATAGCCGGGGACGTCAGGACAAAGGCTGGACGAACAAGCTCATCTGGGGCGACAACAAGCTGATTCTGTCTTCCCTAAAAAATGGCCCCATGCGCGAGGAAATTGAACGGCAAGGCGGCCTGAAACTCATTTACATTGACCCGCCATTTGACGTTGGTGCTGATTTTTCGATGGATATCGAGATTGGTGAGGAAACATTCACCAAAAATCCCAATATTCTGGAAGAAATTGCTTATAGAGATACTTGGGGCAAAGGTTTAAATAGTTTTATAGCTATGATTTATGAACGATTAAGATTAATGTATGACTTATTATCTGAAAATGGATCAATTTATATTCATATGGATTGGAGAGTAAATACTTACGTTAGATTAGCATTAGAAGAAATCTTTGGCAAAGAAGTTTTTAGAAACTCTATAATATGGCATTATGGGGGAAGAATGATGCATGGTGTTTCACAATATAATAGGAAACACGATGTTATCTTATTTTATTCAAAATCAAACAATTATACTTTTAATATGCCAAGCGATAAAGTTGATTTTGATGAATATGCTCAATCGCGCCATGAAAAAATCCATATAGATACGGATGGCAGAAGATATTTGTTGGATGTAGATGCCAATTTTGAGAGAACCGTTAAACGATATGAAGAGGATATCATAGCTCGAGGGCGTGCTGTGGATGACGTTTGGCCAATTAGAGCTATCAGAGGAAATGCCTATGAAAGGCAGGGCTATCCCACCCAAAAACCCGAAGCCCTGCTTGAGCGTATCATAAAGGCATCGTCCAATGAAGGCGATCTCGTAGCTGATTTTTTCTGCGGTTCAGGCACGCTTCCCGCAGTTGCCGAAAAGTTGGGCCGCAAGTGGATAGCCACAGACCTGGGTAAATTCGCCATCCATACCACGCGCAAGCGGCTGCTTGGCGTGCAGCGCCAGCTCAAAAAGGATGGCAAACCCTATCGCGCTTTTGAAGTCCTCAATCTCGGCAAATATGAACGCCAGCATTATGTCGGCGTCAATGAAAACTTGCGGGAGGAGGAAAAGCGCATCCAGCAGGAGCAAAAGGAAGCCGCTTTTCTGGAGTTGATACTCAAGGCGTACAAGGCGGAAAAGGCCGACGGTTTTGAGAGTTTTCAGGGCAAGAAACAGGGCCGCATGGTGGTGGTCGGGCCAATCAATGTGCCAGTCAGCCGCCGCTTTGTGGAAGAAATCATCCTGGAATGCCGCAAGCATCATATCAGCAAGGTGGATATACTTGGCTTTGAATTTGAAATGGGGCTGTTCCCCGACTATCTGGAGGAAGCCAGAAGAAAGGGCGTGGATGTGCAGCCCAAATATATCCCAGCCGAGGTTTTTGACAAGCTGGCTGTTGAGCGCGGCCAAGTGGTATTCCATGATGTGGCCTACATTGAGGTCAAGCCGCATTACCGTAAAAACGAGGTGGCTGTTGAACTGACCGATTTTTCCGTCTTTTATTCACAGGATTCCATTGCGGATGCGGAAGTCAGCCTGAAGCCAGGTAAAAGCAAAATCGTGGCCGAGCGCGGCCAGATTGTGAAAGTCAAAAAGGACAAAAAAGGCATTGTCAGCCGCGAAACACTTACCAAAAACTGGACGGACTGGATTGACTACTGGTCTGTGGATTATGACTTTGAGTCCAAGCGGGAGATTATCCGCGTTAAAAATCCCGATACCGGCGAAATTGAGGAGCAATGGACGGGTGATTACATTTTTGAAAATGAATGGCAATCATTCCGCACAAAGCAGAACCGCAAGCTGGAGCTGAAAAGCGCTTACCATGAACTGCCCCCTGGCAGGCACAAGCTGGCCGTGAAAGTGGTGGATATTTTCGGCAATGACACCATGACCATCATTGAAGTCAATGTGGGAGGCAAGTAATGGCTCTGCATCCGAATTTTCCAAAATCACCCCATGAAATTCTTGACCCCGAAATGCGCTGGTTTCCAGCTGATGAATCTTTGCGCGACAAAATGGACAATCTTATGCCGCCGCTGGTTCCCAACTTGCGCAAGGCAGTCAAGGATTTTCGCGATTCCGGCTATGTTGGCGCAAGCGATACCAGCAAAAGCCTTTTGAACTGGTGGTTCAAGGAGCCGCATTTAATAGAAATATATAGTGGCCCCGCTTATGAGTTCAAATATTACTTTGCCCAGCGCGAGGCATTGGAAACCATAATCTATTTGCATGATGTAATCGGCGCGAAAGATAAATTTGACCTGATGCGTTTTGATGCTTCAGGCAGGGTCAGCGGCAGCATGTTTGACGAAACATGGCCGCGTTATGTCATCAAGATGGCCACAGGCAGCGGCAAAACCAAGGTCATGGCCCTGGCATTGGCCTGGAGCTATTTCCACAAGCTGTATGAGCCGGACTCCGACCTGTCCCGTAATTTTTTGCTTGTCACGCCCAATATCATTGTTCTTGACCGCATATACAAGGATTTTAAGGGCTTGCGCATATTTTTCAGCGATCCAGTTCTGCCGGATAATGGTTATGAAGGGCATAACTGGCGTGATGATTTTCAGCTTACCCTGCATAAACAGGATGAGGCGCGGGTAACAAAGCCGGTTGGCAATATTTTTCTGACCAACATCCACAGGGTCTATGCCGGCAATGAGAGTCTGCCCACAGCCGATGACGAGGACAGTCGCGATTATTTTCTTGGGCCAAGGCCGGTGACAGCCACGACAGATTCAAAAGTGGATTTGGGCATGATTGTGCGCGATATTGACGAGCTTATGATCATCAATGACGAGGCTCACCATATCCATGACGCATCCCTGGCCTGGTTTAAATCCATTGAGGATATTCACAACCAGCTTTTGCAAAAGGAAAAAACCCTGAGCATGCAACTGGATGTCACGGCCACGCCAAAGCATAACAATGGAGCGATATTTGTTCAGACTGTCGCGGATTATCCATTGGTGGAGGCCATAGCCCAGAATGTGGTCAAGCATCCTGTTTTGCCGGACAAGCCCAGCCGTGAAAAGCTGGCAGAGAAGCAGTCTGCAAAATTCACCGAAAAATATGCTGATTATCTTGACCTGGGCGTTATTGAATGGCGCAAGGCATATGCCGAACATGAAAAGGTCGGCAAAAAGGCGATTCTCTTTGTGATGACTGATGACACGCGCAACTGTGATGAAGTTGCCGCATACCTTGAGGAAACGTATCCCGATCTGAAAGACGGCGTCCTGGTTATCCATACCAAGGACAATGGCGAAATATCCGAAGCCAGTTCAGGCAAGAAAAAAGAGGAGCTGGAGCGGCTGCGGGAATTATCCAACAAAATTGACGAAGCCGACAGCCCATACAAAGCCATTGTTTCCGTTCTCATGCTCAAGGAAGGCTGGGATGTGCGCAATGTGACCACCATTGTCGGCCTGCGCGCCTATTCAGCTAAAAGCAATATTTTGCCTGAGCAGACGCTTGGGCGGGGATTGCGCAAAATGTACCCAGGCGGACTTGAGGAATATGTCAGCGTTATTGGCACAGACGCCTTTATGGAATTTGTGGAAACCATACAGGCCGAAGGTGTTGAACTGGAGCGCAAGCCCATGGGAGGCGGCACAGGAGGCCAAACACCAATGACCATTGAAATTGATAATGCTAATATCAATAAAGACATGGACGCGCTGGACATTGAATTGCCCCTGCTTACTCCGCGCATTTACAGGGAATATAAAAACCTTGCAGACCTTGATGTAAGCAAGTTTGGTCATCAAAAAGTAAAGTACAAGCAATTTACCGAGGAGGAACAACGGGAAATCGTTTTCCGCGACATCACCACAGACGAAATAAGCCACGTCACTACGCTGGATACCGCCGGAATTGCCGATTACCGCAGTGTGCTTGGCTGGTTCACCAAAAGCATAATGAATGATCTGCGCCTGTTCAGCGGCTATGATGTGCTGTATGGCAAGGTCAAGACATTTGTGCGCGACGAGCTTTTTGAGCAGCCCGTGGAACTGGATGACGCCAATACCATGCGCAACATGTCGGAACTCGCGGCCACGCGCACAATTATTGAGAGTTTCAAAAAGGCCATAAACGCCCTTACAGTGAAGGACAAGGGCGATGCCGAAATACGCGACCATATCAAACTGCGCAAGACGCGGCCATTTATGGTCAAGCAGCAAGAATCACTGCTGCCCAGGAAAAGCGTTTTCAACCGGATTGTCGGGGACAGCCACTTTGAACTGGAATTTGCCGCATTTTTGGAGGAGTGCAAGGACGTTGTAGCATACGCCAAGAACTACCTTGCGGTCAACTTCAAGCTTGACTATGTTAATAGGGATGGAAACATTTCCCACTACTACCCGGATTTCATCGTCAAACTGCCCAAAAACCGCATCGTGATTGTGGAAACCAAGGGCAACGCCGACCTGGATACTCCGCTGAAAATGGAACGGCTGAAGCAATGGTGCGAGGATGTCAACAAGGCGCAGAATAATGTGAAGTATGAATGCCTGTATGTGGAGCAGGAAGAATTTGAGAACTATAGATGTAATAATTTTAGAGATATTATAGGAATTTTAAAGTAGGTCATCTGATACAGATGGCTAAATTTATTTTAATGATATGATTCCATATAAGTATATGAATAATTGGAGAATAATATGTGGCCAAGCATATTAGCAGAAAATATTTGTAAAGGTATTGGTAAATTGGGTGAATTAATTATGGGGCCACTGTATAGAGAGAAAGATTACCGTGACAGATTGAGAAGAGCTCAAGCCGAAAAAGATGCTAAATCTATTGAAAAAGGTGAGAATATTTTTGATGGCTCTAAATTAATTCCCACTATTCCATTGCATGGTTTAGACTTGGAGATGTTACCATTGATGGTGGGCTTAAAAGAAGAAAGCGATAATCTCAATGATGCTCTCAATGCTGCTGCCGATATTTTAAAGGATATCCCTGATGATCAAATTTCTGATAAAAAGATTGATGAAGATTGGTTTTTTAGATGGCGTAAGGATGCGCAATTAATAAATAATACAGAAATGAGGCAAATTTGGGCAAGAATATTGGCTGAGGAAATTAAAAATCCAGAAAGTATATCTATGATTACTTTGGATGTATTAAGAAATGTAACTGCTAAACACGCAAATATTTTTTGCAAAATAGCAAAATATAGAATAAATAAAATAATTCCTATGGCTGATACTTTTTATAATATTTACGATATCGATGAAATACTTTTTTTACAAAATGTAGGTTTAGTCAATCTGGACAATGCGTTACATCCAAAGAGTCATAATTTAAATAATTCGAAGAACACAGCCTTTATTTGTAATGGTTTTGCCTTATCTATAAACTGTAATCAACAAATTAATGCGCATCGCATTACTGGAGCAGTTATTTCAGATACTGGCGGAGAGATAATTAATATTACCGATAATATATCTGAACCTACAATCGATGAAATTAACCAGGTAGGAGATTATGTGTGGAAGAATCTACCATCAGATATTTCATTCGACAAGATGAATGCCTATCTTACTTGTAAAAATGGCAAACAAATACTTTTTGGAACCCAGGTCGGTAAAACATGGATCAAAGAATAAAATTTAATTTTAGCTTCAATAACAAAATACGAGTGAAGAAAAATTATTTTTAAACCATTGTCCAACAAAGACCAGCTAGGTATTTTGAAATATTTCAATTTTGTGGGTATATTTGAGGGTAGAAATTTAAACTTCAAAAATTTATCAATCAAAATCAATATATTGCAAAAAATATTTTATCCCCTTGAGGCAAATGAAATCAAAGGGTTGGAGTAAAATCCAGCCCGTGTTCGTTTAAGTTGCGATAACCTATTGCTAACCAGTGGCGTGATGGGGAATTCTTTGCAGAGATTAATAATTAGCATTAATGTTGCCGAATATCATTTTTTCTATAACCCCTTATGGAGTTCAATAAAATTCTTCAACTTAACAAAGAATATAAATGTTGAAGTTTAGATAAGGTGTGTAGGTGCTGGAGAAAGATATTTTACAAGTTTTCTTTTCCAGCATTCACAATTCTATCTGCAATCTTTTTAATTTTATAATACATACATAAATATGCTAAATAATCTTGGGTATAGCTTGCTTCGGCATACATATTTACTCTTCCATCTTCCCTAAGTAGCTCTGCCTGCTGGAAAGATTTAATATCATTTTTCTTATATACTGCAAATGTATGTCCTCCCATTCTATTAATTAATGAAAATGCTGGAATATCGTTTGGTCCATCAGCAATATATATCATATATGAGAATGGAACCATTCTTAATTCAGGATCTAATTTTGTATTAACATCTACTCCATCTCGATGACCTACACCTTCTGATGATAGGTTATGCCGTCATCACGCAGCACATTGCACAGATTTCAGAGTTTGGCGACAATTTCCCTTGTGGTCATGCGGCTGCCCCCGCGTTTTCATAAAGATAGGTACTCAGCTCATCAATAATATCGGCAAGCCTGTTGTCAAAAATCCTGTCCAGTCTCCGGCTTCCGCCATTTCCCTGAACATGGGGATTTCATCAATAATATTGATGTTCAATATGGGCTCGTTCATAAGCGCTTTTTCGAAACGGTTGATCCAGTTTTCCTGGGCTTTGCTGAAATTATTGGCCTTCTTTAATTTCCTGATGGCAGCCCTGATCCGCTCGTCCTTGTCCATGAGCGGCACACCTAGTGAGATGTCATGTTTTTACTGTCGTAAAAACATGAAGATCGCAAAGCAAAAAACGTGGTTTTTGCTTTGCTCACGCCGCCGCTGGCGGCGCGCAATCCCTGATCGGGTTTGCGACTATTGTCGCTTGACGCGACAATAGCGCATAACAACGGATAATCCCGATTATATCTGCCGCCATATCCCTGTTTGTGGTCTGGGAAATTGCCCCATTAAGCTGCTCCGTGGTAAAGCCTTTCTGTTTCAGGGCAAGCAGCAGGGCTTTTAAATCGGCGCGAGTCAAATCCTTGGGGCGCCCGCTGATTATATTGATGGCTTCAATCTGATCAGTGTTATTCTTCACAAATTCGCTAAAGGCTTTAAGGTAGTCCTCCGGCTTCTGATTATCCTGCCCATTTTTAAGCCTCATAGGGAGGTTTAAAAGTTGGTGGTGGAATTCTATTAAATATCTAAAATTTCAATACCTACAGACCGTGAGGTGTTCATGCGGAGGGGCGGACAATGCTTCACAGCAAAACCGGCTTGCTGTGAAGCGCCAGGGCGTAGGGTTGAAATTGGGACAATTTCAACTGATATATGCCATATGATTACAAGCGCGGTGAAACCAAAAGAAACATGCCTGATGCATGCGATCCACCAATTTTTTTTACTGTTAAGGACTTCCATGCGTATAACACTTTGAAAATATTAACTTAATTTTTTATTTCATTAAAATTGCACTACTACTAAATTTTGAAATGAGACCATGATATGCTTAAAAATATTAAGTCTTCAATAAAATCAGGTCAGCTTGATGGCAAAAAAATGGGATAGCGACACCACATCTTCCGGAAAATTACTTTTACTGTTTACTATTTTGCTTTTTAACAATCGCGCGTTCAGTCTGAACGAGTTAAGCTCATCCAGCTGCCTGAATGCGTCAAAAGCCACCGTTTTGCGCCTGCTGCGCCAGCTGGAGCAGGCTAAAATAGGTATTTTGGTTCGTGAAAAAAAAGGGCGCGAATCCATCTATCGCCTTGAACGAAACGCGGAAACAAACTTTTCCCTGAACCCGGAGGCAATAGGGCAGCTCGCTCTTTGCCGTGATTTTATGCTTCACCTCTTGCCGGACAATTTGCGCGCTGAAACAGCGGCGACCATTGCCTCTCTTCATTGCAAGACAAATAGCGCATCCCAGGTTCCAGCTGGAAGTCTGACAAAAGGCCGGATTGATTATGGGCCTTTCAGGCATATTTTCGCCACTCTTGAACAGGCCATCAAAAAAAAATTGATCTGCAGAGCAATGTACAAAGCCCCACAAAATTCGGAGCCGCGTGAGCACTGGATCGCTCCCAAAAGGCTGCTTGCCTACCATGAAACAATCTATGTGGAGTGTTGGCTGCTGGAAAATGAAAACTCCTCGCAAAGAAAATATGATGATAGCCTTCTGCTTGCGCTTCAGCGTTTTAAAAGTTGCACACTCACTGAAATTTCATCCTCCGCCCTGCCGGACATTCATGATGACCCCAATAGATTTTTTGGAATAGTCAAAGATGAGCCCTTCAGGGCGAAAATCAGGTTTGCAAGCGATGTGTCTGAATATATTTCAGAAAGAATATGGAGTGAAGGACAAAAACTGGAGCGGGAGGTGGATGGTTTTTTGCTGCTTACCTTAATGATAAATAATGCCACTGAAGGACTGGCCTGGGTGCTGGGATTTGGTGACAAGGCAATTGTGTTGGAGCCTGAATGGTTTGCCAAAATAGTGCGAAAAAATTTGCGCAATGCCCTGGCAAATTATAATCGCTGATCTATTCTAAAATCCTATTATCGATCCGGCAGGTGAAAGACATGGCAAAAAAACAAAAAGATGACAGCTTTTACTATCTATTTGGATTATTGGGCCTGATAATATTAAGTATATTTTTGATAAATACCATATGCATTTATCAATATTATAACAGGAAATATGATTTTTCCCAGGCTTCAGCGCGCGTTACAGACACCTGGAACTTCTTTAGATTCCTGCCTGCGATTCTTGTGCTAGGGCTATTTTGTTTTCTGTTTATTAATTTTTGGTCTGGCGCAAGGGGAAATCATATCGCCATTACATCTGTAGATATTATGATTTTTCTGGTTATGCTTGCAATAACTGTCCTGTTTCCCTTTATTCTGCTTTCCGCAAGGCTGGGCACTACACAAGCCGGATTATTAATTTTTAAGGACAGGGGTTATTTTGTCATTCCAACAGACTGGAATAAAAACACTTTTTTTGAAAACATATTTCAGCTAAAAATAATTACATCAATGTTTACCATGGAACAGCTTGCATTGGCTGGTATAAAAAAAATCACTCGGGAAAGCGGTAAAACAGCTTTTGTACATGGCGATTTTGGCACAAGAAAAATAACATGGCGGAACAAGCAAAAACGTGACGAATGCATCGCGGCTCTGGAATCTGCCTGCGGCAGAAGACTTGGCTCGCGTTAGATGTAGCCACCCTAAAAAACCGGGAAATTCCATAGACAAATTTCATTATCCATTATTTCAAGGAGGATGGCATGAAAACCGGATTTATCGATGTGCCCCATGACGACGCAGACAGCGACAAGCTGGGCGTTACAAAAGAAATGAAAGCCCTGTGCGAATTTATTTTAAATTGTCAGACACCCATGACCATCGCAATCCAGGGGGATTGGGGCACCGGCAAAACCAGCATGATGATGATGCTTAAAAAGGATAAGGAAATTAAAAACAAATGCGATTGCGTGTGGTTTAATACATGGCAGTTTTCGCAATTTCAAATGCAGGATGATGTGCCGCTGGCTCTTTTGACAGAACTTCTGGAACTGGTTGGCGATGAAGATAAAAATGGGGTGTTGGAGTTCTTTTCAGGTGCTACGAAAAGGGCCAAAAACGCCCTCGGAGCTCTGGCGGAACTTGCTTCTGGAATGGCTGGCGCCGGTAAAGTTATTGAAAGTGTGTTTGGTGGGGATGTGGTTAATCAGGCTGCCCAATTAAAACAGCTTAAAGACAAGTTTAAGGACATCATCCATAAAAGACTTGCCAAAACCAGAAAGGACCGTCTGATGGTTTTTGTGGATGATCTGGATCGCATGGAGCCGGGAAAAGCCGTAGAGCTTCTGGAAGTTATCAAGATTTTTCTTGATATCAGCGGCTGCGTGTTTGTTCTGGCCGTCGATTATGGCGTGGTCAGCCGGGGCGTGCGCCAGAAGTACGGCGCCGACATGGATGAAATAAAAGGCAGAAGTTTCTTTGACAAGATTATACAGCTGCCTTTCAATCTGCCAGTGGCAAACTACACCATAGACAAGTATCTGCAAAATCTGCTGGACATCTCCGAAAAAGAAGTCGGCGCCTACAAAAAGCTGGCCAATGCATCGGTTGGCACCAATCCAAGAACCCTCAAGAGGATGGCCAATATCCTCTATCTTCTGGAAATAGTGGCAAAACATGAAGAGCCGGCAGTGGAGATCACTCCTCAATTCCGCCTGCTTCTTTTTGCCTCGCTTTGCTTGCAGATGGCATTTGAAACCGTTTATGGGCAAATGCTGATTGAAGGGAACCAGCAAAACCTGTCTGCAATGAAGGACGATGCGCTGCTTTCGAGATTTTCAGACGCCCTGGACAGAGCTCCGGGCAAAAAGGAGGATCTGCAAAAAAGACTGATTAAATTTTTCAAGACATTAAATGAATCCCTGACAGACATGGGTGAAAATAGCTGGGAGCAATTCTGCGAAGTTTTGCATAAATCAGGCCTTACAGCTTCTGGAGGACAGCAACCAGTGATGGCATCCGAAAATATACAAAATACTTTTGACCCCCTGCTGGTTAATAATTTTGCGCAATTGCCCACGGCATTAAATGAACAGTTCAAAACCTATTTTGACCTGCTTCAGCTACAGGCGGCCACTAAAGAAGACGAACCGACAGTCCTTTCCATTCCCGCCGCTTTTGGATTTGCAATTGCATTTAATTTTGAAATAGATGAGGCCGGCATCAACATATATTTTTATTGTGAGGAAAGCGGAGATCTCAAAAACTGCTTTAAAGACTGGCTGGCAAGCGCTGGCGTAAATATGCCGGCAAAAATGACGGCAAAAAGAGTATCGGCCTACAAATTCCTGATCCTGCCCTGCATTCCGTGGCAGACGCCCATCTCAAAAAAGGACAGGCAGGCATCCCTTGAGCGTTATGAGCAGGTAAAAAATGTTGTGGATGAATGGAGCGCTGCGATTTTGCCGGCGATGCAAAAATTTTATGCTTTCAAAGTGACGGTTGTGAATAATATTGATAAATTTATCGGCAGGGTTGAGGATATTTTCAAATCCATATTGCCCGAAGATAAAGGCTGGATTTATGAAAGGGGAGTTTATGGGGCCGCATTGTACCCCGGCTGGTATATTCTGAGCGTGCAGAAAGAAGATTGGCGTGAAGGATACACCATTACACTGGAAGCGGAGGAACTTTTTGGCAACAGGTTGTATTTTGGTTTTACCCAGACAAGCAATGACAATTACACGACTGATAAAAAAGTTGGCGCTTTCCATAAGACATGGAAAAATGAGCTTGAAAAGAGCGCGGAAATTGATGTGAATGAAGATATTGGCTGGAGCGAGGATTATTGTGGATATGTATATTTCCCCGCGGCTTTGGCGAATCTGACTGCAGAGAATTTTGATCAGCCAGGTTTTTCTTTCGCCCTTGACGGGAATGAAGAAAAACAGGCATTGGAATTTTGCAAAAAATGCGCCGAAGCTTTTGCGAAATCAGAAGCGGCCATGGATGCCATTGCCCGTGAGCCCCAGTAGGAAGTCATGCTTCTGGGCCAGTGACGAGCAGCAAAACCGGATTTTGCTGGGAATTATAACGCCCAGAGGTTGGAATTGGGACAATTTCAACTGCTGCATGCGATATGTTGGGAGCCGCTGCGGTTCCCGACATATCTTTGGCAAGCAATATGGAAACAGTCATGAATCAGCTTTCATGTGATGAGCTTTCCGCATTTCTTAAAAAATTTAATTGCTTCAGAAATGGAGACAGCGACCGCAAGGCAGAAGCGCATCCAGATTCCCATGCCCTAGAACAATTTTTTAAAAGCTTTGCGGACAGGATGCATGATTTTCATGAATTCGGCGGCCAGCTGAATGTTTTTGAAATTTGCAGTCTTGGACGTGACGAGCTGCGTAACTGCGCCGTGCTTGCATGGCTGCTTGATGAAAATGGAAGCCATGGTCTTGGCAGGGGTTTTCTGGAAGCAATGCTCGGTCAATGCGAAGGCGCGCCAATAATTTCCGCAAAAGCCCTGACACAAGGCTATGCAGTGCAGACAGAATTTTGCCCCAATGCCGACAATGCAAACAGGGTTGACATTGTTTGTGACGGAAACGCCTTTATTCTTTATATTGAAGTCAAGATCGATTCCTATGAACATGGGAGTCAAACAGAGCGTTATTTTGAAAAATTACGCAATGCAAACCCTGGATTGGAAAAAGCCCTTGTTTTTATTTCTCCCCATACGCCGCCGGAATTTGGAAAGGCCCATTTTATTCGCTGGGGTGAGTGCGCCGATGTCCTTGAGCGTCTGGCAGCTGAAAAATTGCAGAATAATGCCACACTTGTGACTGGCATATTGCAGCAATATGCGGATTTTATCCGCAAATTCTAAAAATCTCCTTCTTTTATAAATAATAGGCAGGTTGCCATGCAGTACAGTTCTGATATTTGCAAACTTGTTCTTGAAAATGTGATTCTTGTTGAAGAAGCTGAGGCCGTCCTGTACTCCCTTGAAGAGGAGCTGGTAAAAAACATCTGGGACTCCATAAGAAATCAGCTTCAAAAACGGGGATATTTTAATATAGCTGAAACCCGCGACGGGGACCATTTCTTTTGGGCTTCCGGCTGGGCAAAAACGGAGGATGATTCTCCGCAAGCCAAATTCTGGCTTGATTGCGAGGGAGACGGCTGTGACAGATCATGGCTTTCTGTACTGGGGGGTCTTGTACCCGGCACCAAAGGTGGCTTGTTTCTATGGTACGATTGGAGCGCAAAAGGAATAAGCAAGAGGGAATGGAAATCGTTTTTACAGAATTTTTTCATTGCCAATCCTGCCCTGCAGGACAATGGCTTTATATTGAACAATGCCGGAACGGCCATAATCAAAACGGTTAAAATCAATTTAAGCTGTTTGGCAGACAACTTAAAAAATCCTCAAGACTGCTTTGATGATATTGATGCCGCGCTTGAGGCCATTTATGCCCAGCGGCAGGTCTTTGAAAAACTGTTGAATGAAGCTGAAAAAATAAGGCCTTGAAAATGAGCAATAACCCAGCATCAAGTTTGGTGTAATAAATTCTGGATGAAAAAAATTTGAGGGAGAGGATAAATATGGATGGCGTATGGGGATATTGTTTGAAAATAATGCGTTTTATTTGTGCCTGGATTCCTTCATTCGCCAGGTTTGGACTTATTTCTAAAATATCCATAACAATTTTGCTGGCCGGTTTTTGCGCCGACCTTTTTTACGCGAAGATTAATCCCGCCCTGCCATTGCTCAAGGGGGCATTGACCTTTTCTCCCGTAAAATATGCGCAAGGACTTGTGGAAAAGGGGCAATTAAGGACAGCGGAGCAATATATCCAGTTTTATCAATCAATTCCTGGAACAGCTCCCAGCCCGGAGCTGCAGGAGCTTGAGAACAAAATACATAAAACCAGAACCGGTATTGTCTCCGGGACCCTGCATCAGGGCAAACATTTAATCAAAGGCATTACTGGCGAGGAAAGTGATGAAATGATATCGCAGGCGGCCAATGTCGCCATAGATTTTTCAGGCGCTGGCGATGCGAGGGATCTTTATAAAGAATGGCAAAATTATTCCGCAGGCCGGGAAGTGGACAAACTTTCAGCCGGACTTGCAGGAATTGGCCTGACAATGACCCTGGGTGAATATGCCGGCAGCATTGCCGGTGTTTTTACAGGAGGCGCCACTGCCGCGGGCGCGATCGCCATGTTTGAGCCTGTAAGAAAAATGAGTTTGGGAATACGCAAGGCCCTTAAGTTTATGAATCCCAAACTGAAAAAAGCCTGTCAAAATCTTTTTGAACCCGTTTTCAAAAAAATACATAATCTTAAAATATTGGACAATTTGCCACTTGCAAAACTTCCATCAGGCTCTGTGAAAGAGAAGATTTCCGGATTGAGCCATATGGTCAATCCCGACCAGATTAAGGGCTATTTGCAAAAACATATGGCAGATATTGAAGACATTGCCAAGATGACAAAAACAAGGCTGGCAAGTCTGGGAGAGGTTGCATCACTGGCCAGGCAGAATCCCTATGCGGCGAAACTGATTTCGGAAAATGCCGGCAATATCAAAAGCGTTTCATCCCTTTCAAAAATGGCGCTTGAACTGGGGGATAATGGGCGAGCCATTTTTCGCTTTGGCGGGAAAAACGCGCTGGACGCAATGTCCACCCTGGGCAAACAGGGCAAGCTTTCCGCCACCACGATGAAGCAGTCCATGAGAGTTGGTGAAAACGGACTTAAAGCTGTGGCGAAGAAATGCTGGCATTCCCTGGATAAGATGGTCGAGCTTGCGCAAAAGTCAAAACCGCTCTTGTGGTGGTTTATAACCCAATGGTTTTTGTCCAAAATACCTTTGTGGGCTGCCCTGCTTGCGGAACTGGCAATTGTCGCCATATTGCTGAAAACATGGCAAAACAGCCTGATGAAAATCATCAGGCAGCCATCCTGACAGGCTGTAACATCAAATGCATGGGGATTGTGAATCAAAGCTCACAATCCCCACTTTTTAAATCACGTAAAAAAATACCGCATTTTTTGAAGGCTACCCTTTTTTGCCTATGGTCCTGCAAAGCGAAACCACATCTCCCATGGAAGCCGGCAATAATCCGCGCTGCTCGTATTACTTGTTTCTGGTATACGATCAGGCATTGCTACAGCCCTCCAGAAGCTTATTGGGATAAAACGGGATTTATGGGTAGCATAGAAATGACTTGAAAGCCTTAAAGCCCAAGCCCCACAAGGCTTTTGAAACCTTGCGGGGCTTGGTGGAAATTTGGTTTGGCTCCCCGGGACGGACTTTAATAATGGCTTTTATCAAGTAGTTTTAGCAGTATTTTATAAATATTACCCCATAAAATCATTTGAAAATGGTAAAATCCAGCGGAGAGTATGTTGTCCAAAAAATCTGGATAGGTTTTTTCTATCTATTCCGACAGATATTTGCATCCATAAGTATTCATTGTCGTCAGAAGGAATCTATCTTGGAGGCGGCAATGGACGAAAGTCAGAATAATTGGGATACGGGTGGGTTTCTTCGGTTAAAGCAAGTGCATGGACTCATTCCCGTAAGTAAGGCGTATTGGTACGAAGGTGTCCAGAGAGGCATTTTCCCTGCGGCGATCAAGATGGTGAAGGTCGCATTTTATCGCAGACAAGATATTGCAGAGCTTCATGAAAAAAATGAAAATGGAGACATCGAAGAAGCGGCTCCGGATGAACAAATATCAGCTCCGTCCATGCAATGGTTGAGCACTTTCCTGAAAATTGGGGTGGTAATTTTGGACAGGATTCTGTCCCGCACCGGAATACCTGTCCCGCTTTGTGTTCAGTTGCAATCCGCAACAATCCTGACCGTTTCTCCATCCCTTTCACCCCCAAAACATTTTGCAAGGGCGTCAGCAAAAATTTCGCGAGGGGAGACAAAATCAAACAAGGTCAGGGAGGAATGCAGTTTTAAATCATCCGGATAACCAAAAATTTTCTCAGGATCAGGATTTGGCAAGTCAAGCAAAGCATGGGTAATTTCTCGCAGGCGCGGACCCAATACAGGGTGCGCCAGATACTCTTTAGCTTCTGTAAGGCCCTTGATGCCATAATATTGGCTCGTGGAGGAAAAGCCCAATCCTGCAACTTGCGGAAATACAAACCACATCCAGTGTGAACGCTTGCGACCGGCTTTAATCTCCACTAATGCCCGCTCATATACGCCATTGGATTGAGCTTGCACAAAACGATCGAGGCACATGCCGTTTGGGCGAAAATTCATCATTTTTCCCCATGTTATCCCGTTTTTCCCTATGACAACCTTGCGGAATTTGCCCTCACCCACGCCGATATGTGCGAAAATACTCTGTCTGAGACTGTATTCCCTATCTGTTTTCTTTACCCATGTCTTTCCTGCCCAGAATCGTGTTTTCGAGCGGCATGCAAGGATGGTTCCTCCGCTGCTTTGTAATGAAGAAGCGGAGCCAATTGATTTTTGCATAACTCCAGGCCAAACGCATGATGTAAAAGCTGCTTCTAAATTGATAGAAAGAAATTTGCGCCGCAGCAAAAATTTTATTGCGGATAAAGCATATGACGCATTCAAAATTTGTGGAATTCTTAAAGGAAAAAGAGTATGTATCCCACCGAAATCAAACAGGAAAATTCTGAACCGTATGATAAAAGCTTGTACAGTCGACGTCATATCATCGAAAATATGTTCTCCAGATTAAAGGATTGGAGAGGACTTGCAATGCGATACAACCGATGTGCGCATACCTTCCATTCATTTGTTAGCATGGGGTTAATCGCCATATTTTTTTGTGTCCTTTAACCCTAAATCGTTTCTTTTATTTACATTAAGGTGACATCACATGGATTCAACCGCAGCAAATGAAAAACTTCTTGCTCTTCTGCATGACAAACTGATGCAGCTGATGCCTGTGCCCAAAAGACTGGAATCTGATCATGGCGACATTGCCCTGACCAGATATGATTCCACAACCGCCACGGAAAATTGCCTGTACCACCCCATGATTGCTCTGGTGGTAGGCGGTGACAAATGCGCGTTCTATGGGGAAAAAGAAGTAAGTTACGGCAAAGGTGAATATGTCATACTTTGCAGCGACATGCCTGGTGTTTTCCATATAACCGAAGCCAGCCAAGATTACCCTTTTCTTTCAATTTCATTAAGACTTGATCCCCTTGTTGTGCGAACTTTGCTTGCTAACTGCCAATGCGATATGGAATTTTCTTCCAGTGGGCAGGCTTCAATCTGCAAAGGAATTGCATCCGATGACCTTCTAATGACATTTTATCGTTTGCTACAGCTGTTTGATTCCAAAGATGAGGATGAATTTTTGTACAATATGATAGTGAAAGAAATGCACTATTTTGCCCTGCAAAGCCCTCTTGGTGAAAGATTGTGCCAGTTCTCCATGCCCGGCACCAGGGACAACCGCATCGCGCGTGCTATCGCATACATGAGGAAAAATTTCCGGGAGCAGATACACATGGAGGAGCTTGCAAGGCAGGTAAATCTTGCGCCTTCCACCTTCAATAAATATTTTAGGGAAGTAACCAGCCTGAGCCCTTTGCAATTTCAAAAACATCTACGGCTTAACGAAGCCAGAAGATTACTGCTTATAGGCAATATGGAGGCGCGAGCCGCAGCGCCAGCAGTTGGCTATGAAAGCGAATCGCAATTTTCGCGGGAGTATAAGCGGCACTTTGGGGAGCCTCCCATAAAAAACACAGCAAAAAACCATACATAATTTTCATTTCAGGCCCATCGACTGTCCGGTGGAGAGCGGCTTTTCAGATGAAAAGCCGCGTCTTCATTTAAGCTAGCGGAATAGGCAAATAAAATTATCGGAATAGGCATTCACAAAATGTTTGTCTGGGATAATAAAAAGAAAAAATGTTTTCAAGCAATCAAGCAAATTTGGGGGAACACATATGAAGCGTATTTTTTGCGCGATATTGGTAATCACCATATTTATGCTTACAGGAGGCAGGCAAATGGCCGACGCCAAAACAGATGATCTCTCGGCTCAGCAGGCCGCCATAATTCCCATAGCCGCTTTTACCGCCAATGGCAATTCGGATCAATTAAAAAAGGCATTGTCCGGCGGACTTCAAGCTGGTCTCACCATCAATGAGATCAAGGAAGTTCTTATTCAGATGTATGCCTATTGCGGTTTCCCGCGCGCCTTGACCGCTCTTTCAACGTTCATGAATCTTCTGGATGAGCGAAAAGCGCAAGGAATCGAGGACAAACAGGGTGACGCGCCCAAAAAGCTTGCCGCGGGCGCGGACAGACTTGCAATTGGCGGAAAAATCCAGACTGGGCTTGTCGGGCGTCCCGTAACTGGAAAGCTGTATGAATTTTGCCCCGATATAGGAGTATTTCTGAAAGAGCACCTATTTTGCGATATTTTTGCCAGAAACCTTCTTACAGATAAGGAAAGGGAAATTGCCACAATCGCGGCTCTTGCGGCCTTGCCCGCTCCCGAGCAGCTTGAATCCCATTATAAAGTCTGCCTGAATATTGGCATCACAGCAGCCCAGTTGAGAGACTTTGTAAATATCCTTGCTGAACGGGTGGGCAAAAACCAGGCTGCATTGGCCGCTGACATTCTGGCCAAGGCTTTAAAATCTACAAAATGACATGGAGGATGAAATGGAAAAAGGAACTGTCGCGTCTGTCGCTTTCGCATCCGTACTCGCAATTGCCGGGCCAACTTTTGCGGCGTCCGCAAATCCATTCGGGCTGGTATATGCCAATGCCATTACGGAAAATATGCCGGGAAAGGTTCATATTCATCCGGTGAACTATGACCTGAACGGCATTAAAATCGCCGCCAATGTCTATACGCCGGCAGGCTACAAGGCCGATGGCAGCTATCCCGCCATTGTCGTGGCCCATCCAAATGGGGGAGTGAAAGAGCAGGTGGCCGGGGAATACGCGCAAAGACTGGCCAATGAGGGCTACATCACCATAGCGGCCGACGCGGCATACCAGGGAGCCAGCGGGGGCGAGCCGCGCCATACGGACAAACCATATTACCGCACCGAGGATATCCACGGCATGGTTGATTTCATCAGCAAATATCCCGGTGTTGACGATAAGAGGATTGGCGTTCTTGGCATCTGCGGCGGTGGTGGCTACACATTGAACGCGGCCAAATCCGACAAACGGCTGAAAGCCGTGGCCACCCTGAGCATGTTCAATTCCGGCAAGGTGCGCCGGGATGGCTTCATGAGCGGGCAGGTGCCCACCATACAGGAGCGCCTGACCCAAGCTTCCGAAGCCAGGGCGAAAATGAAGGCGGGGGGCAAACCGGAAATTTCCGGCAATGTGGATTTTGATTCCCTGACGGATGAAAAGATCGCGCAAATCCCAACCGATCTTTACCGGGAAGGTATGCTCTACTATGGCAGGACGCATCGCCATCCCAATTCCACTTTCGCCTACACTACCGAAAGCCTGATGGATCTCATGCCCTGGGATGCCACCGACCAGATAGACCTCATAAGCGCGCCGCTCCTGATGATGGGCGGCGACAAAGCAGACACGCTTTATATGACTGAAGACGCCCTGCCCAAGGCCACGGGCGCCAAAAGTCGCGAGTTGTTCCTTATTCCAGGTGCGACGCATATCCAGACTTATTATGTTCCTGAATATGTGGACAAGGCTGTGGGCAAGCTGAAGGAATTTTACGGCAAGAATTTGTAAGTCCCCACAACACTGCCGCGTGGTGGGCACTCCTTCGCCGCGCGGCCCCGGAGAAAACATGCTGAAATATTTTGGGGCAATATTGTTTTCCGCCATTTTTTGCCTGGCCGCGCAAGCCCAGGCGGATGGCGGCAAACAGCCCGAACAGACTGTCATCAGGCCCGGTTCCGCCCCTTCAGGCAAGGCCAATCCGGATAATTTCACGGGCAATGTCCGAGTTGATCCTGCTTTCAGGGCGGTGGAACCCGCCCGCGCATATGGAGCGTATGTGACCTTTGAGCCGGGGGCGAGAACTAACTGGCATATCCACCCCACAGGGCAAATCCTGATTGTGACATCCGGCAAGGGAGTTACGCAGGAGTGGGGAAAGCAATCCCAGATAATTCTGCCCGGTGATATTGTGGTCTGTCCTCCAGGTGTGCGTCACTGGCACGGAGCATCCCCCGAAACAGCCATGACGCACCTGGCCATTGGCGAACGCGATCCCGGCAATCCTGTAAAATGGCTGGAAAGGGTGGATGACGAACAATACAAAAAGGCTGCCGGCGAAGGAGCAAAGGCAAGATAATGAAAAAAATGCACTCTGCCCTGATAATGGCGGCCTTTTTTTTGAATGCATGTCTTTTTATGCCTTCCGGACTGATTTTTGCCGCGCAGAAGCCGGAAATAAAGGAAATTGCGTCCCTCCATTTCACAACTTTCAAAGTGCCGACCAATGTGCGTGTCTATCATGTTGAATTTGACAACCAATACGGCATGCGGCTAGCCGGATATCTTTTTGTTCCAAAAGATTTGAAAGACAAGGCCCAGGGGATTGTTGTCGGTCATCCCATGGGAGCGATCAAGGAGCAGGCGGCCTGCGTATATGCGGCGCAGCTTGCCTCACGCGGTTTTGTGACTCTGGCCATAGACCAGCAATTCTGGGGAGAAAGCGGTGGAACCCCGCGCCATGCCATAGCGCCTGATCTGTATGCCGAGGCGTTCAGCGCAGCTGTGGATTTTTTGGGCACAAGGGATTTTGTCGATCCGGAAAAGATTGGCATTCTCGGTATATGCGGCAGTGGCAGCTTTGTCATCAGCGCCGCCAAGATTGACCCGCGCATGAAAGCCGTTGCCACTGTCAGCATGTATAACATTGGCGAAATGCGCAGAAGCGGCCTGAATAAATCCCAAAGCATTGAGCAGCGCAAAAAGGTCATCGCGGATGCGGCATCCAAACGCTATGAGAACTTTCTGGGCGGCGAGCGGCCGCTGGTTGGCGGCGCGCCATTTGAAATAAAGCCCGACTCCCCTGCCCCACGCAAAGCTTCCTATGATTTTTACCGGGGGCGGGGGAAATTTGTTCCCAAAGGCGAAACATGGGAAATGAATACACGCTCCGACCAGGCCAGCAATGTGGCTTTCATGAATTTCTATCCCTTCAATGATATTGAAACCATTTCGCCCAGGCCCATGCTGTTCATAATGGGCGAAAAAGCGCATTCACAGCCTTTCACAAAAGATGCCTATGCCAAAGCTGCGGAACCAAAAGAGCTGTTTGTAGTTCCTGGCGCGGATCATTTTGACCTGTACGACAAGCTGGAATTCATTCCTGTTGACAAACTGGCCGACTTCTTCGGCAAGAACCTGAAATAGGAGAGTTTAATGAAAAATATTCTTATCCTGGCCGGAAGCCCGCGCAAAAATGGCAATTCCGCCATGCTTTGCCAGGAATTTGAGCGCGGCGCAAAAGATGCCGGAAATAATGTTGAACTCATCTATCTGCGCGACAAAAAGATTGGGTATTGCCTGGCCTGCTACTACTGCAAAAACCATGATGGCGTCTGCATTATCAAGGACGATATGGCCGAAATCCTCGATAAAATGAATGCCGCCGATGTCATAGTCATGGCCAGTCCTGTCTATTTCTATGCCGTGGACGCGCAGATGAAGGCGCTTATTGACCGCACAGTGGCCCAGTGGCTCAAAATAAGGGACAAGACCTTTTATTATATAATGAGCGCGGCTGAAGACACGCCCACAGTCATGGACTGTACGCTTGGATGTATGCGCGGCCTGGCCCGCTGCCTGAAAGGCTCAAAAGAGGGCGGAGTGATTTATGGCAAGGGCGTATATGAGCCCGGGGCCATAAAAGGCAAGCCTGCAATGGCGGAAGCCTATGCGATGGGCAAAGCGGTTTAATATAATTTTTGAGATAATTTTCATAATTGTTTGCCATTTTTTCGCCGGGGTTCTCCCCTCATGCGGCGACATGGCAAACGCTGGAAGCGCGATGGCGGAAAATAAAACTGGTATGGGGCGTCTTGATGTGGAGGACAGTCTTGGCACAATGTTGCGACATCCATCCCTTGCGGCATTCGCAAAGCATATGCTTCCCCAGCCAGAAGATGCGGACAGGGAGATGCCATTAAAAAATATCTCCCGTCTTATGCCCTGGCACAGCCACATCAGGCCGGAAGCGGTTTTGGCCGGCATCAACAGGATCATTGACGACAGCGCCAAAGGGCAAACCGTATTTTACCCCTTTTATGCCATGCCTCCACTTGCGGAGCAGACCGGCCTGTTCTTTTTTCGGGGCAGGCCGGATGCTCCTTTCGCATTGATCTGCCCAGGCGGCGGCTTCCGCTATGTGGGCTCCCTGCACGAGGGCTTTCCCCTCGCCCTGGTTCTGAACGAGCAAGGCTTTAATGCCTTTGTCCTGCAATACAGGACAGGAGGCGAGCGCGTTGCCTGCGAGGATATGGCCAAAGCGCTTTCCTGGATATTCAGGAACGCAAAAGAGCTGAAAGTGGATACTCGCGGCTATTCCGTCTGGGGCGGATCGGCCGGGGCGCGGATGGCAGCCGATTTGGGTTCCTACGGGCCAAAAGCTCTTGGGGGGGATGATTTGCCAAAACCGGCTTGCGTGGTCATGGCCTATACCGGCCATGACTGGATCAGCAGGAACGAGCCACCAACCTTTGCGGTTGTGTCCACTGATGACCCCATTGCCAGCGCATATGTGATGAATGAAAGGATTAAAGCCCTGCAAAGGCATGGAGTAGATGCCGAGATCCTGAACTTCAATCATGCCGGCCATGGCTTTGGCACCGGCGAAGGCACCGATGCCGTGGGCTGGATGGATGAAGCGATAAAATTTTGGCAAAGGCAGCTGAAGAAACTTGGCATACGCCAGGAGTAGAACAAATGCTAAAAAAAATAACCATTCTGCTGGCAGCCGCATTGCTGGTTTTCTCCTCTGGGAATTCTTTCTGCGCGACTGACCCATCCCTTGCAATTGAAAAACAGGGCGCTTTTGCTGTCGGCGGCACGGTCATCGAGGCCAGGGAGAAATATAATCCGCTTAAGCCTGTGCCCGAAGCGCAAACCTTGCATGGTGATCATGCCAATGTGAATTACCAAATTCCGGTTAACTCCAAAAAACATCCATTGATTTTCCTGCATGGCGCTGGCCAGTCCATGCGCACATGGCAAACCACACCGGATGGCAGAGATGGCTTCCAGAATATTTTTTTACGCGCAGGCTACCCGATATACCTGATTGACCAGCCCAGACGCGGAGATGCCGGTCGGGCGACTGTGCCTGGCAAAATTGAGGCCAAGCCAGATGAGCAGTTCTGGTTTGGGCAGTTTCGGCTTGGAATATGGCCGGATTTTTATAAGGGCAGCCAGTTTCCGCAGAACAGGGAATCATTGAACCAGTTTTTCCGGCAGATGACTCCCAATACCGCGCCTTTTGACAGCCGGCTTGTCGCGGATTCTCTTGCCGCTTTAAGCAAAAAAATCGGTCCGTCTGTTCTGGTCACCCACTCCCAGGGGGGCGGCCCCGGCTGGCTTACTGGCATTCAGAGTCCGAACATCAAGGCGATTGTTTCCTATGAGCCAGGTAGCGGCTTTGTTTTTCCCGAAGGGGAAGTGCCGGCTCCCATAGCCAATGCCAGCGCCATGTCGCCACTGACAGCAAATGCCGTGCCGTTGAAGCAATTCAAGGTGCTGACCAATATACCCATAGTCATATATTACGGCGATAATATTCCAACCCATCCTGTGAACGAGCCGCACAAGGACTACTGGCGGGCGGCCAGACAAATGGCCCAGCATTTTGCCGATGCCGTGAATCGCCATGGCGGAGATGCAACTGTGGTGGATCTTCCGTCACTAGGGTTAAAAGGCAATACCCATTTTCCGTTCTCGGACAAAAACAATTATACAGTGGCCGATATCATGCAGCAATGGCTTAAGGAAAAAAAGGTGGATTGAAAATGAACAGTAAGGAAACATGGCTTATTACAGGCTGCTCCTCAGGTCTTGGCAAGGCCCTTGCCACAGAAACCCTAGCGCAGGGCAAA
Organism: uncultured Desulfovibrio sp.; assembly: GCA_910587035.1. Lineage (GTDB taxonomy): Bacteria > Desulfobacterota > Desulfovibrionia > Desulfovibrionales > Desulfovibrionaceae > Desulfovibrio. Next base: position 6,121 of record CAJUMQ010000026.1, on the reverse strand, counting down.
AATGTGGTGGTCACCGCGCGAAACCCGGAAAAAGTGGTCGATATTGTCAAAAATTATCCCGCTACGGCATTGGCCGCGCAGTTGGATGTTACTGACGAGGCCAGCGTAAAAGCAGCTATTAACGCGGCGATAGAGCATTTTGGCAAAATCGATGTGCTGGTAAACAATGCCGGCTACTGCCTGCGCGGGGCTGTGGAGGAATGCGCCCAGGATGAAATCTACAGGGAGTTTGACACCAACTTCTTTGGCGCCGTGCGCACCATTCAGGCCGCCCTGCCATATATGCGCAAAGCCAAAAAAGGCGTGATAATCAATTTTTCATCCATCGCCGCACTGGACACATCCGCTGGCTCCGCCTTTTACGGCGCGACCAAATGCGCCGTGGAAGGCATGTCCGATGGCCTGAGGAAAGAGGTCGGGCCGCTGGGCATCAAGGTAATTGTGATCGAGCCTGGCCCCTTCAAGACCGACTTTTTTTATCGCTCCATTGACGTGAACCCCAACAATATTGCCGATTACGCGGAAACCGCCGGCAAGCGCAAGGTTAAATTGCGGGAGCTGGACAAGGCCGGCGTGTCTGGCTGGGGCGACAACACAAAAGCGGCCAAAGTGATAATTGAGGCAGCCGAAAACCCGGATCCGCCATTCCGGCTTTTGCTGGGCTCCCTTGCCGTAAAAATGGGAGAGGAATACGCAAGACAACGCGCCGCGGAAGTGGAGAGGTGGAAATCTTTAAGTATCAAGACGGATGCGGACAAATAATTGGAGAGACTCATGAAAGTAATCCTTGTTAACGGCAGCCCGCATCCAAAGGGCTGCACTTATACAGCCCTTGAGGAAATGGCAAAAATTCTGGCGGAAGAAAGCATTGAGACAAAACATTTTTGGATTGGCAACAAGCCCCTCGGCGGCTGTATTGACTGCCGTAAATGCGTAAAGACGGCGCATTGCGTTTTCCACGATGTGGTCAACGAATTTCTGGAAATTGCCGGCGAGTACGATGCCTTTGTTTTTGGCAGCCCTGTCCACTGGGGCGCCACTAGCGGCAACATGAAATCATTCATGGACAGGGCTTTTTTTGCCGATTTCTGCGGCAATGGCGGGCGTTTTGTGTTCAAGCCGACAGCCTGTGTGGCTTCGGCAAGGCGCAGCGGCATAGTCACCACCACAGACCAGATGAACCGCTATTTTTCGCTTTCGCAGATGCCCATTGTGACCTCACGCTACTGGGACGGCGTGCATGGCATGAATCCGGATGAAGTGCGCAAGGATCAGGAAGGCACTCAGACCATGCGCTACCTGGCCAGAAACATGGTCTGGCTTATGCGTTGCCTCGAGGCCGGAAGGAAGAATGGCGTCAAGCTGCCCGAACAGGAGCCTGTAACCTTCACCAACTTTATTCACGATTAAAGAGGCAATGCATGGCCGTCAGATGGAGCGAAGGCTATTTTGTCGAGCTTCCATACAGCCCAGGCTATTACCGGGAACTCTGCCCGGCCCATTTACGTTTTTGTCTCCTGCTGAAAGGGCTGGAGCCTCCCGCGTCCCGGGGCTTTGACTATTGTGAACTCACCATGGGCAAAGGCTATTCGGCAAATGTTCATGCAGCAGCCAACAATGGCCGCTTTCTTGGCATGGATTTTTTGCCTGTCCATGTCAGTTATGCGAAAACAATGGCGGAATGCGCCAAAACCGGTCTGCAAGTTTCCGGGCAAAGTCTGGAGGAGTTCTGTTCCGATAAATCACATGGTGGTTATGACTATATCTGCATGCATGGAGGCTGGTCATGGATATCCGCCAGAAACAGGTCACATGTAACAGATTTCCTTAAAAAATACCTAAATCCTGGCGGCATCTTTTATGTATCATATAATTGCTGGCCGGGATGCTCTTCCGCCTGGCCCCTGCGTGGTCTGCTTACCCTTTTTGAAGAGTACTACGGCACTCCAGGCATCGCCCCGAAACAAAGAATAATGGACTCCATTGCCCTTGCGGATGCATTCATGCATTGCGATCCGCTCTTTTTAAACAGCTCAGACTGGATTGGGGAAAGATTTGAGCGGCTGAAAACTGAAGAAACGTCCTACCTTGCGCATGAATTTTATAACACGGACTGGCACGTGGCCTGGTTTCGGGAAATAGCCGCACAGCTGGGGGAGGCCAGGCTTGCCTATACGGCCTCCGCCAGGGTGCGTGACAATCTTGGCAGTTTTGGACTTACGCAAGACGCGGCCAAATTCATGCGAAATATTCAAAACGAAATTGTGAAAGAGCAGCTTCGTGATTTTTTGGCAAATGAGCAGTTCCGCACGGATATCTTTGGCCTTGGCCTGATGCCACTTTCAAAAGACAAACGAATCCGGCTGCTTGAAAATGAGCGTTTTATTCTTATGCGGGATCCGGCAAAATTTGAATACACCCTGAATTGCTGCATGGGCGTTTTCGGGCTGGACAATGATGCACATGCGGCAGTTGCGGATATTCTCTGCAATAAAGGTTGTTGCGCCAAAAGCCTTGGGGAGATTTACAAGCGCGTGGAAAGCAAAATGGATTTTTTCCAGCTCATTGCCATCATCGCCCATCTTGTGGCTAAAGGCTATGCGCACCCATGCGCGCCGCCTCCAGATGAGAGCATACACGATGCCTGCGCCAGGCTAAACAGTTTCATTCTGGAAAATATTGATGAGGATGCCAAAGAGGTTTATCTCGCTTCCCCCGAAACCGGCGGCGGCTTCCGGATTTCAGGGGAGGAGGCCATTTGGCTGCGTCAATGCGGATTATGTGAAAATGTAATTCGGAACGATTCTGCTTTCCCCCAATTCCAGCTTACGCTTCTCACGGCCCATGGCATAATCCGCAATCGCGAATCATTTCCTGGAGGGGAATCATGAAATACAGAATATTTGGCAAAACCGGCGAAAAAGTTTCCGTTCTTGGCTATGGCAATATGCGCCTGCCTGTTGTGAACAACAATTATGCGGACGTTGATGTGCCGGCTGCCATGAAGCTGGTGCGCCATGCCATAGACAATGGCGTGAATTATCTGGACACCAGCTGGCCCTACCATAGCGGCGCCTTTGACACGGGCGATTTCAAGACTGGCGGCTCCAGTGAGCCATTTGTGGGCCAGGTTTTAAAAGAGGTCGGACGCGACAAGGTTTTTGTGGCCACCAAGCTCCCCAGCTGGCTTGTGGAAAAGCGGGAGGACATGGACGCCTATCTGGATAAACAGCTAAAGCGCCTGGGCACGGATTATGTTGACTTCTATCTCGTCCACAATATCATCCGCCCAACCTGGGAAAGAATGATGAATCTGGATATTGCCGGCTTCCTGGATTCTGTCCAGAAAAGCGGCAAGGTGCGCCATGTGGGTTTTTCCTTTCACGATACGCCGGAACTGTTTCAAAAAGTCATTGATTATTATCCCTTCGCCTTTTGCCAGCATGTGGTGAACTATTACGACACCAATTTCCAGGCCGGTCTTTCCAGTCTGCGCCAGGGGGCCAGGCGCGGCATGGGCATTGTTGCCATGGAACCCGTGATGGGCGGCGTTTTGGGAGACAGGCTGCCTGAAAAGGCCAAACAGCGTTTTGGAAAAAGTGGAATTAATCGTTCCGCCGCGGGCTGGAGCCTGCGCTGGGTCTGGAACCAGCCTGAAGTCAGCCTGCTGCTTTCCGGCATGCACACAATGGAACAGGTGAACGAGAACCTGAAGCTGGCGGATGAATCGGATATCCCCCTTACTGTCGATGAACTGACAACAATATCAGAAGCCCTGAAAATCCTGCATGAAAACGACCAGATACCCTGTACGGAATGCGGGCTGTGCAGATGCCCCTTCGGCGTTTCGCCAAAGGACAATTTTGCTGTTTACAATGCCAATTTCAACCTGGACGTGATCGCCATTTCCGACAAGAACTATGACATCATGCTGCGCAACAACGGCATGGACGCGGCCCTGTGCAACAACTGCGGCCAATGCGCCTTCATGTGCCCGATGGGCATAGATATTCCCAATGAGCTGCGCAGGGTAAAAATGTATTTTGATACCCATCACCCAACCGGCTGGTGTTGAGGACGATCATTTTTTGTATTGCAAGTGCAAAAAGGGATCACAAGTACTTTTATCAACAAACATGCAAGGATAAGCTTGGTAAATGATGCTTCCATGCGTGAAAACAGGCGAGGTTGATAACTTGGAGAAACGCAAATTGGGCGCAAGCCTGGAAGTTTCAGCCATTGGTTACGGCTGCATGGGGCTCTCCTATGGTTATGGTGTTGCGCTTGAAAAGAGTGAGGCTTTGAGTCGAATACATGAGGCGCTTGACCTGGGTTATACTTTCTTTGACACATCGGAAGTTTATGTTGGCCAGTACGCGGACGGGTCCGCAGCAATAAATGAAGAGCTTGTGGGTGAGGCGCTGCGGCCGCACAGGAAGGATGTCATTATTGCCACAAAGGGAGGCATTCGTCTTGATGACAATAAAAAGATAGTGCCTGACGGCAGGCCGGAGTCCCTGCGCCATTCCCTTGAACAGAGCCTCAAGCGCATGAAGATTGAGACCATCGATCTTTATTTTCAGCACAGGCCAGATCCCGATGTGGAGCCTGAAGAAGTGGCATACGCCATGCTGCAATTCATAAAAGAGGGAAAAATCCGTTTCTGGGGTGTTTCCAACGGATCGGAAGAATATATCCGGCGCGCTGACGCGGGATGCAAGATAACCGCTGTCCAATGCCGCTATTCCATGATGGCCAGATGGAACGAGGCGCTTTTCCCCATTCTGGAAAAACTGGATATCGGTTTTGTGGCTTTTTCCCCATTGGCCAATGGTTTCCTGTCCGGCAAATTTCTTCAACAGGCAAATTATGACAAAAACCTGGATTACAGGAGCTGGATGCCCCAGTACAGCGAGGAAGGAATATGCCAGGCAAAGGCGCTTCTGGAGTTTATTGAAAAGCTTGCCAGGGAAAAAAACGGCAGCCCAGCCCAGATTTCCCTTGCCTGGGAGCTTTGTAAAAAGCCGTGGATTGTGCCTATCCCCGGTTCATCAAAAAGCGCGAGAATCAGGGAAAACGCCGAGGCCGCCAATATTCAACTGTCAAAAGAGGAAATGGAGTCCATAGACATGCTGCTGGCCCAAACCAGCCTGGAGGTATTTGGCCAGCAGGAAAATCCTGCAAAATAATTGATGTTTCAATACAATGGAGGCAGATTCGTGGAAAGAATAAAACTGAATGATGGCAATACAATCCCGGTGGTGGGTTTTGGCGTGTTTCTTATCCCCAATGACGGCTCCACCTATAAGGCGGTAAGCGATGCCCTGAAAGTGGGCTATCGGCATATCGACACGGCCGCGGCATATTTCAACGAGGAAGAAGTGGGGAAAGCTGTGCGCGACTCCGGCATTCCCCGTGAGGAAATATTCATCACCAGCAAATTGTGGATTCAGGATTACGGCTATGAGCCGGCCAAAAAGGGCATAGACGCCTCGCTCTCCAAACTGGATACCGGATGGATTGATTTGTATCTCCTTCATCAGCCTTATTTTGACGTGGCTGGCGCATGGAAAGCGCTCGAGGAAGCCAAAAAAGAAGGCAAGCTGAAATCCATTGGCGTAAGCAATATGACGCCGCGTCTCTGGAACAAATATGTGAGCCAGTTCGCCACAATGCCGGCTGTGAACCAGGTGGAGTGCAACCCCTTTTTCCAGCAAAGGGAGTTGCGCAAAATTCTGGATGCGGCTGATGTGAAAATTGAAGCCTACTTCCCCCTTGGGCATGGCGCTAAAAACCTGCTGGACAATCCCCTGATTGATAGCCTGGCAAAGAAATACAACAAAAATTCCGGACAAATAATTCTGCGCTTCGAGGTGCAGGACGGCCTGATTGTGCTGCCAAAATCTACAAACCCGGCCAGAATCGCCGGCAACATTGATATTTTTGATTTTGAGCTTACCCAGGACGAAATGGAGCGCATGCGCGGACTTGATACTGGCAAGGGCACACACGATCCGGAAACTCCAGGCATGGGTGAAATGCTGCTGGAAAAGTTCAAGATTCACGACTAGTGTCGCGTCAAGCGACAATAGTCGCAAACCCGATCAGGGATTGCGCGCCG
>CAJUMQ010000025.1 GCA_910587035.1 uncultured Desulfovibrio sp. | reverse complement strand
TAGGAATTTCACAGAATTTGTTATTTAATCTTTGTTGAAATTTTGTTACATTACCTGATGATCTGGCTTCCCTTGGGTCAAAGCGTGTCGCTGATCCAGAAACGCTGAAAATTTTCAGCACCCTCAAATCACGCATCTTCTCGTATCTTGACAGGCATGGTGTACGCTTCATGTCCGGCTGGGCAATACCTGAAGACAAGGCAGCCATTATTGTGAATGAGCTTGTCAATGTCCGTGATGAATTTATGCGGGCCAAGGATGACTATCTGGCTATTTATGAACAGTCCCTTGAAAACTGGATCGCCAAACATAAGCAATGGGCAGCCATTATCAGAAATTCAATTGTATCTTCCGACTATGTTCGCGCAAGAATGGATTTCCGCTGGCAGCTTTACAAGGTTGCTCCGCTTGTCCAGCATGAAAGTGAACAGGCGGTTTTGGAATCAGGCTTGACAGAGGAGGTTGTCAATCTTGGGCAGACACTGTTTGGCGAGGTTGCAAAGTCCGCAGAGGATATCTGGAAAAAAGTCTATGCTGGCAAGAACGAAGTTACCCACAAAGCGCTTTCGCCTTTGAAAACCCTTCATGCCAAATTGACAGGCTTATCCTTTGTTGAGCCTCATGTCGCTCCAGTCGCAGACATCATCATGTCCGCCCTGAACCGTATGCCCAAAAGAGGCATAATAGCGGGAACTGACTTACTGCTTCTGCAAGGTCTGGTCTGTCTGCTCAAGGATAGCGAGGCGCTGGTTGAACAGACGCAAGGCTTGATCAATGGCATTACTCCTGACACAGTGCTTGGCAGCCTCATTGCCCCAACTGTTTCTCTTGATTCCAGCACTGATATACCTGATGTGGAAAAGATGGATATTATTCCAATCGTCAATGACCAGCAGGCTCCTGACATTATTCTGCCAGTTCCCAAGCCTGAAATTCCAAGTCTGGGGTTATGGTGATGCCTCTCTTGACTAAAAGTCGGCTGAATGAAAACATCCCATTCAATTGGAGGTGAACATGTCGCAAGCGGCGCAATCCGGAAAAAAGACTTTCTCCTGTGAACTGCCAGCTGAGTTGCTGGATGCGATGTTCAGCATGGCAAAGTCGGAAGGGACTGAGTTCAGGATTCTTTTGGAAGATGCTGTTCGCCAATATCTGTCACAAAAATCCGCTGCTCCATGTTCAGAAAGTGTGCGGGAGGCACTGGCCGAAAGCATCGGGCAACATGACGATTTATACAGGATGCTCGCAAAATGAGCATTTTCCTGAATATGGAGGATGTGCTGTATTTCCATTCCGTGCTTATCCGACGATATGGCGGCCTGGATGGAATACGCGACAATGGAGCATTGGAATCAGCAGTATTTCGTCCACAAAATGGATATTACAGCGGGCCAGTTGAAGAAGCGTGCGCTCTGACGGAAAGCCTGCTCATCAATCATCCGTTTGTGGATGGGAACAAAAGAACTGCATTTGCCGCGTGTGATGTCTTTTTGAGGATCAATGGCTTGCAGCTATCTCCTTCAGACCGGGAAATTTACAGAGCCATTATTCGCTGGTTGGAAACGCCCGCAGGTGAAAGATTTGCCTGTATGAAGCATGACATTGAGCAGATGATAAAATAACTGTCAAACATTCAACCTGTATGAGAACCGCCTGTCTCCGGATGGGCGGTTTTCATTTGGAGGCATATGATACGCAATAGGGATATACTCAAATCATTGCCACTATTGGCCGCTATACTTGGCGACCAGTACGGTGTGGAAGTGCGGATTGGCGGAAAAGATGCCAAAACCAATGGCAAAACAATTTATCTGCCCTCATTGCCCATGATCTGTGATACGGAGTTGCTGGCAATGGCACGAGGATACCTTGACCATGAGGCGGCCCATATTCGGCATACGGATTTCAGAGCTATCAAAAATGCAAAAATGGATAAAATCACTTTCCATTTTTTCAATGCCATTGAGGATTGGCGCATTGAGCGGAAACTGGGAGCAATATTTCCTGGCTGCAAGCAGAATCTGCGCTGGTTAGTCCGGCGATTGTTTCTTGAGAACAGCTCAAAAGAAAAAGCTGGAGCTGGAAATCAAAATCCGGCTCTTTTCGTGCTGGATTATGTTCTCTTTGCTGTCCGCTCTTGGGATGAGCCAGCCCTTTGGGAAAATCTGGAATCATGCGGAAAAAATGTGGAAGCCAATTTTCCAGGGTTGAAACATGCTCTCGATAAAATTCTGGATGCGGTCAGTGCACATTGCCCAGATACCTATGCAGCAATTGCTCATGCCTTGAAATTGTCGGCTTGCCTCAAACAATGGCTTCCGCCTGAACATATGAAAAAAGACAAGGTGGATTCTGAAGAGAAAGCAAAGCCTGCATCTCGAGGTATCCACAATAAATGATTTTTTGGGCCATTTGCAAGTCATGACCAAGAATGATTTGCCAGGAGAGGTTTGCTACGCGCATCCTGCTCAGGCTTCAAATTTATAAGCCACGCTTAAGCGATTGGGATTCTGATGGCGTATGAGCATTTCCTGTTGTTTATTCCGACCAGTCGGTATATAATATGTTTATGAAGAAGAGCGAGCAAGCGAAACTGACCAGGGAAAAAATTATTAAGGCAGCGGCCGAATGCTTTGCAAAAAAAGGGTATTCCGCATGCTCAATGCAGGATATTGCGGATTTTTGTGGAGTGAGCAAGGGCGCGCTTTATGGTCATTTTTCTTCAAAGGAGGATTTGTTCAAACTAATAATCAACATGGAACATGGTCGCGGCGCCGAGAGAGCGCTAAAAGCCACTCAAAAAGGTCCATATATCGAGGCCATAATCTCTTTTATGGGTGAGTGTATCCAGAATTCAGGCTTTCCCATTGACCACCGTTTATGGGCAGAAGCCTTGGCTGTGGCCTCGCGTGATCAGGCCATGCGTCAAGCTTTTATGGAGAGCGAAAAAGTCGCCAGAGGATTTTTCAAAAATCTGATCCAGAAAGGCATTGAGTCTGGAGAAATAGATGGATCTATTGATGTGGATGGCATTTCTATCCTTTTGTTTGCCCTGGGAGATGGCATAATTACGCGCATAGCTGATGACCCTGATTTTGATTTTATGAAATATTCTGCAACTTTTGCAGCTGTAGTCAGGAATATCTTATGTAAACAAAAGGATAATAATTTTTAAGCAGAGAGAAAATCATGCGCAAAGTAAAAATTACTGTACTGAAAACTACCTTTCAAGATGATCTTGCCAAGGAATATGGCATTGATGGATTGTCTACCTGTCCATTTCATAATGTGGGGCAAACTTTTTTGGCGGATTATGCCAAGCCGGAAGGTTTGTGTGATGAAGCCTGGAAGGCCATATATCAGTATGTATTTGCCATGGCGCATGGAGCGCCCAATGGCTTGTGGTATTATGGGGACTGGATAAAAGTGCCGGGCGTGGCAATTGTCAGCTGTAATGATGGCCTCAGGCCTGTTATTTTCAAGCTGGAGGCAACAGATATCACTTCAGTGCCTCCAGGCACTCCAGCCCCATAAAAATGCGGAATATGAATAAATTATGAAAAAGACCTCATTAAAATATGTTCTTTGCTTTGCGGCAACTTTGTGTTTTATCAGCTTTGCCGCCCAGGCACAAAATGGCAAGGGAATCACCAACAGTATAGATAGGAATGAAATTTGTCCTTCTGCCTGCCGGTTCTTTTGTCATGGGAGAGAATCCCCCTCTCGCTGAAGGCAAATCTGATGAACACCCGCCCCATAAAGTTATAATAGAAAAGCCTTTCCATATGGGCGTCCATGAAGTAACCCAGGAACAATGGGAAAAAATAATGAATTCCAATCCCAGCAAGCATAAAGGACGTAACAGACCTGTGGATTCAGTGTCCTGGAATGACGCGCAAGAATTTATCAAACGTCTCAATGCCCTGGAAGGGGAGGGGAAATACAGACTGCCCACAGAGGCCGAATGGGAATATGGAGCGCGGGCTGGCACCAAGACACGTTATTTTTTTGGAAATGACGCCAGCCTGTTGCCGCAATACGCCTGGATAAAGGAGAATGCCAAAGGCACAACCCACGAGGTGGGGCAAAAAAAGCCAAACCAGTGGGGAATTTATGACACATCCGGCAATGTGCGAGAATGGACAAATGACTGGTACGATGATGAATATTATGAAAATAGCCCCAAAACAGATCCCAGGGGGCCGATAAACGGATTTGCCAGGGCCTATAGGGGTGGGAGCAAAGATGGAAGTGAGTTTCCCACCCGTTCTAGCTACCGCTGGCGGGAAACACCTGACACCAAAGCGCAAAATTTGGGCTTCCGTCTGGTAATGGATAAATAGAAGATGAAAAAAAATATAATGATAGTGCAGGGCGGAGGACGCCCCAAAGGTAATACTTACCAGCTTGCGCAGGCTTTCATGCGTGGCGCTTTGGATGCTGGGCACGAAGTATCATTTTTCTCACTCAACAAAAACATTGTAAACGGCTGTCTGGGTTGCAATGCCTGCCGCTTTGGAAAACCATGCATCCAGAAAGATGATTTTAATGCTTTGCGACCCCATATCATGGCGGCGGACTGTCTTGTCTTTGCATCGCCTCTTTTTTTCTGGACTATTTCAGCAAAGTTGAAAGCCTTTATTGAAAGATTTTATTGCCTGGCGGAAAAAGACGATTCCCCTCCATGGGGCAGATATGAAAAATATCCGGAAAAAGATAGCGTATTGCTAATGACTTCGGCAGATGACTTTTTTTGGACCTATGAACAGGCTGTCTCTTATTATAAATTTACTGTCATAAATTACATAGGCTTTAAAGATCGGGGCATGCTGCTGGCAGGCGGTTGCGGCGATACCAATGGCTTGCCGCATATCGCGAGCACAATTCATTTGGGCAAAGCTTACGATTTTGGAAAAAAGATTTATTAATATGCGGCCAGGGCAGAAAAATTGATAAATTAATTTAAACATGGCACTATTCCACCATCGCGGCAGGCCATTCGTCTCGCGATGGTGGAATGCCTTTGCGCTAGCCGCATGTGGGGTATTTCAATAACTTCTCCGTATTCCAGGCTCGAGTATGGAAAATCACCAATCCCCAGTATATCCTCTGTGCCAATATCCGGGCATTGTTGCCTGCACTTCCCGCATCTGGGAAAAATATCTCTCTTTTGGAGCGCGAAAGATTTATGCCAAAAATGCCAGCTTGAACTATAACCGGGATCATAACCGCTATTTCGCCTATATCCAGTCTGGCATGGTGACCATGAGTTTTACAGCGGCCAATGGCAATGAAAAAAAACAGCTTATCTGTGCTGAGGGCAGTCGATTTACGAGGCGCAGCATATCTCTGGCTACTCGGCCATTGAGGTGGAAAGCCTTTGCAATGAACGCTGCGTGTTCTATCTTTTTGATGCCGAACGGGTGAAAAGGGAATTATTGCCAGGCAATCTTGAGCTGGCCTTGAATTTGGGCTTCTCCCAATCCGTCAAGCTGCTAAAAGTGCTGGCTCTCTTTAATGCCACCACCACCCGCTCCAAAAAAGAGCAACTCTGCTGGTTTATCCATTCCATGAGCGCTGCTCACGGTATGGCATGTGAATTTAATCCCCAAATATCCCAGGCGCAAATGGCTGGCTTGTTGGGGCTGCCATCATCAACCCTCAAGCGCTCCATGACTTGACTCAAGGATGAAGGAATCGTCAGTATTTTCACCAAAAAGCGCATCCTGATCGCCAATATGCAAAAGCTTGAGGCTTTTGCCTTTCCTGCTCAATAAATTCCAAAAGCATAAAAAAAATTGCCTAAAAGTATATTTTAGGCCTTTTTTTTCGTCTTTGCCCGGGTACCATGCTCCTCACTGACATATTTTTCACAAAGGAGTGTCGCATGGTATTTGATTTTCGTTTAAGGCCTCCATACAAAGGCTTTGCCAATCTTTCCATTTTTAATCCTGTCTGCAATGACGTGCCACCGCATAATGTTAATGCCAGGCGTTCAGAATCGGCTCACCAAAAGTCTTTTCCACTGTTTATGGAAGAAATGAAAGAAGCCGGCATAAGCGGCGGCGTCATCATGGGCCGTCCAGGCCTCAAAAATTGGGCCGGGTGCGTGCCCAATGAGGATGTGCGCGATTTGGCTAAGGAATACCCCGATGTTTTTGTGCCATTTGGCGGTGTTGACGTCAGCGGTGGTATCCAGACCGCCCTGGCGGAGGTCAGAAAATGCCATGAATGGGGCTTTAAAGGCATGGCCGTTGAGCCGGGCTTTTGCGAGCCCCCTCTGAAACCAGATAATGCCAGACTCTATCCTGTCTACGCCCTCTGCGAAGAGCTGGGCATGATCATGGTAATCACAGACAGTTTGTTCCTTGGGCCGGATATGGAATACTGCAATCCCGTATATGTGCAGCATGTGGCTGATGATTTCCCCACATTACAGATTGCCATTTCGCATGCCTGCTATCCCTGGCTCATGCAAATGGTCAACATAATGCTCAGATGCCCAAATCTATGGATCATTCCGGACATGTACATGCACAACAAGAGCGCGCCTGGCAATGAAATTTATAAAAACGCGGTACCCTGGCTGGATGGCGAAAGAATTCTGTTTGGATCTGCCTATCCTTGCTACGACATGCGCCAGGCCGTGGATGATTTCAAGCGTTTTGATTTTGATGAAAGACTTTCCAAAAAGATTCTTTATGAAAATGCCAAAAAATTATTGAAACTATAAATCGTCACCCATGATGCGGCCTTTCACCAGCCCCAACTCCTCCGGCTGGATTGAAGGGTCGCGCCAACCCTATTTATCATTTTAGAGGCATGACCATGACAAGGCTATTCAAAATAATTGATGCGCTTGTGGATTGGGTAAGCAATCTGGTGATTTGCGCCCTCATTATAATCGCAGCCTTGCAGATATTCTCGCGCTATATTCTCAATAGCGCCTATTCCTGGACTGAGGAAGTAAGCCTCATGCTTTTTCTCTGGCTGGCCTATTTCGGCATGGTCATAGCAATGCGCAAGGAGGCGCATTTGCGCGTGGATGCCTTTGTAAGTGCGATGCCAGAGAAAGTTCAGCGCTGGCTGCATGTGCTTGTGCTTTTGGGCGCCATACTCTGCTCACTCTTCATCTGCTGGATCAGTTTTGAAACCGCAATGAAAATTATGAGTCGCGACCAAATGGCTAGCTCCATACCCTTGCCTCTGTGGATAGTCTGGCTGGCCATTCCCTTCTGTTTTTTTCTCTCGGCTCTTCAGGCAACCAGAAGGTTCATTATCGCTCTGACAGGCAAGGAGTTTTAAATGGATATTGCCGTTATCACAACATTTATTGTTTTGGCCGTCCTGCTTGTTCTGGGCTTCCACATAGCCATAGCAATGAGCGTAGCTGTGCTGTCAGGGCTGTGGGTTGGTGATCTACCATATCTGATTTTTACGCAAAAGCTCTATAACACATTCGATTCCTTTCCTCTTTTGGCCGTCCCCTTCTTTGTCATGGCGGGAGAAATCATGCAGCGAGGCACCATGTCGGAATCGCTGATAAACTTTTCCCGCTCCCTGGTAGGCCATATGCGTGGCTCCCTCTCCCAGATTTCGGTGCTGACCTGCATGTTCTACGGCGCCCTGTGCGGCTCGGCGCCCGCCACCACAGCCGCTGTGGGTGGCATGATGATTCCAGCCATGGAGAAGGAGGGATATCCCAAGGCCTATTCCAGCGCTGTAAATGCCTGCTCAGGCTGCCTGGGACTGCTCATTCCGCCTTCGGTCACCCTTATAATTTATGGCTCGGTGGCGGGCGTGTCCGTAAGCAATCTTTTTATTGCCGTGCTTGTGCCTGGCATTCTGTGTGGGCTGGCGCTTATGTTTACAAGCTATCTGATCTGCCTGCGCAATAACTGGGGCAAACCAGGCGCCAAAAATACCTGGCATGAGCGTTGGCAGGCTTTTTGGGCAGCCAAATGGTCCCTTATGGTGCCAGTAATCGTGCTCGGAGGCATTTATGGCGGCATAACCACGGCCACAGAAGCCGGCGCCGTGGCTGTCATCTATTCACTGCTGGTGGAGACATTCATTACCAGAAATATGACATGGGGTAAATTCCGCGAAATTTGCCATTCCTCGGCGGTAACCATAGGCGCGATATTTTTTGTTGTTGTCGCGGCCAATGGCCTTGGCACATTGCTGGTCTATTACAATACACAAAACATCATCATGGAGTTCATGTCCAAACTGATGTTCAACAAGGAGATCATGATGATTGCGCTCATGGTTCTCCTGCTCATTCTGGGCACATTCATGGAAACAGTGGCCTGTGTGCTTATTCTCGTGCCCATGCTTCTGCCAAGCTATACGGCTATGGGCGTTGATCCAATTGTGTTTGGCATAGTATTGACCTTTGGACTGACCCTGGGGCTTATAACCCCTCCTGTTGGCGTCAATTTATTCGTTGCCTGTGGCATCAGCAATGTTTCTTTTGCCAGTCTTTGCCGCGCCACACTGCCATTTTTGTGCGCCTGCATAGTGGTTTTGTTCATTACAGGCCTTTTCCCTTGGCTGTCCCTTTGTCTTTTATAGCTGTTTTGTCCGGATGCTGGCATTGGCTCGCGCGCTGGCTAGACGGCTTTAGCCAAATTGCATTGGCATACGCCATACAAACAACTTTTACTGGAGGTTCAAATGAAAAAACTGCTAGTTTTGTTCGTGGCCGCTGTTTTTCTGTTCGCGGCCAGCCATGTCCAGGCAGCCGCCAAACAAATCAAGGTGGCGCATACATCCTACCCAGGCACTCCCAATTACCGCGCCTGGGAGGATGCTAAAAAGTTTATTGATGAAAACTCCAATGGCAAATACATCCTGGATGTGAATGATTCCACCAAACTGGGCCCTACCACGTCCACCATGCAGGGCGCGCAGTTTGGCACTATTCATATGGTAGAGGATGGTGCGCCCAATTTCGCTGGTTTTGACCGCGCAATAGGCATTCTTGATCTGCCTTATCTCTTTCCTGATTACGAAAGTGTGGATGCCATAATGTACGGCCCAATAGGTCAGAAAATTCTGGATCATCTTTCCCAAAAAAGCGGCACAAAAGCTTTGGCTTTTGGCGGCAATGGCTTCAGGGGCGTATTTACCAATGATCCCATAACCAACATAAATGAGGCTAAGGGCAAAAAAATACGTTCAACCCCATCCCAGTCACATATTGCCGGCCTTAAGGCTCTAGGATTTGCGCCCACGCCAATGCCATGGCCAGAAACCATCCCAGGCATTCAGCAAAGGGTGATTAATGGTTTTGACGTTGATCTGGCTTCCGCCCTCACCATGGGGCTTGGAGAGGTGGCTCCCAATCTGTTCGTGTCTGAGCATATGTACACTCCTCACATCGTGGTCGCAAATGAGGACTGGTGGCAAGGCATGAATGAGGCAGATCGCGCTCTTTTTCAAAAAATGATTGATATTTATGTGGCCAATTCCCTTAAGTATGCGCGTGAGGATGACATCACTGCGAGAAAAGAACTTTCTAAAAAAGGACATGTGCTGCATCCCATATCTCCTGAAGACAAGGCGGTATGGATAAAGGATTCCATGAATGTTTATAAGGAACTGCCAGAGGTTCCATCAGATTGGGTGGAGGAAATCCACGCCAAACTGAAAGAAATGGGCAAAATTCAATAAAAGGAGGCAAAATGGCAAAGGTACGTATTACGGTGCTAAAAACTGATTATGATGAAGAGTTGGCGCGGGAATATGGGGACAATGTTACAGGTTGCTGTACGCTGTTCAAACCAGGCCAGGTTATTGAATGTGAAAGGCACTATCAGCCTGAAGCCATTTGCGGGGAGGCCTGGAAATGCATCCAGCATTACGTTTATGCCCTTTACCATGGCGCCACTGAGCCATTAGGAAAAGGCTGGATGAAAAAAGGCAATGTAGCCATAGCCACCTGCAATGATGGCTTGAGGCCTGTGACATTTAAAATTGAGCGCGTGGAAGATTAACGGCGTCCATGCCGGGGATATGGGTGCATATGCACGGCATGCACCAAAAAATTGGGGGAATTATGAAAAAATTTTTCATCGTCTTTATATGTGCAGCAATGCTGGCCGGCTACACCAGCACAGCATGCGCCATAGATTTCAAAATTAAAGGTGAATGGCTGATGGTCTTTGGCGCTGGGCAGGCCAATTTGATTAATTCAAAAAGGTTGGGAGATCAAAGACAGACGCCAACCCAGGAGCATTTTACGGCAGCTCAACGCCTGCGTTTGCAGCTTGAGGCGATTGCAAACGAAAATCTGTCCGCCACAGTGCAAATGCAGGTTGGCATGGTAACATGGGGAAAAGCCTCAATGGGCGGCGCTCTGGGAGCGGATGGGGTTACAGTGAAAATTCGCCAGGCCTATATAGACTGGATGTGGCCCGACAGTGATCTCAGAACCAGAATGGGCGTGCAGTTTTTCATGCTGCCCAATAAAGCCGGTGGGCCAGCAATATTGGCCAGTCGTGTGGGGTCTGTCAATGCGGCCTATAAAATCAACGAAAATGTGGATATTACCGGATTTTGGGCGCGTCCATTCAATGATAACTATACCGGAGAAAGCAAAGCCGGAGCTACATATGATCAAGGCTATCTTGACAATATGGATCTGTTCGGGCTGGTGCTGAGCTTGAAGTATGATGGTTTTGAACTGAGCCCCTGGGCGATGTACGGCATTCGCGGCAGAAACTCCATGTGGAACAATGGCAATGACCCAACGCTCACCAATTTTGGGACAGCTGGAAATCCTGTCTTTACGCTTTATCCCTATCCAGCGCTTATGGACAGGAATCCTGCTGACCCATATACAAACCATTCCACCAGCAAAACTTATGGTTCCATGTTCTGGGCTGGGCTGCCTGTTGGAATCACCGCTTTTGACCCGTGGAACATTGAGTTTGATATCAATTACGGCTATGTGGAGTCAATGGGCAGATATAATGCCTACAAGGGGGCTGTTTCGCGCGAAAATCTCAAACGCTCCAGCACCCAGCGCCAGGGCTGGCTGGCAAAGGCTCTGGTGGAATATAAAATGGATTGGGGCACTCCCGGAATCCTGGGCTGGTATTCCTCTGGCGATGATGGCAACCCCAAAAATGGCTCTGAGCGCATTCCCTCCCTTTGCGCCTATGGCAGCTTCACATCTTTTTTGGGAGATACTGGATACACTTTGGTGCCTTGGCATGACTCGTCCCTTGACTATTCCGGCACATGGGGCATAGGGCTGCAGCTCAAGGATATGAAATTCATTGAGGATCTGAAGCATACCCTGCGCGCGGTCTGGTGGGGCGGCACAAACTCGCCCTCAATGGCCAAGTATATGGGTACGGCCTATGCCTGGAATGATGGCTGGCAAAACTGGGATGGCCCATATCTCACCACAAATGATGGACTGCTGGAGTTTAACTTGGTGAATACCTATAAGATGTATGAAAATTTCACCATATATGGTGAGTTGGGCTATATTGCCAACTTTGTGGACAACGACACCTGGGATAAGGCAGGAGCCCGCAATTCATCCTTCCAGAAGCAGGATGCCTGGAAAGTCCAGCTCTCTTTCTTGTATTCTTTCTGATTGAAACATCTGCCGTAAATATTCTCAGCTGGATGCCAGATAGGGTATCCAGCTTTTGCCTTTAAATTCAGGCCGTATTTGACTTGGCAATCCTGGATTTGTTGTATAATGCGAAAGTCCGGACAAAAGGTGATTATATGGTGGGATGGTCTGGAATTTGGCACCCAAGTATACTAGCGGACGCCAGTAAACATAAAAAAAGCCCGTCAATGACTTGCGGTCATCAACGGGCATTAGCGTTTATCAGTTTGGTGCCGGAGCGGGACCCAAAGAGCCGCCTAAATAGCCAATTTTCAGGCGAAAGGCCAAAAAATGTCCCTTCATATGTCCCTAAAATTCGTTGCTAGGGTCTATTTATTCCTCTGTTTCGCTTTTTCAATATTCCACAAGATATATTATGGCCTGATTTGCCGGCCATTCCCGCAATGCCCTCCGGCTTCATGGCGATCATAAAATAGCGCGCCACAAAATGCGCCGCTATTGGCCTTTTGCGGCATGAGAGAGGGCATAATCCGCGCACCCATGCCATGCCCCATAAATGCCCTTTTGCGGCATGATAAATCAATTTGCATATCCAACTTCATGCCATGCGTTTTTTATTCTCTGGCGGCAATTCTGGAGTGGTACATCCGGCCATTAATTCCTGCGTGAAGCAAGCGGGAAGCAAGCGAAAAATCGATCTCGAAGCAAGAACGAAGCAAGAAAGATTCGCCGGCAACGGTAAAAAATAGGGCGCCATACTACTCACTGCGAACCTGTAAAAAAGGCCTACACCTTGCCGGGTCCTGAATGAAAATAAATGGCAGGCTGCGCAAGTCTGGCGGCTTTATCCAACTCGGTGCCCATGGGTTTTGAGATATTCAATTATCTCCCGCTTGTCGGCGCATACCATATGGCCCCTCGCCGCATGCCGGATCGGATAGCCATTTGCAATTATTGCCTGCCGCTTCATTCCGATAAAGGCTTCAATCTCTTTCCAACCTTGCAGAATTGGCCGCTCCATGGCTCCCCTCCAATAAATACCTGCCACCCTATATCTTTCAAATTTCAATATGTTAGCTGCAAATAAAATAGATTTACCTGCCTGGGCAATGGCCGGCAAGATAAGACTGAATAACTGCTTTGGCCTCCAGCCATCCCCGACATATGGCGGTCATGTAGCCCGCTCCCTGAAGCGCCTCCAGCATATCCTTTTGCGCCTGTGATACCTTGCCGCCCTGTCTGCGCTTCAACTCAATAAAAAGGCCGTGGCGGCCTCCTGCTGGCACGGCAAGGAATAAGTCAGGTACGCCAGCCAACACTCCCTCCGCTTTGAGCATGGCCCCGGTTATGGCATTCCTTGCGCCGCCATTGGGTATCGCAAACAAAAGCCTGCTCTTTGCCGGATATTGCAGCCTCCACCATTTGAGCAGGGCGCATTGCTCGGCGTGTTCCAGCTGGCGCATCAGTTATGCCACATCATGCTCTTTCACAATGGTCTGCCAGCGTTTTTTGGCCCCCTCCAGATATTGCCGCAACACACTCCATGCGACATATTCTGCGGCTGGCCTTGTACCAGCAAACATAAAGGGTATTTGGTATCTAGCCATAAAGGCGGCTATTGATTGGCAAGCGGCATGGGGGTTGAATTTGCCGCGGTACAGGCCTTGCGCCATATCCTGCCAGCTACCCTCTATAACAACCACAAAACAGTCCAGCGCCCCGGCTCTCTGCAATTCACGCTCAAAGCGTTCCCTCTCTCTGCCGAGACATTGAATCAGGTCGCCAAGCTCCTTGCGCTCCACTGCGATTTTATCCGCCAGTCCGGCAAGTGAATAATCCCCGGTTGGCAATGCCGCCCGTTCAATCACAATATTCTTGTAATAACTGCCCTGGAATAAGAATGGGGATTGCTCCCGGCTATCAACTAAAATCTTCATGGCTTGCCGGGTCATTCCCTGTCTAATCCGATATATGCGCCTTTTGACTTCCTGCAGGTGGCCATATCCGCGGCAAGGCCAATATAGCCAGCCGCGTCAATGAGGTTATCCGCCTTGTGGGAGTGCGCCTCCCTGGCCAGCTTCAAAAGGGTCATCATACAGGCAACGTCATGGCCGCTTATTTCCTTGCCGAGATATGCGCTCCACATTGCCGCAATCCGGTTGAATGATACTGCAGCCGCTCCATAATCGCCTGCACGTTCTCCGTTTATAAGGTCATGTGCTGCCAGCAGAATGCCGCCATTTTTCATGTTGTCTGCATCCAAGCTCATCATTCCCCTCCCTGAAAAAATTCATTTTAAAATGATTCCATAATCATTTTTGCGTGTAACAGAGGTAACAGAGGTACAACACGCGCCAGTCAACGATTTTCCCTGTTACCTCTTCAAAAATCCATGAGGTAACAGAGGTAACACTCTCCCCCCTCCATAAACCAGCGGCCTGTTACCTCTGTTACCTCTACAAAAAATCATGAGGTAACACTCAAAACCGCATAAATCCTAGCTTGTACCTGTGTTACCTCTGTTACCTTCATTTTAAGGTTATGTTTTATCTTCGGGCAAAACAATTATATAAACGCGCCTTGAACCCAACCCCGGCAAGCGCATAATGCTTTGATTACGTCCATTGTACCGTTCTAGCCAGCCAGCGCTTGAAAGTGCGAAGATTGCGCGTTTTAACGAAAAGCCTCTTGCAAACTCATCCTTGAATTGAGTCGGCAGGATTATATATCTTGCCGGGCAGTTCGGGTTTATATTGTCACGCTCGATATATCCAAGCGGGTCAATGACTCTTTGGTCTGCGGGGCCATTGAGAACATAAAATCTGCTGTATCTATACCGCTCAATCATGCCGCGCACCTGTTCCAATACGGCCATGTCCTCTGCCGCTCCCGCGCCGCCGCGCTGCTCCAGCCAGTCATTAAAGCAGGTCTGCGCGTGGTCCATGGCATGAAAACCCGCTGGCACTATACCCCAAGCCTCCGCCCGCTCTCCGGCATAGCCAACAAGCGCAAAACGCATTGCGACACGCAACACTTGCGGATCTGCTCCATCGGGACAAAAAGACTTGGCATATTGTTCAATGGACTGTCTGGCGCCAGCCTTTTCGCGCGCAAGCGTCTGCGGGTCCGTCAACTTCTCAAGGAACATACGGCCAGCATGGCCATAATGCATGCTGCTAATCTCATCCAGCTGCCGCGCCAACTGGCCTGCATCATCATGGCCGTGCAATTCGGCAATATGGGATTTATCAACAGGGATATCGACAAAGCGCACCTCCTGTCCCGCCTTGGGGCGCCGGCCATCCTCTGCTAGCTTGTCCGCAAGTCCCTGCTCACCATTGGAGATAACAAGAACACGCCAGCATTGAGGGCGCCGCAACATTCCATCCTTGCCGGATCTGCTCTTGCCCTGGCCATTGCACAACATATAAACGGCCTCATTCAATACCCGCGCTGGCGCCTGTGATACCTCATCCAGAATCAGGAGGTTGTCATTATGGAGCGCGGCAACGCTCTCAAGGCCATTGTCAGTAGTCCGCCAATTCCTAACATGTGCCCGGCTCCCCCACACGCTGGCCGCAACCTTTACTGCCGTGGTTTTGCCTGAGCTTGATTGCCCCACAAATGAAAAGGCGCCGCTCTCCATGCCGGCAATGTAAAGGAATGCCCCGGCAAAAGCGCAAGCTGTTGCAAATACCAGCCGGGAATTGCCGCGGCATAATCCAGCCAGCTCCTGCCATGCTTCATATTTGCCGCCCGTCTGGTATGTGCCCCCATGGAAAAGAGACTGGAGCACAAGGCCTGTCTTATCTTCATTGCCGTAAACCACTTCCGGCAACACAAAGCAGTCGCCATCCCACCCTGTGCGCGATACGCAACGTATATGACGGACTGGCAGCACACTGGACAGATAGCGGGCAATCAATTTGCGGCAGGCAGGATTGCCACGCCAGCCTCCATCTGCCAGCATTCCAAGCCATTCGCCGCTAACAGAACACAACAGGGACAAGGGCATTGCCCATTTATGGACCTTGCCGGCGGGTGAAGTCCATTTGAGCATCAGGCCATAATTCTGATCGTCACTGTCGCGGGTCATGGCCAACACTTCCAG
Source organism: uncultured Desulfovibrio sp. (assembly GCA_910587035.1). GTDB lineage: Bacteria > Desulfobacterota > Desulfovibrionia > Desulfovibrionales > Desulfovibrionaceae > Desulfovibrio. Next base: position 19,305 of record CAJUMQ010000025.1, on the reverse strand, counting down.
CGGGGGGCCGAGTCGTGTCTCATCGGTTGTGCCGTCTGATTTTGCATCCAGATAAAACAGGCCCGGTTTCTTTCCATCCAGCACTAGCCTGTAGCCCTCCGGGATAGGGCATACATTGGCCGGCTGGCATGAAAGTGCCTTGTCCAGAATATCCTTGACGCGCACCAAGCCGTCACGGCAATGAATATCGTTAAAATCCGCCTTGCCTCCATCTATGGGCGGCGGGATTGCGATATATGCCCCCACGGCCTGCGCGGCCTCCCGCGCCCTGGCAACTCCTACTCCGCCCGGATCCGGATATGCTGCCCGCTCCTTTTCATTGCAGGCAATATCATAATCCGCGCATATGCAGATTATTCTTTGCGGATATTTGCCACGGGCCAGCCGGGCCACGGCAAGGAGGTTGTTGGCACTGAATGCAATCCATACCTCCAGCCCCGTGGCCATATGCAGGCTTGCGCCTGTGGCATAGCCCTCGGCAATGAGCAAAGGCCCTTCTGATTTGCCGTCTGCCGCCTTAATTATGTAATGGCCACACTTTGTCCGGCCGCCGGATAAAAAGGGCTTTTCAGGGGCATTTGCAGCCTTTTTGGGGTGTATCCGTTGCAGACTTTGGATATGCCCCTCCTCATTCAGAACTGGAATAATAAGAGCATTCCTGCCGTCCACTCTCAGGCCATAGGGCGCCACATTTTTGCGGGTCAGATATGGGTGTTTGTCAGTGGCAGGCTTGGCCGCATTCCATATCCTTATGGCCTCTGCGGCCCCCTCCGCGTGTCTTTTCCGTTCATCCTTATCTCTGGCCCTGCTTATGGCTGCCATGCTCTCCTTGAATTGCTTGCGCTCCCTGGGTGTCATCTCATCCTGAGACTTGGCGCAATAGGTCTCGCTTGTGTCTGTAATCCAGTTCCGCCACCACGCTACAGGGAACTTGTCCATATGGATTATATACGATCCGGCTGCCCCGCTGCGTTTGCCGATTATCCGGCAACGGACAAGACTTCCATCTGTAACAGGCTCGGCCATGTCAAGGCCAGCCGCCCGCATTCTCTCCAGCGCCTCGCGCAAAAAGTTGTCACTCATCGGCACCCTCCCCGCTCTTGTCATCTTCAACGCGCATTCCGGTCAGCTTTTCAAGTTGATATGGATATATGCCGCCGCAAGCCGCCGCCTCCGCCTGGAGTTTCATATGCTCCAGCACGTTGCGAAACCTGCAAACGCCCATATCCGAGAGGGTGAACTCATGCTCTTTCTCCGCCGGTCCGAGTATCTCTTTCAAAAAGGCGATTGTCTCATTCAAGCGCATGGCTTGCCTGTACTGCTCCCGGTTTGCTTTGAGCATGTCCCGCAAAAGTTCGCGCTTGGCCTGCATGTCCAGCTGTTCCGGCATGGTGGAAATAGTGGCGGTCTTATTCATGGTCGGCCTCCATGCTCTCAAGCGCTTCAAATATGGCGCCGCTTTTCTCCCTGATTATGTCGAACAGGATAGCAAGGCCGGTGCGGCCTGTTTCCGACATTTCCAGTGTCACAGTCGTCGATGGTTGCAATATCTCAGATATTGCGCTGCACAAGCATGTTACATCCAGCGCGGTTGTCTCTATGGCCGCCTTGGCCTCTTTCATGTTCCTTGGGGTTTTCATCATTTTGGAGCCTCATACAGTTCAGGGTTATTAAAACAAAAAGGCAGGGCACTTAGCGCTCCCCAGCCTGTATGAAGCTGCTTGGGTGTTACCACTTCCAAGACGCTGTGCCCCGCCAATATGGTACAATTCCTTGCCGAAAATTCCGGCAATGGATTGAATGGCAGTAATATATCTTGCAGCTTTTTGCCTGTTACTTGGGATAACTGGCAGGCCGCCACATGGCCTCATACAGTTAGGGATCCCCAGATTGGCCTCTTCCTCCTTGCCGGTCAAGTAGTTTATGCGGTCCGGGTCCCAAGTTCCGGCAATAAAGTGGCAGTCTGGCAGCCCTGGGACCGGTTTCTTTCTGCCGGTGAAGTGGCAGACGTGCCGCCAGTGGATCCTGTCATTCCTGTCCCATGACGGAGTTGCCTCATAAAAGGCGCATTCCTGGCAGGTATGTAATGGCGCCGGGCCGGCAAGAAAATCTATCTCTGCTGCCGTCTCCGCCGCGGCTTGTGCTTGTGGCTGGGTATGGATAAAATCGGCATTGGACTGTCCCTTATCTTTGGAGCGCCCCGGCTGCCTGCAATCGGCCGGGGTGCGCTGTTTTATGGGGTTCATGCCATGCCCCCATTGCCGATTCTCCTAATCAAAGCCACAATATCCTCGGCTCTGTAAAGACTGGCGCGCCCGCATTTTACAGGCTTGGGGAATTTGCCTTGCTTTATTCCTTCATACCATGCCGTCCGCCGGAGTGGGATAAACTGCAAGACTTCTTTGAGCCGTAAAAAGCCCGTTGCGGGCAAGGTGGGAGTCTGTTGGGTCTGTGACATAATGTACGCCTCCGGTAAGTAATGAACTTTGCCGGATAGCGTACATAATCAGCCTATTTTGTCAGTGGGGTATGGTGGGGTAAAATGAAAAGTTGGCGGGGTATTTTTTTGAGCGCTAGTGGGGTATGAAAATCAAGTTAGTGGGGTATGGCCGCCAGCCTGGTAGGGTATAGCGGCCATGTGGAGTCGGGTATGGCTACAATTTCTCCCGTTCCCCTTTTAAAAGCTTTTCCGCAGGTTGCGCCCAATCTGCTATCACCTTTTCATCTGTGGTTAGCAATGCTGTAACCGCCGAATATGGGAGCTTCCATTTTTCCCGCAATTCCTTTGCAATCTCACGATCCGATTTACCCTCTTGCCGCATTTCATATACACGCTTGGGGAAGCCCCATAATTGTAAATTTGTTTTTGGCTCTGATTTATTTTCAAGATACCAAGATATCATAATAGGTGGTAAAATTAATTCTCTGTCAATACAACCTTTTATAAATTTTATAGGTGCTATATATTGAGGTATTTCTTCAGGTACATCCCACCAAGATTTAGCAATATCATAATATCTTTGGACAGCTAAATAATCATAATATTGGCTTACATAAGTACGCTCTAAGGCTTTTTCAAGGTGAATTATAAAGTTTTCTATTAGCGCAGAGGTAATTTTCCCATTATACATTTTAATTTCAAAATTTATAGACCCAATTTGCCCTGATTCAAATTCTGGATTCCATTCAACTGCATACATAATTGCATCAGTGAATAGCCATTTATCAGCACTAAGGAGTCTATAAAAGGGGTTGTATTTTCTTCTCATAATCCCTCCCTTGCCGGGCATTCCTTGTGATTATCTCCCGGCAGGATATGCAAGGTCATATCTTTTCGGCATGGGTAGCTAATCCATGCCTAGCCGGGAAAATATGGAATTATTGAGCGCTGTCGTTTTTCTTTCTCAAATGAATAAGATAAAGGCCTATTCCCCAGACAACTAAAGCCATGCCAATAACCACCACCATAACGCCATTGAAAGTCATTTCGCACTCCATATCTTCAAACTGCCTGCGCATAAAAAACAGATTACACTTCCAAGAAATCCGCTTTACGCCGCCAGCTCCCTGAGCGCGTTTGCGTTGGCCTGGGCCATGGGGCGCCTCCAGTTAGACCGCTTAGACAAAATGATTTTTAAAGCGGTCTAGGCTTCAAAGTGGCTTGCATGCTGGAAATAGACCGCTTAGACCGCCTAGACCGCCGGAAAACATATAATGTGCGTTCTTAAAATGATTTTTTGTTGGTATCGGTTGCGGCCTGTTACCTCTGTTACCTCTACAAAAAATCATGAGGTAACACTCAAAACCGCATAAATCCTAGCTTGTACCTGTGTTACCTCTGTTACACCTGAAAACATATACCATGTAACTCACAAATATAAAAAATCATTCTTGCCGGGCCATGGCGCCCTGGCGCAAGCCGTCAATATAGTTCGCCCATTCAATCATCATCCTGCATCTTTCCGGCAGATAGTCAGCCCGATTGTAGGCATCCCTTATGGCATTCTTCTCGGCATGAGCAAGTTGAGCCTCTATCCAGTCGCGGTTGTAGCCTTGTCCGTTCAACATTGTGCTTGCGCTTGAGCGGAATCCATGAATTGTCATTTTGTCCTTGCCGTATCCCATGCGCCGCAAGGCGTTAAGTAGGCCCATATCGGATATGCAACGGTTTGCAGATTGAACACTGGGAAAGACAAGGGCGGAATTGCTTGAATAATCGCGCATTGACTGGAATAACCTAACCACCTGCGGGGCAAGTGGCACAATATGCGGACGCCGCATTTTCATTCTTGCCGCCGGAATTACCCATTGCCCTGCATCAAAGTCAATTTCATTCCATGCCGCGCCGCGCAATTCACGGGATCGGACAAACACATAGGGCAGAATCCGCAAAGCATGGCAGATTGCCGGTTCCCCCTGGTATGCGTCAATGTCACCCAAGAGTCGCCCAAACTCGGCAGGCTCGGTTATGGCCGCATAGTGTTTTGTTTGGGCATGGGATAAAGCCCCTTTCAATGTAGACGCCGCGTCATACTTTATGATGCCCGCATTAATCGCATATCGCACAACTTGGCCGCATAATTGCGCCAGCCGGTGCGCTGTTTCAATAACGCCCCGCGCTTCCGCCTTTTGAATGGCCGCAAGGTAGTCAGTTGTTTCAAGCTGTGAAATATGCATATTGCCAATATAGGGGAAAAGCTGCTTTTCTAGACGGGAAAGGATCCTTTTCTGGTGCCCTTCGCTCCATTGCGATTTTACTTTTTCATGCCACTCGCGGGCAACATATTCAAAAGTGTTTCGCAACTCTGCTTCAGTAGCGGTTGCTTCCGCAATAACGCGCTTGCGCTCGGCAAGCGGATCAAGCCCCGCGTCAATGAGTTTCCGCAATGCCCCGCGGCTCTCCCTGGCGTCCTTTAGGGACATATCAGGATAGCGTCCAAGGGACATGCGGTTATCTTTTCCGGCATGGCGATATTTGAGCCGCCATAGCTTGCTGCCAGCAGGGGTTATTTCCAGATACAGGCCGCCGCCATCAAAGAGCATAAGTGGCTTATCGCCAGCTTTTGCGGCCCTAATTTTCTTGTCTGTCAGTGGTTCCACAACACGCATAAGGACATGTCCTTTCAGGGATAGGGACATAAATTGAAATATGTCCCCAGATATGTCCCTATAAAATGCGGTTGTCAACGGTCATTAGCGGACGCCAACAAACAGGAAAATGGCTTAAAATTCAAGCCCGTCAATGATTTGCGGTCATCAACGGGCATTAGCGTTTATCAGTTTGGTGCCCGGAGCGGGAATCGAACCCGCACAGCATTGCTGCCGAGGGATTTTAAGTCCCTTGTGTCTACCAGTTCCACCATCCAGGCATATTTCCCCTATCCTCTGGCAGGAGATATGGGGCAATGATATAATTAAATATCTCCAAGCGGCTATATGTCATTGCGATAATTCCTGGCGATCAGCTCTCTTCTGGATGGCTGCTTTCCTCATCATCGCATGGCTCCTGATCTTCCACTGGTTCCACTTTGTGCACAGATATCCCATCCGGTCCCTTGGCGGGTATCTGGTACTCCTTTTCAGCCCAGAGGCCTCTTTCAAGCCAGAACATATGATACGAGATGAGATCCTTTTCCAGACAGAGAATTTTGCCACGAATGCCACAGGGTAAAATTGAGGCTATTTCATCGGCAATATCCCTTAATATTTCCAGATTCTGGCTTTCAAATGCGCATTGCATCATCAAAAGATCGCCATGGGGTGTAAAATCAAGATGCTCGGCGCCACCATCCCTGTAAATATTTTCAAGATTTTCCTGAAGATTTTTTTCGTATTTCAGCAAATCTTCATATGTTATGCTTTGGGAATATGTAAACTGGCCAAATATTTCTGTTTGATGTTTATCCATATCGCCCTCACCACTCATACTAGAAGATTCTCCCCATTCAGACAAGAGGGAGAATGGAAATCTCAAAATTTTATTGCGGATCCTGAACGGATTTTTTCAAAACAAGCAGGGTTATCTCGGATGGAACACCTATGCGGGATGAAAAACCGTTCCATAAACCTGTGCCAGGACTGACATAGATGTTTTTGCCACCATCGGCATAAAGATTCGACACAAAACCGTTATTAAATCTCGCTATGAGAGGGCGGAGGAAAAACATCAGGCCGCCATGTGTATGGCCGGAAAGCTGAATGTCGACATCTTCAAGATATTCCCGCGCGTTTTTGGGTTGATGCGAAAGCAGGAGTCGCAGGGATTCTGGCGCCCCATACAGGGCCTTTGGCAGATTTGCCGGTTCAAAGCCATATCTATCCGCCACAAGATCGGGGATGCCCGCAATTACAAGGGTATGGTCATTTATGGCAATGGTTTTATGCTCATTATTTAATATGTTTACCTGCAATTTTTCCAAAGCCTTGATCCATTCTGTGGCGTTCCAGTAGTACTCATGGTTGCCAGTTACGCCATACACACCATATCTGGCATTAAGATCGGCCAGGGGAGAGAGCTCACCCGCTATGTGGTTCACATGCCCATCCACATAGTCACCTGTCATGGCTATGATGTCCGGCTTTAAGGCATTGGTCCTCTGCACAACCTCGGCGAGCCAGTCCTTTTTTAACAAAGGGCCAATGTGCAAATCCGAGAGTTGCACAATACGAGTTCCTTCCAGTCCCTGCGGCAAATTTGGCACATGCAGTTCCACGGTTTTCGGGGTTGGCACGCGCACTGATTCCCATGTTCCCCAGATGCCAAGACACAAGGCAATGCCAACCAGGCCACATTTTATGGCACCTTTTGGGATTCTTTGCGGCACAGGGATGCCGCTGTGCCCAAGTATCCAGTTGCCGGCAAGATAAAGATCAAAAAGCAGCAGCAGGAAGAACAGCATAATAAGGGAGCCATAGAGGGCTTCCATGACAAGCAGAAAATATCGGGGCAGCTCAGGCGAAAAAAAAGCCCCCCCAAGGAAATGGTAGATGGCATATTTCATGCTGACAATCAGCACAAGCAGACTGCCGGCAACCTTAACGCCCAAGGGGCAGGCTGTCCGGAAAAATAGGCTCAGGGATACAAACAGGAAGATGATTACCGATGCTATTTGTAAAATCATGTTATAATCTCAAACTTGTGACTGTGGCCAAAGCTGGCAAAAGGAGCACCGGGAATGATGTCCGGATGACTGCCCCGAAGTGAAAATAAAATTTTATTTGCATCCTGCCAAGTGCAGGGTACGGCAAACATTTTGTATTCGCGTAATAACAGCTACAGCATATCAGTCTGGAAAAATTTTGCGGACATCATTGGCAAGAGTTCGGCTCTTGCAACAACTATGGAAAAGCAAGACAAAATATGCCACTACGGATTTCCCTGTTCTCCTTTTGGGCGAAAGCGGCATTGGCAAGGTGGCATTTGCCCAGAGCATCCATAATGGCGGCATTATCCGCCAGGGCTCTTTTGTTGCATAAACTGCACAGCCATCCCCGCATGTCTGTGGTAAGCGAATTATTTGGCCTCGAAGTAGGGGCCTTTACCGGCGTAAGATGGACAGTTTATATTTCATCATGGCTGCAGGCCTGGCAGCAAGGAAGCCATAGCCTTAATCTGCTCTAAGACCACAGATGCTCCTGACAGCATGCAGGATAAGTTTTTCCTGCAGTGCGCCAGGATATGAAAGGAGGCAAGCAACATATGCAAATCTGTTATATTCATGGATTTAATTCCGGTCCATCGACCAGGAGCGGCCAAAAGTTGAGGGAGTGTTTTCCTGGTGTCCATGTAAAAGTTCTGAGCTACGATTCCGCCTGGAGCTGCCACAAAATCCAGCAGACTCTGGAAGCAAATATGAAGAAAGTGGCTGGCCCCATTATATTGGTCGGCAGTTCTCTGGGCGGCTACCATGCGGCGAGGCTGGCTGGCAAACTTGGTCTGCCTTCCGTGCTTGTCAATCCCTGCAACAATCCGCCCAAATCCCTGCGGCAGTTTCTTGGGGAGAATGTCTCATACGAAGACGCCCACCGCTGGAACTTCACAAAGGAGGTCCTGGAAAGTTACGAACCATTGGATCTTGGCCGCCTGGGCAGACTGCCGGAGCTGGTGGTAATCGGGCTCAGGGATGAGCTTCTCAACCCGGAAGAAAATACCCGTTTTTGGGAAGGGCATGTGAGGATGGCTTTCACGGATGACAGTCACAGCATCGAAAGCTTTGAGCCTGTGAAGGATGAGATGCTTAAAATGCTTAATAGAGGAAGCAAATAAAATACATATTGCACAGTTGACAGGATGAACAGTCTGGAATTGACATGTCAACAATGCTCATGAATAATTAAATCTCGTTGCGGCTAAAAAAGGAGTAGCGGGATGAAGGTAAACCTTTCGCGGATTCATAAGCTTATAGACCAGACAAATGCAGACATTCGTCGTCTGATGAGCATTGCCGCCCAGCCATTGCAGGAAAATGGCCAGGATTTCGTATTTCAGATTCTTGAGAGCACTACTGACGATGATATAAAGAGCTATCTGAAAAGACTTGGCGCCAAAAAGGAACAGATTTGCCAGCATTTCCAGGAATGCCGAAAGCTGCTGGAATATTCCTTTTATCTGCGCCGGCAAATGGATACTGCAAACCGGTCATCTGGTATTGTGGAAAAGCTTCTGGAATTGAACAATATTAAAAAAATGCTGGTTCAGCTCTACAATGAACGTCAGACGATTGCCATCTCCTGTTCCCAGGGCCTGGATGAGCTTAAGGAAGCAAATTACTACAAGGCATCGTTCACAGAGAAGCAAAAGGTTTATGACCTGGCTGTAAGGATGTTTTCTCAGCAGGATTATGTAAAAATTCTGACAGAGATTGACGAAACTGAAAAAATGTCATTCGATATAAGCAATGAGATAGCTTTTATCAATCAGACCACAGTGATTGAAGTTCTCTCCTTTGAGGAGTTTAAAAATTAACAAATTTCGGAAAGACCCTGTCTTTCCGAAATCGCAGGGGGCCTTTGGGCCGTTTGGCATACAGCTTCATTGAAGTAATTGCCAAATCAGAAAATCTGGAGGATACACCCATGCCCGGATCGCAAATTCCGCGATCCGCACTTACCTGGATCTGCCTCTTTGCCACTCAGTCTGAAATTATTGTTCCTTTTTGCAGGTTGTAAAATTTCGGTCATGAAGTGGGGAGGTAGCGCATTGGTTGCCAGTTATTGGTTTTTGGTTGTACCAGTTACCTCCTGGGTTTTCTACCCTGCGGTCATTTTTACAATGGTTCGAGCAGCTTTATATCATATTTAAATGCCTTATGTACGGCACATAAAAATGGCCTATTTCAGGCATAGCTCCAAGTCCGATGGCAAACCTCCGTCTTTCGATAGGCGGGGGTTTGCCATCGAATCATGAATCCGCTTTCAGGGTCAGCGGCACAGCATGTTTCCAAAACTGTCACATGCGAAACCAAGCATAATCCCCAAAATAAGGGCGGGGATTACAACCAGATCTCCCGCAGCCGCAAAGGTTGAGAATGAACCTATGAAGGCGCCGGGGACAAAGGCAAGCAGTCTACTGGCTCCACCGGCGCACATCAGGAAAGTTGTCAAAAAACACATGGTCAGCATCGCGGCATCCCCTGGCAGGGCAATCGCCATACGCAGACTTGCCATGGCGTAAATTATGCCTGTGCACAAGCAGGCAAAAACCACGGGAAGTCCCTTGAGGCCCCTGCCTGGAGCCGCGAAGTACGCAGTACATCCCGCGAAACCTGCCCAGCCGGGCAGACTGGCGATGTTTGCCAGAAAGACCCAGATGGTGCAGAGCAGCGATGTGGCAAAGGCCCGGCGCATGTTTTCAGAAAAGATCTGCGTCATATCATAATTTTTTCAGGGTTGCCAGGGCGGCCAGCCTTCATGACAACCTCACCCCTTGTGATGGCTTTGACCGGACAGACAAGTGCACACAGCAGGCAACCCACACACTTTTCCTTATTACAGTCCGGACGGCGCCTTTCTTCGTTCCATTCCATAGCCTGATGGGCACCATCGTAGCAGGAGATATAGCAGCGTCCGCAACCGATGCAATTTTCTTCCTCAATGTGTGGATATACGATGTAGTTCCTGTTCAGATCTTCAGCAGGGATTATATTGGGGTTTGCTAGGCCCACAAGATCCGCCAGACGATCAACGCCCTGCTCATCCATATAGTGCATAAGGCCGTTTTTCAGGTCTTCCACAATGCGGTAGCCATACTGCATGATGGCTGTGGTCACCTGCAGTGTGGACGCGCCCAGCAGAATGAATTCCGCGGCATCCTGCCAGGTCTCGATGCCGCCGATGCCGGAAATGGGAAGATTGGACATACCCTCCGCGGAGCGCAGTTGCTGCAGGAATCGCAGCGCAACCGGCTTGACTGCCTTGCCCGAATAGCCAGAAATGGATGACTTGCCGTCAATGATCGGAAGCCCGATTTTCCGTTGCAGATCAAGATCCACAATGGATTTGATGGTATTGATGGCTGCTATGCCATCGGCGCCTCCGGCCATGCAGGCCCTGGCCACTGGCACCATGTCCGTTATATTGGGGGTCATTTTGGCCAGAAGCGGGAGTTTGGAGCCACGTTTCACAGCCTCGCAGTATGCGCGGCATAGTTCCGGATTTGTGCCAACATCCGAGCCCATGGCATGTGATGTCATCTGCGGGCAGGAAAGATTCATTTCAATCATGTCCGCGCCGGCTTCTGTGACAAGGGCGGCCAGCTCAGTCCAGTCCTTTTCGTTGGAGCCCATGATAGAGGCGATCAGCACCTTGTGGGGATAATTTTTTTTCAGCCTGCGCAGATCAGCAAGATTTTCCTCAAGTGGATGCTCCGCGATCTGCTCCATATTTTTGAACCCGACAAAGGGAGTTGCCTCCTTTTGCAGCTGGTCAAAGCGTGGCGACACCTCGTCAATAATAAAATGGGCTGGACCTATGGTCTTGAACACCACTCCGCCCCAGCCCACATCATAGGACTTTGCGCACATGTCGTAGCAGTTGCCAACTGGAGAAGAGGAAAGGCAGAAGGGATTTTCAAACCGCACTCCGAGAAAATCTATGGAAAGATCCTTGTTGATCATTGTCTGCTCCTCCCTTTTTCCAGGCTGCTGTGAATGGCCTGCGCGGCTATCTTGCCTTTTCGCACGGCCCAGACGACTGTTTTATCGCCAGGGGCTATATCGCCGGTGACAAAGACCTTGGCATCCGCAGTGCGGCAGTCCTGCGAAACTGCCTCATTGCCATTCATGGCTATGCCGAGCGCACCGGCGTCGGACTTCTGCCCAACGGCAAGAAGGATCTTGTCGGGGGAGAGGCGAATCTCGGCGGGGATGTGCCTGTGCCTGAAAATAACAATGTCGCCGTCAATGGCAGCGGGCACATAGCCATCCATTATGGTCACACCGGCTTTGCGCGCGCCCTCCAGCTCTTTTTCGGAGGCGAGGAACTCAGAGAATTCCTCATAGGCCAGGTCAGTTACGCGCTTCACCCCAAGTTTCTTGAGGGTGGTTGCAGCATCCATGGCCACATCGCCTCCACCGATGACCACAGCATGACCGGGAATATTTTCGATTTTCCCCTTGTTTTCACGAACACGCGCAAGGAAGGAGACGGCGGTTTCCGCACGCTTGTCGCCGTCAAAAAGCGGCAGGGTCCTGGCCTCGTCAAAGCCGGTCGCCACCAGAACTGCGTCATTATCCTTCTTCAGGCTTTCCATGGTTACATCTTTTCCCACAGTGACTTTGCAAAGAAAATTGACGCCAAGGCGCTCAATGGTCGCAATTTCAGCATCCAGGACATTGTCGGGAAGGCGATATGCTGGTATGCCGTAGCGAAGGTAGCCTCCTGGTTTCTCCTGCTTTTCATATATGGTTACCGCATATCCCAGTCTGCGCAGGCTCGCTGCTGCCTGCAGGGCCGAGGGGCCGCTGCCCACGATGGCCACATTTAGGCCATTGGGCTCGCCAGGCTGCAGAATTTCCATTTCCAAGCGATGTTCCATGTCAGTAACAAAACGCTGAATGCCGCCTATATCAATGGGACGATCTATGCCGCAGCGGGAACATCCTGACTGGCAATAGCGTTCTGTAGGGCATACCCTGGCGCAGACACCGCCAAGACTGTTATTTTCCCTTATTGTTTCGGCTGCTCCCTTGATGTTGCGAAAACGGACGCTTCTTATGAAGCGCGCAGGATCAGTGGCGGCTGGACAGGCTCTCGAGCAGGGAGCGTCATGACATAGCAGGCATCGTTCAGCCTCCTCCATGACGGTACTTATGGTATAGGTAGTGCCGATTTCTTCTTCGTAGTCTGTTGTCATTGGATCTCCTTTTGCCTGATGTTTCAGAGGCTATTGTCCAGAAACAGGCCGATTCTCTTGCATTTCAGACATAACAGAAGCACAGGTTCTGTACGCATCCAGCATATAGCAAAAGCTGCCTGATGAGAATAGGCCCATGGCAAGCGTTACGAGAGAAGTGAGCCCAATTTACCAAAAACTGCATACACTTTTCCCATTTGAGGCAAGCCATTCAGGAAGATTTTTTATATCGCCATATAACCGCCTATAAAATATACTTAAATGCTGAAGTCTTATCAAAAAGATCCTTTACAAAATTCTAATACGCCTTTGCTCCTGGAGAGGATGGGGCGGTGGCATTATTTTTCGTAATAACGTGTTTTGCGCCAAAGGGTATTGGTGCTTATACCCAAATTATGGGCTGCGAGCATACGATTGTTGCCACATCTGAGCAATTCGCCTGCAATAATTTCTTTTTCAACCCGGCACATACGGGCCTTGAGATCGCCAGTGCCCGCTCCTGTGACATATTTTTTCAAATCTGTCTCTACAGGAGGAGACGAAAGATATCCCTGCTCAATCTCCAGCTCTTTCATCAGACTTTCCAGAAGCTCATCGTCGCAGATTACCCTGCTACCCAACAGGCTGAATCTCCGCAATACGGCGTCCAGCTCGCGGACATTGCCTGGCCAGGAATAATCCATAAGGAGGCTAACAGCCCTTGTCGAAAGAAAGCCGGCGGACAAGCCAGCCCTGGTAAGGATGTCGGCAGCGATTTCTGAAATATCCTCAGGCCGCAGCCGCAGGGGCGGAGTTGCCAGGCGCAATGGCGTGAGCCGATAGTACAGATCGGGCCTGAACCTGCCTGAGCGCACCTCGCAAGCGAGATCTTTCCACGTGCTACTGATTACACGGGCATTAACCAGCACAGGCGAAATCCCGCCGAGGCGGAATATTTCCCCTGTTTCCAGAACCCTTAATAATTTCGCCTGAACCCCAGGGGAAATATCCGCGATTTCATCCAAAAATACAGTTCCATCCTGCGCAAGCTCCAAAAGCCCTGTTTTGCCTCCTTTGCGGGCTCCAGTGAAAGCCCCCTCCTCATATCCGAAAAGTTCGCTTTCAAGCAGTGATTCGGGCAAAGCCCCACAGTTCACAGCCACAAAAGCACCTCTGCTTCTGTTGGAGGCACGGTGAATGCCTTGCGCAAGCAGCTCCTTGCCGGTGCCGCTTTCACCATGTATATGGATGGCCATATCGGAATTGGCGTATTGAGTTGCCCTTTTTTTCAAGGCGGCCATGAGCGCGCTCGAACCCTTAAGGCTATCCAGATCATATTTGGCCTTCATGGTAGCCCGGGAGGCATTTTTCATTTTGTGGCTGAGATCACGGACTCTTGCGGATGGCATAAATGCGGCCAAAGCGCCCTGGGTTACGCCATTAACCTGCACTGGTACCGTATTGATCACAAGTTCGACACCTGAAATTCGGCGGACTATCCCATCATTTTTATGCCCAGAGCGCAGTGTATGCTCAAGGCCCAGCTTTTTTCCAATATCGCCATTTTCCAGCTCATGTGAGGATATTGCGGGCAATATGGAATTGGCAGACTTGTTGCTTATTGTCTCCCGGCCTTTTATATCAATGCCAATAACACCTTCATGAAGCGCGTCAAGCGCTCCCTGCAGCCATGCATTGTGTTCGTGATCCCTTTGCTGCGAACGCGCTATGTTTACGGCCTCGTCCATCGCCCTTTCAAGGGATTCCTCCCCCGGAGCAATTATGACTCCAGGGCATCCCTTTGCCCTGGCAATCTCCACGCAGATGCCTCCACCCGCTATGACGCCAGCTCCCTGCTCAATAGCCATGGCAATTCCTGACACAAGCTCCGGGGTGGAGGTAAATGGCACAGGTGAAAGACTGACATCCAGCAGTCTGGCAAAAAGCGCTGTCCAGCGAGGAACCGGGCCATAGCATGTAAAGGCGATTTTGGGCGAATACTCCCTGGCTTTCATAAGTGCCTGGATTATATCCAAATGGGTTCTGCCAATTGTGACGACAGGCTTAAGCAAATGGCGCCGGAGAATCCTGCCTGTGCCCCCGCCTCCCAACACGACACTTACTCCATCGTCAATCAGGCTCTTGGCGACAGGAATGGCATCCTCCATATTGGCCTGCCGTATTTCCATTGATAGCTTTCTGGACGATGCATAATCCCTGACCGATTGCGCTATGGCCAGGGAATTGGAGACAAAGGCGAATCTGAAAGAATTGTTCATATACTGGAATATACCCGTGTTTTTGGATGTTGGTGATATTTATCCATAAAGGCAACAGGCAACTCTCCCATGCCGGCAGAGCTGCCTGTATGAAGTGCGCCATATTGCGGGCGTGGTTACGCTGGCGGCATGATATAAAAGTCTGATCCAAACACTACAATGGCCAGCCAGAAATATGCAATGGTGATCGCCACTGATATGGCAGCCGCCAGCAGGCCCCATACAAACATTGTGCGCAAGTTTGCGCCATATCCGGCTGCAATCCCCTGCGCGCCTGTAGCAGATGCCACAGCATAACTCCAGCTTATGGCCGCCCCTGTGACCCATACCCACGGAACAGCGCCATATTGCAGACCATTCCAGTGACTCATGGATTCTATGGCCAGTGGCACCATGATGCCGGCGGCAGCGGTATCGCTTGTTACCTGTGATAGAATGTTTCCGGAAATACTCCACGCGGCAATGGATACGGTGTCGCTAATACCCATGAATGGCTGTATCCACTGGCCAAAAACAGCCGATGCTCCGGTTGCGCCAAGTATTTTGCTTAAGGCCACAGCCGCGGGCCACATAAAAAGTATGGTCACAGGGAAGTAATCCCTAAGTGTTTGTGGTGACAAAATCGCCTCGCCCTTTACAGTTCTGGATGGCCAGAACAGCAGGAGAAGCGGGATAATGCAAAAAAGCTGTGTGGGCTTCAGCCATGCCCATTCCGGTCCTTTTGTATAGGGGGCATAAACAGGCTGAAAAACAGCGAGGAGAATGGCAAGTACAAAGCCGTAAAAGGAAACTTTTTCCTCATAGGTCATTGGCCCAAGCTTGGCCAGTTCCTGACGGTAGAACTCCTTGCTGCCGCCAAAATTTTCCCGCTCAGGCTTCATGAAGTACATGAGCACGCCCACGCCAAGCACCACGAGGATTGAAATTGGCAGCATGCGCAGGGTCCAGTCAGTAAAGTAAATATTATGCCCCAGATATTTGTTCAATAGACCCCATGTCACAACAGACTGGCCGCCGCCCAAAGGTGTGGCCATGCCGCCAACGCTTGCGCCCCATGCCACTGCAATAAGGATATTTGAAGCGGCCCTGGAATTCCAGCGATCTTCATTGGTGGCGTATCCTGCATAAAGAAGGGAGGCAACGGCCACAGGAGCGAACATGGCGGCAACGGTTGTATTTCCTACCACAAAAGAAGTTACGCCGCACAATATGAACCACCCGGACGTTTGCGCCCGCACATTTCCACTGACACATCTCAAAAAATTCAGGGCCAGCCTTTTCGCAAAACCCCAGCGAACCCATGCCGCGGTTATCGCGGTCGCTCCAAAAATAAGAGCAGCCTCCTTATGCACATAGGCCTCAAGCACTTTTGCAAGTGGCATGTAGCTGTAAACGCAAACCACGAATATGGGCACGAGGCATGTAAGTTTGATATCTACGGCGGTTGTCACCCACCACCATACCATCCAGAACAGTATGCCGAAACCAAATCTTGCGTTGACAGGCCCGAAGCAGGGGAGGCAAATTGTGATCAGAAGCAACGCGGGGCCGCCGAGTATGAGCAGAAGCCTGTGTTTTGAGGCAGAGGATTCAATGGCATCATTCATTTTGCTACTCCATGATAGCATTTTTGCTTTGAAACCATACCTGGGGCTTTGCTCGGTTGGCTTATGATAAATTCATGCACGTCTTTGCAAAGCAAACACATATGAATTTTTACCTGTGTTCAATGGAACATCGCCCAGGTATACGTTCTGTCTATAAAACCACATCGCCCACATATTGCCGCTTGATGCCAAAATGTTTTTTCCACCGATCCATGGCCCTCAAGCCCATAATATATTCCTCATCGGGATCTCCGGCAGGAAATATTCCAGGCGCATCCTCTTCTTTCCAGATTCCTTTTTTACGGCGTTCTTCGCGCCTATCCACAAGCCAGTCATTATAGCTTTCAAAAACTATATGGCCTTCAAAGCCGTCAAGTGTCGCCGCGCGCACCCTGCCATCAAATTCAATATATTTGTCAATCATGCGCTGCTCGGGCATTTCCGGCTCCACATCATTTTTGTAGCCGGCCTCTTCAAGTTCCCTGCCAGCCACAGCGGCGAATATGCGCTGATCCCGCTGTGAAAGCAGATCCTTGTAAATACCCACATATTTGTCCGATATGGGCTTGCCAAGAGGCGCATGGTCCCGCGAAGCTCCGCGAGCCCTGCAAAAATCCGTTTTATAAAAATCGAACATGCCAGGCTCAAACTTCTCATCCAGAAATTCGCACACTCCACGCATTACGCGCTCCGGTTCCCTGACCAGTTCCTCATATTTCACATCCAGCCACAAACCCTTTTCCCTTAATGGCTCACGCCATTCCTTTACGGCGTTCCAGCAGCGCTTCCATGATTGAGCGGCGCAATAGATATTTGTGGGACCAAAAGATGATTCCATATAGTCCACACTGGCATCGCGGCCATCCCGCGTTATATATATGAATTGCGCTTCGGGAAAATCATTGTGCATCGGTCCTACAAAATAGAGATTGTGGGGTGTTTTCTCTCCCCATCTTGGCTTTTGCACATAGTTTGCGTAGCGCTGGTGCATACCGGCATATAGGCCAGCGAAGCTTCGTTCCGGTGCAAGCTCAATCACCTCGTCCACGATTGTCCGGGGGTTTACCTGCATCCCCCAAAGAGGAGTTTTCAGGCCAAAGACCATCTCTTCAGCAAGAACCCGGAAATTCTTTTCATCGGAAAGATCCCCGTATGTGTGGAGATAGGGATAAAAGCGTGGATAATACCATACCACTTCTGGCACGGCTATGCGTGAATGTGTTCCCAGCAGGGACATCACAAGGGTTGTGCCGGATCGCTCGGCTCCAATCATAAAAATTGGTTTTTCATTCAGATGCAATGCCACAGTTTATCCTCCTTTCGGGGTTAAAATATCTTTCTCAGGCCAGAAACAGCGAACGGATCATTATAAATGCGCCCACAACAATACAAACCACGGATATCACCATTTTGAGAGCTTTTTGCGATATGGTGTGCGCGAGATGGACGCCAGCCGCGACCCCGGCCAGCTCGGCCATGGCAACCCATATTCCAAAGCCGAGATCCACAAAATTATGTTGAAGGTTTCCTATGCTTCCAGATATGGCTGCCGCTATCTGGATGACCTGGCTTGTGGCAATCGATGTGAGTGGGCCAAAACCTGTTATGACCATCAGGGGCACGGAGAGCACAGGACCGCCAACTCCAGTAAGTCCTGAGCCGAAACCAACGATAAAGCCGACAGCCATAAGCAGAATTCTTTGCTTCAGGCTTCCCGAGGCACAGGAAAGGATATGTTTTTTGGCAGGAAAAAGCGCATAGATGCCAGCAAAGATAATGATGGCGCCAAGAATGATATCGAGGGTTCTGCCTGACGCCATCGCATTGGCCATGGAGCCTGGATAGGCTCCAGCCATGGCGCCGGCGCATACAGGTATGGTGATGCCCCAGTCAATGCTGCCATGACGCTGGTAAAGCCATGTGCCGAGAAGACCAGTGAATATGAAACTGAATAGCGCAGTGGCCATCGCCATGTGTGTTGACAAGCCGGCAAAGGCAGACAAGGCCGGGATCAGCAGAATCCCGCCAACTCCAACAGTTCCAATGAGCATTCCCACAATGGCCGCCGTGAGCAAAAGCAGAAACATTTATCCTCCTTTACTGGAGGAAATGAGCAATAAGCGTTCCATAGAGCTCTATGGAGGCAACATAGTAATTTTATTGATTAAAATATTGGAGTAAAATACAGTTATATTACAATTTTGCAATGACGAGCTACAAAAACGTGATGGTACAGGACACACGCTATAGGGGGGATATTGGGAGTAAAGACATGAAGTCGGTACGGAACAGAGCTGGTATCCAACTTTAAGGCGAATATGTCATCTTTTGAATTGGCAGATTCTCCGGTTATACCGCACATCTGAGAGGTCATTGCGGTACATTGAAATCGCGGATGCCCGCCAGGCCAAATGGCAGGAGAAAGCCATGCAGGGAATTTTCCCCCATAGCTCAAAACGTGAAAAACGGAATTGCCCGGAAGTGATTAAAAATGCTCTTGACCTATAAAACAGTATCATTAATAATACTAAAACAATATGGACGTTCAGAAAATTATTCAAAAGATGCGAAACAACCCATCTGGTATTCGCTTCAGCGAACTTAAATTTGTTTGTTCGGCATTTTTTGGAAAGCCAAGACAAATTGGCACAAGTCACTGCATTTACAAGATGCCCTGGGCAGGTGATCCTCGTGTTAACATACAGGATTTCAATAAATCAGCGGAATTAATCATCAAGAATTTTGAATAGGCAGCCTGCCTCGCGGCAAGGTTGTGATGCAATCTACCGAATCCGGTAATTGCCTAAATATTAAATCAAAAAACGTGCCAAAGCAAAAAATAAGCTCTGGCACGTTCTCATTTTCCGTGCGGCTCATTCTCATTTTGCATGCGGGCTCACAAGAATGCTGAAAATCCTAAAAGTTCCTACCAAATTACTACCAAATTCGGCAACAAATAAATAATTAAATGAAAAAGGGGTTACGCTCTCGCATAACCCCTTGAAATATCTGGTGTGCCCGGCAGGAATCGAACCTGCGGCCTACAGCTTAGGAGGCTGTCGCTCTATCCAACTGAGCTACGAGCACA
>CAJUMQ010000024.1 GCA_910587035.1 uncultured Desulfovibrio sp. | reverse complement strand
TACAAATTGTAAATATATCATAAGTTATTAACAAAATAGATAGTTCAAATAAAAAGGTTGACAATTTATAAAATTAATATTAAAATTGTTTTGCAATAATTAAAATTATTAAAATAATTTTATTTTATTATTTTCAGTTGATATTATTATATTTTCAGTAAATTTTGTTTATGCACATTCCTTTATATCTTGAGATTGTCAAGAATTTATCCTTATAAATCAAATTGTTATGATATAAATTTCTGTTATTTCCACTTTTGCATGGCTGGTGTTGACTGAAATATATTTTATATTTAACTGTAATAAAAACAGCCTCCTTATGGTGAAAAAATGATAGATGACGCCATTGATGAGATAAGGGATGCCTTGCCCAAAATGTCGCCGCAGCAGCGCAAGGTTGGGCAGTACATTTGCGAAAACCCCGATACCCTTGGGGTGCTTTCCCTGACCGGTTTTGCGGCAAGGGTGGGCATCTCCGGCCCTACAGTCACAAGGTTTTGCCGCTCTCTGGGTTACAGCGGTTTTGTGGAATTTTCCCGCAGGATGCAAAGCCTGAAGCAGAATGAGATTTCCCATGCATCATATTTCCACAATGCCAGAATCCGCAATGAAAGGGGCAGCCAGCCTGGCGACCTTGCGCGAAACATGATGGAAAAGGACACTGCCAATGTCCGCAAACTGCTGGACAGCTATCCAGAAGAAAAAATCTCCCGCTGTGTGACGCTGATGCGCGAGAGCTCAGCCATGGCAATAATCGGCAGAATGAGCGCATTTCCCCCCGCCGTATATTTTGAACAGCTTTTATCAAAGGTGACGCCCAAGCTGATACCCATGCATGGAGCGGAGGTGGTGCAGGCGGCAGCCCTTTCCCGTCTTGACAAAAAAAGCCTTGTATTTAGCATGGCTTTTCCGCGTTATCCCAAAACCACGCTTGAGCTGACCAGGGCAGCCGCAGAGAGGGGAGCGACAATAATCGCCATCACCAACAGGGGTTTTTCCCCACTTGCGGAGATAAGCAGGATACTTTTCCCGCTGGATGTTGAGATCTTTTCCTACATCGATCTTTTTGGCCCTGTTTTTGCCCTGATCAATGTCATTTGCATGGAATTCAGTCTTGCCCAGAGCGACCAGAGCGAAAAAAATCTTGCAAAATACGATGGTGTAGTGGCCGATGTTTTTTTCAAGATCAGCCGCAAACCGGGCAGAAAGAAGATGTGAAAGCACTTAAATTCCCTGATGGAAAGCCATCAATGATGAGCAGTTTTTTTCGCTGGACCCTGACTTTCCTGCTTCTGCTGGCTACATTCATGGAATGCGGCCAAGTGCTGGCGCGCTATCTGCTCCAGATGCCTGTCATGTGGCTGGATGAGACCATAATTTTTCCGGCAATCTGGATGTATATGCTTGGCTGCGCCAATGCCTCCAGGGAAGATACTCAGATAACAGCCAGGATACTGCCTGTATTTTTCAATTCTCCCTGTTCTGTTGCCATATTTGATCTTCTGGCCAGATTTTTTTCCCTGGCCATTTCGGCATGGCTTGCATGGCATGCACTGGACTATCTTTTTTACAGCCTGGAAGTGAACCGCAAAACGGGCTATCTTTTCCTGCCATTGTATATTGGCGAATGCTCCATAGGCGCTGGAATGATTCTTGTTACCTGGTATTGCGCGCTTCATTTTGCAAACAGCATCAAAAAGATTCGCCAGGCATTTGCCAGAAGGGCGGCCCCATGCCAGGACATCTAGCCTTCTGTCTGGCCATACTGCTTGCCCTGCTCGCCGTTGGCACACCGCTGCCCTTCTGTTTTGGCGGCGCGCTCATGTACATGGTTCTGTTCTCGGACAATGGCAATATGGGCGGCATGTTTTTGTGGGGCTTTGAGCAACTTGTAAACCCTGTGCTGCTCTGCATTCCCCTATTTGTATTTGCCGGCAACATGATGGGCGAAAGCGGCATTGCCAAAGCCCTGCTGAAATTGTGCGACATCATCCTGGGCAGATTTCGCGGCTCCCTTGGCTCTGTGGCCGTATGCGCCTGCGCCATAATTGGCGCCATTTCCGGCTCCGGGCTTACCGGGGTGGCGGCCACAGGGCCATTGCTCATTCCCGGCATGGTCCGGCAGGGCTATGCCCGGCCCTATGCCACCGCGCTGATTGCCAATGCCTCAGTCCTTGGCCTTCTCATACCGCCCAGCATCAACATGGTGGTCTATGGCTGGGTCACAGGCACTTCCATCCTGGCCTGTTTTCTTTCCACCCTGCTGCCTGGCCTGTTGCTCATGCTGATTTTTTGCCTGTTCAACTGGATATACGCCTGCAGAAACGCAATTCCCGTGTCGGACATTCCTTTTTGCCAGAGCCTGAAAAAGCTCCCGGCAGCGGCCATCTCAGCCTTTCCGGCCCTGCTGATGCCTGTCATCATCCTCGGGGGCATATATGGCGGCATAATGACGCCCACGGAATCGGCGGCCATTGCTGCCGCCTATGCGCTTCCTGTGGGCTTCTGGATATATCGGGGCCTGACCTGCGGCGGCATTGCCAGGGCTGCTACAGAATCCGCCACTGCAGTGGGAGCGCTGATGGCGATGATTCTCTTTGGTCTTATGC
The DNA here is from genome assembly GCA_910587035.1 of uncultured Desulfovibrio sp. Taxonomy (GTDB): domain Bacteria; phylum Desulfobacterota; class Desulfovibrionia; order Desulfovibrionales; family Desulfovibrionaceae; genus Desulfovibrio. The sequence continues at coordinate 33,172 of CAJUMQ010000024.1, read as the reverse complement.
TGAGCCAGCAATTTGTGCTGGATGGTCTGCCCCAGCAACTGGCCGATTATCTGCTTTCCTTGACAGATAATAAAATTGTGCTTCTCTTGCTGATTAATGGAGCGCTGATTTTCACAGGCATGATTTTGAACGATGTCACTGGCATTCTGCTCATGTCTCCCCTGCTGTTGCCACTGGTAAAGGCCATCGGTGTCAATCCGGTGCATTTCGCGGCAATTATCGGCGTCAATCTTTCCATGGGCACCCTTACGCCGCCCTTCGCGGGCATACTTTATTTCAGCATGCGCATAGGGCAGGTTGAATTTGCTGAAATAATGAAGCCCATGGCACTGATTGTGTGCATTGGCTATCTGCCCATGTGCCTTCTGGTCACTTTTTGTGAGCCATTGGCCCTGTGGCTGCCGCGGATGTTCGGGCTGGCATGAATTTCAAACTGGATTACTGGATACGCATTTGAAACTACAGCATATGCCTATTGAAAATAGACATATGCGCCAGGCTGCAGGGATGAAATTGGGACAAATTCAACTGATACATGCTACAGGGCGGGGATTTATGCACAAAATCCTGCATATTTTTTTGCTGCTTATGGCGCTGGACCTGATTTTTTGCGTCAGCCCACATGCGGCCCAAAGCTGGAAGCTCGGGCATACATTTCCCCAGGATACCCTGGAGGGGCAGGCAATTCAGGATTTTGCAAACCGTGTGGAAAAATTGAGCAGTGGGGAAATAAAAATAAAGGTATTTCCTGCAATGCAGCTTGGCGACTGGACAGTAATGCAGCCGCTTGTTGCCATGGGCACCCTGGAGATGGCCATCCAGCCCCCAAGCTCGCAGGCGGAAAAAAGAATCTCCTTCCTCTACTTTCCATATCTTTTTAAAAATGCGGAAATGCTGCGCAAAAATCTGGAACCGGAGTCGCCTTTCAGAAAGGATCTTGACCAGCTTTTCATTGGCCAGAACATTTATCCCATCACCTATGTGCCCCTGTTTTTTGGCGGCATAGGCTGCAAAAAACTACCACATGACTGGGATGCGCCTGGTGTTCCCAAAGGCATGAAGCTGCGGGTGCCCAATGATCCATCTTTTGTTCTGCATGCCGAAAGCATGGGTTATCAGCCCACACCCATCCCCATGTCAGACACCTTCACCGCTCTGCAGACAGGCATTGTTGACGGAGTGCTGGGGTTTGGAGCCAATGGCAACTATGTAAATTACCGGGAGCTTATAAAATACTACATACCCCTTAATGATTTTGCGCAGCTCTGGCCAGTGATGATCAATCTTCGCCTCTGGCACAAGCTGGATGACAACCAGAAGGAAATTCTGACCAAAGCCGCCCTGGAACTGAAGGAACGCCGCTACAGGGATTTCATGGCCCAGGATGCGCAATATAGGCAAAAACTCCGGGCTGCTGGTGTTGAAGTTATCGAAGTCAGCCAGGAGGCCATCAATATTTTTGCAGCATCAGCAAGGGAGAAATGCTGGCCCAGGCTTTCAGAAAAAATTGATTTCCAATGGATAAACAGGGCCCTTGATTCCATCAGGGAATGATCCAAGGGGATGTAAGCCTTAATCTCCGCACGCTTGCCAGAATATAAGTGAAAATTGCAAAATAGCCCAAAAAATGGAATGCTTGCGGCAACCGCAATATCTGTTCCGCATCCATGCAATGGAGGTGATCTGCAATGGCTGACTGCGCCACTACCGCAAATGCGCGCCAATATCCCGGATTCGCCACATCCAGCTGTCTAAGGCATGAGCCGCTTGAGAGGGAGATTGTGGAGCTTGCTCCCGGTGTCTGGGCTTTCATTGGTTATGGCTCATCCAATTTTGGTGTCATTGCCACCCAGCATGGCTATCTGCTGATCGATACAGGCGATGATTTGCCCGGTGCGAAAGCGGCAAAGGCGGAAATTGCCAGGCTTGCGCCAGGCAGCCTGCAGGCAATAATCCTCACCCACAGCCACCCTGACCACCGTGGCGCAGCTGAGATATTTCTCGAAGGCGCCTCGGATGTGCCAGTGTGGGCGCATCCGGAATTTGGCTCTGAAACCAGAAATGCCCACGGTCTGGGAGACATTCTCAAAAAACGTTTTGAAAAGCAGTTTGGCATCAACATTCCCGATGCGGAATATACGCCCAACTTTGTCCTGCCCCATGTCCAGTCCGGAAAGCTGTTGGCCCCCAACAGATCCGTAGCTGCTGGCAGGACGCGTCTTGATATGGATGGCGTGCAACTGGAGATTTATACAATACCAAGCGAGACAGATGACCATCTGGCCATCTGGCTGCCGCAGAAGAAGGTGCTTTTTGTGGGCGATGCCGTATATGGCATGTTTCCCAACCTCTCCCCCCTGCGAGGAGGCAGCTACAGGGATGTGGAGCGCTGGGCAGCGTCAATTCGCAAGCTCATGGAATTTGATGCTGATGCGGCCATGTGCGGCCATAAAATAGCACCAGCCGGAGCTGATGTGCGCAAAATCTTTGGCGATACCGCGGAAGCTCTGGAATATCTGTATAAGGAGACAATAGAAGGCATGAATGCTGGCCTTGGACCTGACGAGCTTGTCGCCAGCATTCAGCTGCCGGAGCATTTAAGGAATGCCCCCTGGCTGGGCGAATACTACGGGCCTGCCTCCTATGGCATACGCTCGATCTTTGCCGAGAAAATAGGTTGGTTCGATGACGATGCCACCAGTATTGTACCGCTTGACCCGGCCGAGGAAGCTGAAAGAATGATTGCCCTGGCCGGTGGGGAGCAAAAGCTGCTGGCAGCAGCCACCCGGGCGCTGGCAGATGGCGATTACATATGGGCTGCCAAACTTGCGGGCTATCTGCGGCAGTCCAGTGTCTCAAAAGAGGCAAGAAACCTGAAGGCGGACGCTCTGGAGGCGCTTTCGGATGAAATCATGCCAATGGCTCCTCGCAATTATCTCAAGGCCTCCGCACTGGAACTGCGAGGCAAGGCATAGGCAATCACGCAAATTTTTATTGATGTGGAGGATGTTCATGCATCTTCCGCGTCATGTCCCTGGGGCGCCTTTTTATTCTTGTAAAAAAGGGGCTCCGTGCCCTGGGACAGCCGCTGCAATCTTTGCGGATCAAGCACCAGGATCCTGTCCCGCTGTCTTTCAATTATGCCGGCATCCTGCATGGCGCTGTAGATCTTGGCGACAGTCACAGGATGCAGGGAGAGATAGGCGGCAATTTCCGCATAGGTAATTTTGCACATTGACTCATGCGGGGGATTGGCGCTCATGTTTGCCAGCAGCTGCTCTGCTATGCGCTGCCAGGCAGGCATTTCGCGCAGATTAAATACACTGGCATAAAGACTTGTGAAATTTTGAACAAGAGATTTTACAATAAGAGAATGCATTGGCAGGCTGAAAAAGTATTTCTCCAGAAAAAGCTCGTGATCTATGCGCAAAAGCAGGCAGTCGGTGAGAATTTTAATATAAAAGTTGTTATCCGCAAATTTGATGTTGGTCGGGCCAATATTCATATAGTAATCCTGGATGCATGGCATGAAATTGAGAAGCCGGCCCGGCGAAAAATGGATTATCGCTATCTCCCGGCCGGATTTGGCCTCCATGCACAGGGCGCACATGCCATCAAGCAGCAAAAAGGGATCCCTCCCCCTGAGCAGCCTGCCTTTGGCGACCCTATCTTCCTGGCCAATTTCCCTGACCGCGGCTATGGCGTCCTCGTCCCATTCAGCAAGAACAGTTTCTATGGGGACATTCTGCTGGCCAGACATATGGACAACCTCCATATAACATTTCCGAGCACTCCTTGGAGCATTCATCACTTGAAACGCTCTACGCTATTTATGACATATTTGCCTGTTTTGATATTAGCCTATGCTAATGTGGCCGGCATTTTCCAAAAATAAAAATCAGGCGCAAAAACTATCAAAATAATATTGCCAAACCAATCTACATGAATGTAAACGCAGTATAATTATATAACCAAGTGATTTTATAAATTATTTTTCCATGATTATAATTTTGGGGACTGTTTATTCACCAATTTCCTACATAAATGTAGAAAATTACATGCAAAATCAGGCAGCTACCAGTCACCAAGATTTTGCCGATTAATATTCGTCCATTAATTCAGCCAGTTGACAGCATGTGACTTGATAAATATCAACTGGCATAAAAAATGCTTATTGGCCCCCGGTTATCAAGCCATTCATCGGCTCGCCCGGTAATTGACAGCGCAGACTGCCTGAAGGGCACGGTTTGCTGTACAGATTTCTGATTGTTATGCAAATTATCACAAAGGGACTTGTTCCCGGGAGTATGCAATGAGTTCAGCAAGGGATGTCGCAAGACAAAAAGCATATGACACTATGCCGCTAAAAACCGACGGACAGGCCAGGGACGCTGATGCCGGCGAAATATTTGGCAAAAAGGTGTTTGGGCTGGATGTCATGCGCAGGCGTCTGCCCCGCGATATTTTTAAAAACCTGGAAAAGACCATCAGCGATGGCAAGAGGCTGGATCCTGAAATTGCCGATGTTGTGGCCAATGCCATGAAGGACTGGGCCATTGAAAATGGCGCCACCCATTATACGCACTGGTTCCAGCCCATGACAGGCCTTACTGCCGAAAAGCATGACGCCTTTCTTTCTCCTGGCAAAAACGGGCATGTGATCAGTGAATTTTCTGGCAAGATGCTGATCAGCGGCGAGCCTGATGCCTCATCCTTTCCATCCGGCGGCATTCGCTCCACCTTTGAGGCCAGGGGCTATACCGCCTGGGATCCAACATCGCCAGCTTTCATTATAGATGGCCCCTATGGCGCCACCCTGCATATACCAACATATTTTTATTCCTATTCCGGCGAGGCTCTTGACCGCAAAATTCCCCTCATGCGTTCAATAACGGCCCTTTCGCGCCAGACCATGCGCATATTGAGACTTTTTGGCAATACCGCCGCGACCCATGCCGAGGCCATGGTTGGCCCGGAGCAGGAATATTTTCTGGTGGATCGCAATCTTGCGGCTCTGCGCCCGGATCTGCTGCTTGCGGGGCGCACATTGCTTGGCGCTCCATCCCCAAAGGGGCAGGAGATGGAAGATCATTATTTTGGCGCAATTCCCTCCCGTGTCATGAGTTTCATGCAGGATGTGGAAAACGAGCTGCTGGCCCTGGGCATTCCAGCCAAAACAAGACATAATGAAGTGGCGCCAGGCCAGTTTGAGCTGGCTCCAGTCTATGAGAATGCGAATCTTGCCTGCGACCACAACATGCTCACCATGAACATGATGCGCCACCTTGCTGCCAAACATGGCTTTATCTGCCTGCTCAATGAAAAACCTTTTGCCGGCGTCAATGGCAGCGGCAAGCACAACAACTGGTCCATAAGCGATTCCAATGGCCAGAATCTTCTCAACCCTGGTTCAACACCACAGGACAATGCGCAGTTTCTGGTCTTTCTGGCTGCTGTTCTCCGTGCGGCGCACAAGTATTCCACTGCCTTGCGTCTAGGCACCGTGGGCGCAGGCAATGATCATCGTCTTGGCGCCAACGAGGCGCCCCCGGCCATTATCTCAGTCTATCTTGGCGAGCAGCTGACGGATGTGCTGGAAAGTATAATCAGTGGCGGCCATGCCAAAGACAGAAAAAATCCGGTTATGGAGGTGGGAGTCTCAACACTGCCTCCCCTGCCTGTTGATCTGTCTGATCGCAACCGTACAAGCCCCTTTGCCTTCACAGGCAACAAGTTCGAGTTCCGCGCAGTTGGCTCATCCCAGTCAATAGCGCCGGTAAACATAGCCCTCAATGCGGCTGTTGCCTGCGCCCTGGATGAAATCGCCACTCAACTTGAGGCGGCAATTTCCGGTGGCGCAACCCTCAATCAGGCGCTCCAGGATCTGCTGCCCAAATTATTCCGCGAGCATATGCCCATTGTTTTCAATGGCAATGGCTATTCGGCGGAATGGCCCAGAGAGGCGGAAGCACGCGGCCTGCCCAACTATAACAATACTGTGGATGCGCTGGAACATTATACGGACCCGGAAGTCATGAATGTATTTCTGCGCCATGGCATTCTCAGTGAAAGGGAAATTGTGGCCAGGCAGGAAATCCTTCTGGAGAATTATGCCAGAACAGTTATGATTGAAGGGCAGATCCTTGCAGATCTTGTGCGCTCCCATGTGTTGCCGGCCTGCATGCAGGCGGAGGGCGCAGCCGCCAAAACCCTGCTCAATGTGCAAGCTGTAGCCGGTGAAAAGGATACCTTGGCCGAAAGCGCCCATTTCAAGGAACTGCATGGCCAGATAGCTTCCCTGCAGAATGCCGTGAAAAGCCTTGAGGATGCCATCCAGGAGGCAAGGGGCATTTCCGACCCCCTGCGCCAGGCCAGGGCTGCGCGTGACACAGTCATCCCCCTGATGCTGCAATGCCGGGAACACTCTGATATTCTTGAAAGGATTGTTGATGATGCCCAATGGACGCTGCCGAAATATTCGGAGCTTCTCTGGATTCATTAATCTATTATAATCATTAAAGATATTGCGGCATTGCCACGGCAGTGCCGCTTTCTGCGAGGTTGGCCCATGTGCCGCATTGGCTCCATAAAATGTCGATATCCAGTTCATCCATCCATGGCTCTGAAATTGATGCTACCCCAGCAGGAAGGCCATGACAATTCCGGTTTTGCGCTGGTCATGCAAGATCTTGAGGGAGTTTTCAGCCATTACAAGGACAAGCCGCTGCTATCTCTCGCCTGCACTCCGCGCGGCATACAGCTGGTCAATGATTACATGGAAACATCCGGCTTCACCCAGGCGGCCGAGTGGCTGCCTGATGTCAGGCCAAGGCCAGGAATGCGGATTGAAGCAATGCCCCGCTATGTTTTCCGTAACTATGACTACCCGGAGATATACCGCTACCGCGCGCCAGCTGAGCGGGAGGAGCTGCTGCTGGATACGCGCCTGGCATTGCGCTCACTGCTGGATGCCGAAAATGCCGGGTATGTCTATTCCTTCTGGCCAGATGTCCTCACACTCAAGGAAATTGGCGATCCTGCCGATATAGCCGAATATTTTGGTCTGGCCGATGATGATGGCCGTTTATGCGCCCGCAATATTGTCGCGCAATGTCGTCAAAATACTAATTATGGCATTGTGCGCTATGCTGCGCACCCTTTTTTCATCCAGGGCTACACCCTTTGCGCCAATGGTGAAAATACCCTGTACACCCGCAATACGGAATTTCAGAAATCGCTACATCGCGGTTATACGGGATTTGAATCCGACTCCCAGAATCTATTATACAGCATGCACTATGTGCTCAGGGAGCTGGGCTGGCCTGTGCGATATCTCAAACATGTCCTCACGCCCCTACCGGCTGGCGAAGCTGCCACCAGACCTGATGCGGAGGCTTTGGGCATCATGCGCGAATCCCTGTCACAACTTGAGATAAATGGCCCCAATGCTGTCATAGGCCTGCTGCCGGATGGACGGATGCTGGCGCTGTGCGATGCCAAAAAGCTCAGACCCATTGTGGCGGGAGCCAATGGAGACATGGCCGCCATTGCCTCCGAAGTCTGTGGTCTCAATGCCATCATGCCGGACAGGGATGTCTCAAGGGACATATATCTCAATGAGAGACAGACCCTTGTCATTGACAATGATATGGAGACAAAACAATGGCTGCAGTAATGTCCCAGGATATAGGCCCCGGGGACATGCCCTGGCGGATATGGCACAACCCTGAAGCCTGCCTTGCCTGTGGCGCCTGTGTGGCCACCTGCACTTTTGGCGCCATTTACGCCACATTGCCGCTGCCTCTGGCAGGACATGCCGAGGGTACTGGGCCTGCGCCAGCAAAACCACTGATAAGGCAGAAGGCAGGCACAGCCAACGCCTGCACAGGCTGCGGCATGTGCGCCAAGGTCTGCCCTGCCGGAGCCATTGAACCAAAATTCAATCCCGACAACCGCTGGTCCCTTGTGGCCCGCAAAAATGGCCCCATCAAGAGGGGAGGGCGCTCGGCGCTCCCCATGCCCCGCACACTTGATTCCATAGTTGTCGGGCGTATCAGCCAGATGACAGATCCGGCTCTTGATTCGGAAAGACACACTTTTGATCTGCGCGCGCCGCTGGGCAGGGTTTTGCTGCCGCGCGACATCCCCCTCAAAACCAATGGCGACAATCTGCTCATTAGTGGCAAGACGCCTCCTGTGCGCTGGATTTATCCACTCATATTCAGTGACATGAGCATTGGCGCGCTCTCCACCCGCGCCTGGGAAGCCATGATTCTGGCTACCGCATATCTCAATGAGCAATGCGGCATGCCTGTAAGGATGTGTTCCGGAGAGGGAGGCATGCCTCAAAAGCTCCTGGAATCCGAGCGCATCAAATATATGATTATCCAGATTGCATCAGGCCATTTTGGCTGGAACCGCATAATTGCCGCCATGCCACGCATGAAGGCCGACCCTGCGGCCATTCTCATAAAAATTGGCCAGGGTGCCAAGCCTGGCGATGGCGGGCTCCTCCCTGCCGCCAAGGTTGCGCCGCACATTCAGGCCATACGCGGGGTGCCCAGAACCACCCTGCATTCCCCTCCCAATCATCAGGGGCTGTATTCCATTGAGGAATCAGTGCAGAAAATGCACCTTTCACTCAATGCCGCCTTTGGATTCCGCGTGCCCGTGGCTGTGAAATGCGCGGCGTCTGCAACCTCCGTATCCGTTTACAACAATCTTTTACGCGATCCCTACAACATTTGCGGTGGTTTTTTTCTGGATGGCATAATGGGCGGCACTGGCGCTGCCAATGCGGTCTCCCTGGATCATACAGGCCATCCCATTGTCTCAAAGTTACGGGATTGCTACAGGGCAGCCGTAAACCTGGGGTTGCAGGGCCGCATCCCCCTTTGGGCCGGAGGAGGTGTGGGCCTTGGCGGTGATGCCGCTGCGGACGCCTTCAAACTGATCTGCCTGGGCGCGGATGGTGTTTTTGTTGGCCGGCTGCTCATTCAGCTGCTGGGCTGCATTGGCAATGAACAGGGGCGCTGCAATGCCTGCAATACTGGCAGATGTCCCACCGGTATCTGCACGCAGGATATGCGGCTGGTGCAAAGGCTGGATGTGGATCGGGGCGCGCAGGCCATAGTTGACTATATGCTTGCCTTCGATGCTGAAATGCGCAAACTTATGGCGCCTGTGGGCAACAGCTCCCTGCCGGTGGGACGCGCGGACGCGCTTGTGAGCACTGATCGTGCCGTTGCGGACATCCTTGGCATACAGTACGCTTGCTAAATTTTTGCAAACCAGTTTTAATTGCATGGAAACAAGATGCTTCGCATAAATACTCTTGACGGCAATGGGCGCATGTCCACCCAGGCGCTTTTGCAGACCATTGCCAGCGCTGTGGAGAATGGCGAGACGGAATTTCACATCTCCGCCTCCGGCCAGCATGACATTGGTGGTCCCCTGTGGAACAGGGAGGGACGCAGCCTCAATTTCACGGTGGTCAATCCCGGGCAGAGGGTTGGCAGCATGTGCATGCCCAACACAACCATTACTGTGGAGGGTTCCGTGCCGGCGGATGCCGGCTGGCTCAACTCCGGGGGCACAGTCACAGTGCGCGGAGATGCCGGTGACACCGCGGGCCACTGCGCAGCTTCAGGCAGGATTTACATAGGTGGCAGAGCAGGAGCGCGCGCGGGCTCCCTGATGAAGCATGATCCGCAATGCGCGGAGCCGGAATTGTGGATATTAAAATCCACCGGCAGTTTTTCCTTTGAATTTATGGGCGGAGGCCGGGCCATAATTTGTGGTCAGGACAGCCAGACACTGCCATCCGTGCTGGGAGAAAGACCATGTGTGGGCATGGTTGGCGGCATTGTCTATTTTCGCGGCCCGCACCATGACCTGCCCCCGGATGTGCAGCTTATGCCGCTGGATGCTGAGGATATCGCATGGCTGGACAGGGGTCTGGATTCTTTTTTGGCAGCCATTGCCGCCCCAAAGCTGAAACGCGAGCTGTCATTCTGGAAACATTGGCATAAGCTGGTGCCAGCCGGGGACGGGCAAGCGGCCAATACTGTGTCCATGTCTGGCTTTCATGCCGAAAACTGGTTTGAGGCTGGCCTTTTTGGGGATATTCTGCCTGATGACCAGACAGTTTTGCCCCTTGTGCCCACAGGTTCGGCGCGCATGAATGAGCCAGTTTGGAATAATATCCAGGAAAAATGCAATGATTGCCGGATTTGCCTTAAGAATTGTCCCCAGGCAGCCATAAAAAGAAGAGAGGATCAGGGCCTGAAATATTCATCAAATGCCAGACGTTGCACCGGATGCGGAATCTGTGTGGCGGTCTGTCCGCGACAGATCTGGCAGTTAAAACCACTGCCCGCACTCTAGTGAGATGTCATGTTTTTACTGTCGTAAAAACATGAAGATCGCAAAGCAAAAAACGTGGTTTTTGCTTTGCTCACGCCGCCGCTGGCGGCGCGCAATCCCTGATCGGGTTTGCGACTATTGTCGCTTGACGCGACAATAGAGCGTTTGCCGATTGAAAATAGGCAAATGCGAGCGCTTCTTCTGAAGCGCTCGCGCTGACGTTCGCGGAAAAATTGAATTTTTCATGCGCCTGCCCCGCTACGCGGGGAAACGCCAGCGCGCATGCTTGAAACGCGTGGAGCGTTTCAACTGGTGAATGCCCTATTGGCCACCTTTTTGCGAGGATATGGACATATCAGATGCGTGAGCTGTTGCCACTTTTCCCAAAGCCTAGCCACTATGCCGGCATAGAGGACGGAGCCTGCGTAAAATCCCCGAAAGGGCTGACCCTCAGGATTGCTCTTGCATTTCCTGATACCTATGAAGTGGGCATGTCCTATCTTGGCCAAAAGATATTATATGGCATTGTAAATGAAAATCCCCGGTGGTGGGCCGAGCGGGTAATGGCGCCGGAGCGTGAGGTTGCCGCGATATTGCGCCAGAGAAATGTGCCATTGTCCACCCTGGAATCGGATACCCCCTTATCCAGCCTCAATGCCGTGTGTTTTTCCATCACGCATGAGCTGTGCTATACCGATGTGCTGCACATGCTCGATCTTGCGCATATTCCCTTGCGATCCAGCCAGAGGGGTAACAGCCTGGCCGATATCCCCCTGGTGATTGCCGGTGGTGGCGCCATGCTGGGAGCGGAGCCTTTAACGCCTTTTCTCGATCTGGTGGCCCTTGGGGATGGCGAGGAGATTCTCCCGGAGATTCTGACGCTTCTGGAGCGTGCGCTTGACGAATCCTGGAGTCGCAGCCGGTTTTTGCGCGAATCAAGGCACATTCCAGGAGTCTATGTGCCATCTCTCTTCCACAGTGGTCCGGGGGGGGAGCTTGTGCCAGAGTTTGCCGATTACAGGCCGGCAAGGCGCATTGTGGCAGATCTTAACCTGGCCCGCTATCCGGCAAGTCAGGTGGTGCCTGTTGGGGCGGTGCACAACAGGCTGGCCCTGGAAATTGCCAGGGGCTGCCCCCGCGGCTGCCGCTTCTGCCATGCCGGCATGGTCTACAGGCCAGCGCGTGAGCGCAATATTGATGAGATTGAAAAACTGCTCAATGAATGTCTTGACGCCAGCGGCTTTGAGGAAGTCTCCTTTTTGGCCCTGAGTTCTGGAGATTATACGGGGCTGCGCACCCTTTATGAAAATGTTTTTTCCCGCTGCGCCAGGGAGCAGATCACCCTTTCCCTGCCATCTCTGCGGGCAGGCTCTGTCTCTGACGGGGTCATGGCCAAAATGGCCTCGCTGCGGCGCACTGGCAGCACCATGGCTCCGGAGGCCGGCAGCCAGCGCCTGCGTGATGTAATCAACAAGGGCATCAGTGAGGAGGATATTCTGGGCCATGCCAGAATGCTGCTTGCCCATGGCTGGCGCCAGGTAAAATTGTACTTCATGATAGGCCTGCCTACAGAGACAGATGAGGATCTCGCCGAAATTGCCAATATCTGCCGCAAGGTGCGTGATGCTGGCGGTCCCGGCAGCCCTCGCCTGCAGGTTACGGCTGCCCTTTCTCCATTTGTGCCAAAACCCTTCACTCCTTTTCAGTGGGCCCCACAAATTGGCAGGCAGGAAATTGACAGGCGCGTCAAGTATGTGCTGGATCTTTTTAAAAAGGAAAAATCCCTGTCCCTGCGCTGGCATGCGCCCGATGTAAGCCATCTTGAAGGGATTCTCTCCCGAGGGGGGCGCGAGCTGGCCGATGTCATAGAAAAAGCCTATGCCAAGGGGGCCATTTTTTGCGGCTGGACAGAAACTTTCGAGCTTGCTCCATGGCTTGAGGCACTGGCCGAATGCGGCATGGACATTGAAAGTCTAATCGGTTCCAGAAGCATGGACATGCCTCTCCCCTGGCAGCATATCGATGCGGGCATAAGCGACAAATTCCTGCGCTCGGAATGGCAAAGGGCCAGCAGTGGACGCCCTACACCTCCCTGCTCCCCCACAAGCTGTCGCCAGTGCGGCGTATGCGATACACCTGCAGGGCCATCGTCCCTGCCGCGCACATCCGGCCAGAAGCATTCCCTGCGGCTTGCGGATCCATTCCATAACATGGGGGAGACACAGAAAAATATCGAACAAATGCCGCAGCATGCGCAACCAAGGCCACAAATCAATCCCAATCTCACCAACAAGGCTGCCCATTACCGCATCTGGCATCTCAAAATGGGGCGATACGCCTTTTTGAGCCAGCTTGAGCTGCAGGCTCTGCTTATGCGTCTGTTGCGCAGGGCCAAAATTCCCGTATCCTTTTCGCAGGGATTTCACCCCATGCCATTGATATCCTTTGGGCGCGCGCTCCCGGTGGGGCTGCAAAGCGCCGGGGAATGGTTTTCCGCCAGCCTGCACACCCATCTTGCCCCTGGCAGCATCATGGCGGCCCTGAACAGATTTTTGCCGCAAGAGCTTTCTGTGCGCCAGGTGGAAATCATAACTAAAGACAAAAAGACATCCCAGGCCATTTCGGAAAGTTTTTCCCTTGGTTTCGGATCGGAAGATCTGGCTGCAAGGGCTGTTCATTGTTTTATGGATTTTTGCGCTCACGATCAATTTATCCATACAAGGCAAACCAAAAAGGGCCCTCGCGAACTGGATATCCGGCCCCTGCTGCGTAAATGGAAAACCACCCACGGAGCCGGCTCCATGCCGCAAATCAGTTTTTACACCGACTGGGACAGCGGCTACCTTTCCCCCCTGATGCTGGTCAAGGCCATCCTCGCATCCCTCCCCCAGGAGTACGACCTGGACACTGCCATCTCAATAATCAAGACAGGGCAATTTTTTGAGGATGGACACAGCATGTGCGCAAATCATGGCGCAGAGGCGCATTTTTCACATATCCGCTCTTGACATAAGGGCGCAAGCACATAATTATGCCGCAAACAATCACAAAGAAGGAATCAGAAAATGGCTTCTTTTGCCCCCTTTACCGATGACCAGCCCTTTGAGGAAAAAGTAAAATGCCTTGCCGATGAGGAACTTCTTGATATATGGGCCCAGAGCCAGCAGATAGAGAGCATTGTGCCTGGCCGTATGTCTTCCCTGTCCATTTCCAGGGATTATGAGCGCGCCATCATCAATGAACTCTCCCTGCGTTCCAGCCGGGGGCTGCAAATCAACTGCTGAAAGGCTGCTATTTATTTTCCATTCAATTGTCATTGCCATCCTGACGCGGCAAGACCCTGCCGCCGGCCTCCAGTCTTTTAAGAAATTTGTCCCTGCAGTCGTAGCTGCAAAAATGGTAGATCTTGTCCCCATCGCGCACGCTGATTGATCCATCCACGGCCACATAGGTGCCACATTCCGGATCCTTTGCCATTTCGCCACATGCTTCCTTGCGCTCCATTTCCTCCTTTTCGGCATTTGCATCTTCTTTTCTCTTTTTGAGAAAATCATTGGCAAAAAGTTTGTATGCTATATACATGGCCAGAATAAATATCAGAAATTTCCACATGTCTTCATCCTTTCAGGTTTCGATGGTCTGGTAGATCCTGTCCCCGGCCTGATGCCAGCGCAGTTTTCCAAGGGCGTCCCGGGCAGCCACTGCGCCAATCCTGATGTCCGGATCAATATCAAGCAGAGGCTTGAGTACAAAAGCCCGCTCCAGCATCCGCGGATGCGGCAAAATGCAAAGGGAATCATTTATCATGGCCTGCCCATGCAGCAGCAGATCCATATCTATGGCCCTGGGTCCGAATCTTGGTCCCTGTCCGCGCACGCGCCCAAGCCTTCTTTCAATATTTAAAATGCATTCCAGAAAATCCCTGGCTGGCCAGCCAGCCAATTGCAGTTTGAGAACCTGATTGGCAAACCAGGGCTGATCCTTAAGTCCCTGCGGTTCCGTATGGTAAATCGGAGATGACTCTGCAATCATGCACCCTGCCAGGGCGCCGAGGCTCAGAGCCGCCCTGGCGAGCATTTCTTCCGAATTGTGGTAGTTTGAACCCAGGCTGATGTATGCGATTTCGGTTTTCATATCCGCACTTGCGCACCCCTTGCGGAAAAGTTAAATTAAGCCATGCCCAAAAGCAAAACAAATTATTCATCATCTGCGCATGATTTTGAATCCCTGCGTTATATGCTGGAACCGTGGCTGGATGGCCTCCTGGCCCAGCGTGGCCTCTCCGCCCTGACCATTGACGCCTACAGGCAGGATGTGAAAAATTTTTTTCTTTTTGCGGATGCGGCCGGCTGCCCCTTTCCGGGATGCGAGGGTCGCGATCCATCCGCCGCAAGGGAACATGTATTCCTGTATCTCGCATGGCTGCGTTCCAGGGGCAATAACAATGCAACCATGTCCAGGCGCCTGTCCGCCCTGCGCTCTTTCTTTAGCTTTGCTGCAGCTGAAGGAATTTTGCAGGCCAATCCGGCGGATTTGATGGAAAACCCTAAACAGCCCCTGCGATTGCCAGACGTTCTCTCAAGCCGGGAGATCACGGCCATTCTTTCCAGCCCGAATGTGACAGGCAAATGCGGCGCCAGGGACAGCTGCATTCTCGAGCTTCTCTACGCCTCCGGATTGCGCGTGTCCGAGCTTTGCGGGCTGGCGCTTATCGATCTTGATTTCCAGACTGGCCTTGCGCGTATTTTCGGCAAGGGCTCCAAGGAGCGCCTGGTGCCCATGCATGCCACAGCCCAGGCCAAGCTGCAA
Source organism: uncultured Desulfovibrio sp. (assembly GCA_910587035.1). Classification (GTDB taxonomy): domain Bacteria; phylum Desulfobacterota; class Desulfovibrionia; order Desulfovibrionales; family Desulfovibrionaceae; genus Desulfovibrio. The sequence goes on along the minus strand of CAJUMQ010000024.1, from coordinate 17,998 downwards.
AAGTATATTGACTACTGGCGTCCCATGTTTTCCCCTGCTTGTGACCTGCTTTTCGTGAACCGCTCAGGCAGGGGACTGAGCCGCCAGTACGTCTGGAAGATGATCAAAAAATACACGCTGCAGGCTGGCATTGACAAACATGTCTCGCCACATACGTTCAGGCATTCCTTTGCCACACATTTGCTGGAAGGGGGTGCGGATCTGAGATCTGTGCAGCTGCTTCTGGGCCATGCCGACATTGCCGCCACAGAAATCTACACACATGTGCAGGCCTCGCGCCTGAAGGAACTGCATCGAAAATTCCATCCCCGCAACCTGGGCGCTTCATGAATACCCTTATAACATGCCATGCCAATGCCGATTGTGACGCTTTTGCAGCCATGCTGGCGGCGCAACGCCTGTACCCGGAAAGCCTGCTCCTTTTTCCCGGCACGCAGGAGGCTGGTCTTGCATCGGTATATGACAATCTGGACAAGGCGAAATATAATTTTATAACGCCACAATCCATAAACTGGGACGAAATCAAATGTCTGGTCATTGTGGATACTTGCCAGGCCAGCCGCGTCAAACATGTCTCAAGGCTGCTGGAGCGCCCCGATGTCAGGATAGTCATATGGGATCACCATCCGCCATCCTCCGATGATATCGCCACAAGCCATCTGCATATCTGCGACACGGGCTCGGTTACCAGCTGTCTTTGCGCCGAGCTGATGGCAAGGTCCATATGCCTTGACCCAGATGAAGCAAGCCTGCTGGGACTTGGCATATATGCTGACACCGGCTCCTTCACCTATTCATCAACCACTCAGGCCGATTTTGCCGCTGCCAGCTGGCTTCTAGGCCAGGGCATGGATGTAAACCGCATCAATGACATGGCCAATCATGAGCTGACAAGCATGCATGTCCATGCCTTGAACAGTCTGCTGGAATCTGCGCGAACCTACATGATCAATGATATTCCTGTGGTGCTGGCCGAGGCAAGCATGGATCACTATCTTGGCGATTTTGCCTATCTTGCCCACAAGCTCATGGAAATGGAAAAGTTCAAGGTTCTTTTTGCCCTGGGCATAATGGGGGATCGCATCCAGATTGTTGCCAGAAGCAGGTGTGACGAGATCAATGTCGGAGAAATCTGCGCGGAACTTGGCGGAGGCGGCCATGTTTATGCTGCCTCGGCATCCGTACGCTTCAAAATGATAACCGAGGTCCGCGAAACCATATTGCGCATGCTTTCGGAGCAGGCAGCGCCTGTGAGGAAGGCTTCCGACTACATGTCTTCCCCGGCGGTTGGCGTACATGCCAATGCAAGTATCGGCGAGGCGGATGAGCTGATGCTTCATTTTGGCCTCAAGGCTGTGCCGGTATTTAAAAATGGTACGCATGCCTGCGCCGGCCTGCTGGATGCGCAAACTGCCGCCAGGGCAAATGCCCATGGCCTGGGATCGGAAAAAGTTGAGGAATACATGCAAAGGCGCGTCTCCACCCTGCCACCGGACGCCAGCATAAACGACCTTGCTTCCATAATAGTCGGCGAAAGGCAGAGACTTGTGCCCATTGTGGAAAACGGGGAAATTACAGGAGTCGTGACCCGCACCGACCTGATCAATGTTTTTGCAAGCGAGGCAGCCAATATCTCCTTTTTTCGCAAAAAGGAGACGAGACAGCGCAATGTGCAAAAGCTCATGCGCGAGCGCCTCTCTTCGGAAAGCCAGCGCATTCTGGCCCTGGCCGGAAACATTGGCTCCAGGCTCGGGTTGCCTGTGTATGCCGTGGGGGGCTTTGTGCGCGATCTGCTGCTCAATCATGCAAATCACGACATTGACCTGGTGGCGGAAGGCAATGGCATAGCCCTTGCGCGTGAGCTGGCTGCCGCCCTTGGCGGCCGTGTGCGCGAGCATGACAAATTTCTCACCTCTGTTGTCATATATCATGATGACCAGGGCGTTGAGCGCCATATAGATGTGGCCACTGCCAGGCTGGAATACTACGAATATCCGGCGGCTTTGCCCACTGTGGAGCTGTCATCCATCAAGATGGATCTTTTTCGCAGGGATTTTTCAATAAATGCGCTGGCAGTGCGCCTTGACGGGGACCCACCTGGAGAACTGGTGGATTTCTTTGGCGGCCAGCGGGATATAAAAGATAAAATAATCCGCGTGCTGCATACGCTGAGCTTTGTGGAGGATCCCACCAGATGCATACGCGCTGTGCGCTTTGAGCAGAGATATAAATTCCGCATTGGCCCTGGCACAGAAAAGCTGATTAAAAATATACTGCCGATGCATTTGCTGGAGAAGCTGTCGCCCCATAGGCTTTTCAACGAGTTCCGCCTGCTTTGCAATGAGGAAAATGCTTCCGGCTGCCTGGTGCGACTTAATGAATTGGGCATACTGAACGCCATAAGCACCCATCTTGTTCTCAATCCTGTGCGCATGGAGCTGCTGGGCGCGTTAAAAAATATAATGTCCTGGTACAGGCTTCTGTTTTTTGAAGAAGGCGTGAATGGCTGGATTTGCTACTTTCTGGCGCTCTGCCACAATCTCAATTATGCGGAAGCATCGGAATGCTACAGACGCCTGGGGCTGCCAGAGGCACGCAAGGGAGAGATCATGCGGCAAAGGGAGCAGCTGCGCATTCTGCGCCCCAAACTTTTAAAGTGGCAAAAAAATATGGATCAGGGCACAGCCAGAATAAGCGAGCTCTATATAATGCTTTCCGGATGCTCCATCGAGGCCCTTCTATATGGCATGGCGGCCTTTGCCAACCCGGGTCTGGAAAAGAACATTTCCCTGTATATAACCACCTGGCGCAGGGAAAAGGCTGATATAAACGGTGATGATTTGCGGCGTCTTGGCATTGAGCCTGGGCCGATAATGGGAGAACTTCTCAGGGTGGCTCTTCTGGCAAAACTAGATGGCATTGCTCCCACCGCAAAAAAACAGCTTGCCCATGCCCTTGGGCATGTAAAAAAGAAAGGCGTCCAGTCCAATACAGACTTGCCCTGAACGGCCTAAACGTGTAATCTGTCAGTGTAATGAAACAGCTATGGACACCCTGGCGCATCGATTACATCCTCGGCCCCAAGCCTGATGAATGTGTTTTCTGCCTCCCCGCCTCACCTTCCGAGGACGAGGAGAGGCTTGTGCTGCACAGGGGCGAGCACTGTTTTGTTGTAATGAACAAATATCCCTACAATAATGGGCATGTCATGGTCTGTCCCTACAGGCACGTCATGGCCATTGAGGATCTGACCGAAGCGGAAAGCCGGGAATTGATGGGTCTTTTGCAAATTTGCGCAAAAATACTCAAACGGCATTTCAATTGCGAGGGCATCAATATCGGCCTGAATCAGGGGCAGGCTGCGGGGGCAGGCATCAGGGAGCATCTGCATTTTCATCTTGTTCCCCGCTGGAATGGGGATTCGTCCTTTATTGCCGTTATGGATGAAGTTCGCACAATACCGCAATATTTGCACGATACCTGGCAGGCGCTTGTTCCCCTTTTTATTGAGGAGGCCGGTGGCGCCAAAAGGATGCCTGCAAATCAGAGGGACTCAGTTCCTGCCGGGGAATAGGGCAGATCTGCACTGAACCGGATATAAGGCATATGCCTAATGAAAACAGGCATATGCGCAAGGCTCCATATGTGGGCTGGCGGCCATGGTGAACTGCAAAACCGCGTTTTGCCGGGAAAAGCCAGGCCACAGTGTTGAAATTGTTACAATTTCAACTGATATATGCTATGATGGGCGGCGCCCTGGAAAACATCGTTTTCAGGCGTCTGTTGTAACAATGCAGAGTTTTCCTTAAGGGGCGGTTTATGCGTTATATCAAGGTTCTGATTATTGCAGCTTTCTTTTTCCTGGCTCTGGTATTCTTCTTTCAAAATCAGGGGCCGCTTTCACAGGAAATGCAGCTCACGCTCAACCTGTTCTTCATTCCCCCCATCACATCCATTTCCCTGCCATTTTATTTCCTGCTTGTGGGCTCTTTTGTGCTTGGCTGCCTGCTCGCCCTGGCATTTCTGTTGTGGGACAAGTTCAGCACCAGCACAAAACTCATGCGCAGCAAGTGGAAGATCAAGTCCCTGCAGTCCAAGGTTGATCGCTATGAAAAGCAGCTTGCAGCCATGAACAAGGAGCATACCGCGGCTGCGCTGCCTGCATCGGATACCGGACATCCGGCAGATCCGGCAAAAGCGAACTGATTTTTTACATCAGATATCATAGTGACGGGCCGGTTAAACCGGCCCGTCATCTGGCACACCATTTCCTCAAAAAGATACGGTGCCCGGGATGTTGCCGCAAGGCGCATGCCCGGGCTGCCTTCCAAACACCTTCAGATGAGGCCAGATTCCGGGAGGCCGGCAATGGCAGAAGAGTTCCAAAACACAGCCGCGCTTACCCCCATGTTCGCCCAGTATCAGAGCATCAAGAAAAAATATCCTGATGCTCTGCTTTTTTTTCGCATGGGCGATTTTTACGAGCTTTTTTTTGAAGATGCCCGCATTGCCAGCCGTGAGCTGCAAATTGCCCTGACAAGCCGTGGCAAAGGCGATAACAGCGCACCCATGTGCGGAGTGCCCTGGCATTCCTCTCAAAGCTATCTGGCGCAACTCATCGACAAGGGCTACAATGTTGCCATCTGCGAACAGGTGGAGGACCCAAAAACAGCAAAGGGGCTTGTGCGCAGGGAGGTGACCTGTGTTGTGACCCCCGGCACTGTTCTGGATGAGGCAAATCTGGGCGCGAAAAGCCACAATTTTCTGGGCGCTGTTTTTTGCGGCATTCATAATTCCTGCGGTTTTGCCTGGGCTGATATCTCCACAGGGCAATGGTCCGGCATAGAGTTCCGTCGCCAGGCTGACATGTGGCAATGGGTGCGCAAGATTGGCCCGAAAGAGTTGCTGCTTGTCGATGGCCAGGCACTCCCATCCGGGTTCAACAGCGATGGCATCCGCATTGTGCATCAGCAGTCTGCCAATTTTGAATTGCGCCGCGCCACAGAGCGCATCCTGGCAGCACAGAAAGTGCAGGACACAGCCTCCCTTGGCCTGGATGGCAAGCCGGCGCTGGTGCGGGCCTGTGGCGCCATTCTCGCCTATCTGGACCAGACCAGCTTTCGCCATCCGGATCAGCTCATGCCTTTCCGCCCCCTTGATCTTGGCCGGCGTCTTGTCATTGATGAGCTGACAGAGAGAAATCTTGAAATTTTCTGCCGTTTAAATGGCCGCAAGGGCAAAGGCACATTGAGCCATGTGCTGGATGAGACCATCACACCCATGGGCGGACGTTTTCTCGAGGACATGCTGCGCCATCCCTGGCGCGATGCGGCGCCCATTCGCCGCATCCAGCAATGCGTCATTTTTTTGCATGACAATGACAGCATCCGCAACGCCCTCCGTAAATCTCTTGAAGCCGTATATGATCTTGAGCGCCTGATAATGCGCATTTGTCTCAACAGGGCCTCCCCAAGGGATTATCTGGCCCTGCGCCAGGGTGTATCCGCCCTGCCAGGCATCAAGAGCGCCATTGTCGCCACTGAAACGCCAGTGCCGGACATTCTTGCCAGGACTCTTGCGCAAATGGATGATCTTGGGGATCTGGCCTCACTGCTGGAATCCGCGCTTGTGGAAAATGTGGACGCAATCAATGGCGAATGCGGCGTTTTTCGCCTGGGTTACAATGCGGCGCTGGATGAGCAGATCGATCTCATGGGCCATGGCGAGCAGAAACTTCAGGATCTTTTGCAAAAAGAACGTGCTGAAACCGGCATCGCGAAATTAAAACTCGGTTACAATCGAGTATTTGGCTATTATTTTGAAACTCCCCGCTCAAGCGTTGGGCAGCAGATGCCAGAACATTTCATACGCCGGCAAAGTCTTGCCAATGCCGAACGTTTCAGCACCCAGGCACTTAAGCAGCTTGAGGAAAATCTTCTTCTTGCGGAAGGCAGGCGCAGACAGCTTGAAACCGAGATGCTGGAAAATCTGCGCGTTCATCTTGCTGACCAAAAAGAACGCATATTGCAGACAGGTGATATTGTCGCTCAGCTTGACTACTGGCAGAGTCTGGCTGAAGCCGGACGCCGCAACGGCTGGATTTTGCCGGAATTGACAGATGAATCTGAAATTCACATCCATGGCGGTCGCCACCCTGTGGTGGAAACAATAATTGGCCGCACCAATTTTGTGCCAAATGATTTTCATATGGATCAGGGGCGGCGCTTCTGCCTGCTGACCGGCCCAAACATGGCCGGCAAATCAACAGTATTGCGCCAGGTTGCGCTGATTTGCCTGATGGCGCAAATGGGATCAATGGTGCCGGCGCAAAGCGCCCGCATTGGCCTTGTGGATCGCATTTTCAGCAGGGTTGGCGCTGCCGACAATCTGGCCCAGGGCCAGAGCACCTTCATGGTGGAAATGATGGAGACCGCCCGCATTCTGCGCCAGGCCAGCCGCCGAAGCCTCATAATTCTCGATGAAATTGGGAGGGGAACCAGCACATTTGACGGCATGGCCCTGGCCTGGGCAATTGTGGAGGATCTTGCGGCCAGAGGACAGGGGCGACTCAGAACCATTTTTGCAACACACTATCATGAACTGACGGCCCTGGAGGGCAAAATACCTGGTCTGTTCACCATGAACATAGCGGTTGGCTCCTTTGACAACAATGAAATCATTTTTCTGCACCGCCTCCTGCCAGGGCCGGCTGATAAAAGCTATGGCATTGAGGTGGCGCGTATTGCAGGCATCCCCTATCCGGTTGTTCAAAGAGCCAGAGATATCTTAAAAAGCCTTGAGGGGCAGCCAGACCGGACCGTGCGAAAAAATCTCACCCTGCCGGGACTATCGCTTGCCCAGGATGCCTCCCGAAACGCGACTCCCCTGCTCTCAGCCTTGCAAAAACTGGATGTCGCAGCTCTCAATGCCGAAAATGCACTGATGATTCTTATGGAATGGAAGGACAGATGGGGGACACCCAAAAAATGAGCAGCCCCTTCGCCATAACCGCCATCATTGCGGAGCAGCGCATCGCTGAGGCCATGCAAAATGGAGAGTTCGACAACCTCCCTGGCTCAGGCCAACCCCTGCCCGATGACAATATGGACAATGTCCCGCAGGAGCTTAGAATGGCATACAGGATCCTGAAAAATGCCGGCTGCCTGCCTCCGGAGCTGGCCATGCGCCGCGAGGCTTGTGACATTGTTGAAATGCTTGATCATTGCCCTGACGAGCAGGAAAAGATCCGCCAGATGCGCAAACTCCGCCTGATTCTTTCCCGCATGTCAAGGGCGGGACGGAACCTGCAGCTGGAGGAACGCGACGACTATTGGCGCAAAATCCTCGCGCGCCTTGAAGGGCATGAACGCAAACTGGCAAAATAAATCAGGAGCATATGCCCTCCCGCTGTTGAATCAGACTGCGTTTTTTAGTATTTTAACCATGGGTGATTAATTTTTTTTCGCCCCTGGTGAGAATCTGAATAAACGGAGTTTTCCATGTCCATATTTGATGTTCTTTCCAATGGTTCCCTTGGTTCAGCAATCAATGTCCTGGCTTCCCAGGCAAAGTCAGCGGCCAGTGGCATTTCCAGACAGGCACCTGGTGGGGTTGGCGGCCTCCTGGGCGCAGGCGCCCTTGGCGCTCTCCTCGGCAATGTCATGTCCAGCGATGTCATGAAAAATGTCGCCCTTGCCGGCGCTGGAGCTGTGGCCTGGAACTTTTATAAAAAATGGGCTGAAGGCCGCAATGGCCAGCAGACTGAGGAACAGCAGGCGCCGCAGTCCCAGAATTCAGGCTGGCAGCAATACGAATCAATCCCCGCTGGCAATGCCAATGTTGATCCTGTAAGTCTTCTTGTAATCCGCGCCATGGATTATGCTGCCAGGTCGGATGGCAAAATTGACGATGAGGAGAGACGCCGCATGGGCGCCATCATCAATGGTATGCTGCCGGGTCAAAACCTCTCGGCAGTTGCGGAAGAAATATCCCGCGAACCCATTGATCCATCAAAGATCGCTGCCCAGGTTACTTCGCCGGAACAGGCCGAGGATGTCTACAGGCTTTCCTGCTCGGTCATCGATATCGATCAGTTTATGGAAATAAGCTATACTAATGCCCTTGCCAACGCCCTTGGCCTAACTCCTGGCCGCAAACAGGAGATAGAGCGCGAGGCGAAGGAAGCCAGGGCACAGCTGGAAAAGGCTCTCCCTGCCTGATAAACGTCTGCAGCGAATTTAACTGTTTACTTCCTTATGCGGCGGTAATAATATCCTCACCGGGCAATGTCCCGAGGTTTAAAATTAATTGGAGAACAGATATGAAAAAATTGATGCTTCTTCCTTCACTGCTTTTTGTTTTCAGCTTCTGCACCAGCGCCAATGCCCAGGATGTGCTCGTGGGCACATATGCCAATGATGCCGGCACCGTCACCATTGCCAAGGCCGCCAAGGGCGAACATGCCAATTATGATGTCACCATTGCTGACAAAAGCGGCCAGTGCAAGGTTTCCATTGTGGCGGCAACCAACAAGGTAACTGCCAAGGGCCAGAATGGCGCAACTTTCCATCCCAATACCATTGCCGCTGTTGAGAGCGAAACCTTCCCCAACTTCTCGCTGTGGCCGGAAGATCAGACCATCAGACTTGCTGATGACGCCCTGCCCTTTGCCAAGCTGGACAATGCCTGCCAGACTTTCAAGGGCAACATGGTATTCACAAGGCAGAAGTAACCACTTGCGGCATGGCCGCGAATAAAGATATTTTGGCCATTTGGCCATAAATTTGAAAACCGCGACACCTGTCGCGGTTTTTTCATTATAGGCAACATCATGGAATATATTGAAGTTTCCACATCCGCTAATGAAGAGATAATCGATATAACTTCGAAAATCCGGCAGCTTGCCAGAAAAAATGGCTGGCAGACAGGGGCAGTGCACATTTTTTGCCAGCACACCACTTGTGGGCTGACCATAAATGAAGGGGCAGACCCGGATGTCAAAAGGGATCTTATGCGTTTTTTTCAGGAGATAGCGCCACATTCCCATGGCTGGCTGCATATGGAGGGCAATACCGATGCCCATATTCGCGCCAGCCTGCTGGGATCGTCCCTGCTTGTGCCCATTGAAGATGGCGAGCTCCTGCTAGGCCGTTGGCAAAGCATCTATCTCTATGAAGGTGATGGCCCAAGACGCAGAAGGCTTGCGGTGCAGCTTATATAGTGGCTGTCAAGTTTTTCCTGTTGAATCGCAATACGCACAGAAAGCAAAAGGCGCCAGCGTATGGCTGGCGCCTCCCAAATCTGGAACAGCCCATCAGTCTATTTCAGGGCCGCCAGGATTGAACCCGCGCTGACCTTGCCAAGCACTCGCCCGTCCACAATTACAGCAGGCACTTTCTGCACACCATAATACTGGCATACCTGCATGGCCTGATACATGTTCACGTTGCCTGCATCATAGCAGTATTTTGCCACCGCCAGTTCCTGATTGGCAGGGACAGGCGGTTTCAGGTGCGAAAGATACCCGTAATGAATCGGCAGATCCTGGGCTGTGGCGGTTGCATCATACTCATTGGTAAATTTCTTTTCACTGCCGCTGCTTCTCTGGGCAGCTTTAACTGCATTCCATCTGCCCAGGGCATAGGAAAGCCATGGCATGGCCTGTCCCTTGCGGGAATGGGCAATCCAGATGGCAAGACCCATCAAATCTGTGCCATAATTTTCACTGCTCTGGCCGTAAACCACGATCTTGCACTGGGCTGGTGAAATTGACTTGCTGGCTTCCACCACCTGTTTCCACACATTTTCACTTTCGGGATTGGAAAAATTGAGTACAACCAGTATTTCATTGGGCGCATTGCGCTCGCCAAATACAACCGGGTAAATCTCCTCGCGCCAGTTTTTCCTGTGCGCTGCTTCGCCCTCAATGCTTTGTGCCCGGCCACCCAGCCGCCCCAGCATACTCTGGCCTTCGGCCGTTGTCTGCCTTGTATTTGGCAGTTTTTCTGTCATATAGGGGTTGAATGCATTGGTGCCAGAGCCAGGTGTGGCAGTGGCCTGTACCATATCGGCGCCATTATCCGAAGAACCATTGCTGGCTGCTCCACAACCCATGAGCATGACCGCAAGACAAAGCACGCCATATAAAGCGCGTTTCATTTAAATACCTCCCGCTCCAAATTTTATTGTTATTGATAAATGGGAAAATGCCGTTACATTGCCAGTCAAACGGCTGCCTGCCGAAAGGCCGCTTCCAGATTGTTCAGCCATATTTCGGCAACCGCTTCATACTCCGCTGTGCCCCTCAGAATCGCAATGCAATCATGCCCTTGCGCCATAATGCGCGAACGCCATGATTGCGGCCCATCCCCGGCCATGTCCGCAAGAGCATGCTTGCCAATGGCAGACAAAAGCGGCAGCAGCCAGACCCGGCGTGAGGAAAGGCGCCCCAGAAGCTCATCAAGATCTGGCCGCCCATTCATGGCGCCAATACGCGCATGACAGTCCAGAGAGGATAAACTCTGGTCAAGATCCTCATACAGGGACACCGCATCATGCTTTGCTCCATGTCCCATGAAAATCACATCCTCCCCGGGCGCGCGTTCAGCGGGGAAATGCCTAAGGAGAGCCTCCGCTACCCTCGGAGCATCTCTGGGAATACGCAGCAAAGGCGCACCAACAGAGCACAACATGCCTGTCTGGCGGCTTATGTCCGCTGCGCTGGCACATACATCATTATATTCATGTCCGCTGATGGTCTGTAGGGGCTGAATACAGACTTTCCTGAAATTTTCATAATAAAGACGCATCAGGGCCTTGCGCACAGAATCGCTTTTCTGTCTCTGGCTGGCCAGTCTTTCCCTTAGAACAGCTGAGGTATAAGCCCAGCGTATGGGTGTACGGACAAATCGGGCACGGCAGAAATTTTCAAATTTCATCAGCCCTTTCTGCCCCTGCAGGCTGCTTGCGCCCCAGGCAACCAGTAAAATAGCCCTGTTCATTGCCCTGTTTATTATCCCCAATATGCGCCTCCCGCAAGGGCGCATTCTCTTGCCCATGCCAGCCAGACCTCCATTTTCCGTTTCCGGCAAGCATGCAACTCCTCTTGCCACACTTTAATGAAAAATTACAAGATTTCCTCCAACGCAACTCAAAGTGTGACCAAAATACAATGCGCTCAAGTGGACTCATGGCAATCCAGGAGCACTTAAAACAAAGAAAGTTGTCAAAACGTTTTGACAACTTTCAAGGAGAAATTTTTATTGGATGGTGGAGGCGGGGGGAGTTGAACCCCCGTCCGCCAATAGTCCGCGCAAAGCTTCTACAGGTTTAGTCCTTTATTGAATCTGGCCCTGACATTTGCCAAAGGACAGGCATGTCACGACGATTCCGCCAGTTTTATCTCACAAAAAACCCTGGTGGACACCAGTTTTTTGCCAGCCTGATGATTTTGCGCCTCGGGAAGGTATCAGACATCACTTCCAGAGACGTGGCTGCCTTGGCAGCCAGTTGCCCTGCTGCTACTAGGCAGCGTAGGCGTAGTCGTAATCGTTGTTGGCAATTACTTTTTTTGCCGCTTTTTACGAGGCCAGCGGCGCCTCGACCTGCAACTCTGGTTTCATTATCAACGTCGAAACCGGAACGCCCCCATTTAATTTCAAGCCAATCGATATTAATTCCTTTTTTTATTAAGTCAAATATTTTTTACTCATACTTTTCTGGACAATTTTCTGATATATAATTCACAGGACCATTGATGGCGCAGAAAAACACGCCTCCCTTGTGGTTTAAGCCGCATATTGCTACCCTGTGGGAAGGGAGCAATACGATTTAGCGAAGTCGTCTGGGCTCATTCCCGCGCCATCTGGCAAATGCAACATTATAACTTATCATCTGGCTCTATTGCCTTCACGGAGTACGTCTTGAAAAAGATCATCGCAACTCAAAATGCGCCTGCAGCCCTGGGTCCCTACTCCCAGGCTGTGCGCAATGGAAACATTCTCTTTCTTTCCGGCCAGTTGGGACTGGTGCCGAAAACCGGCGAGATGGCCGGCGCAGACGCTGCCGCCCAGGCCAGGCAGGCTCTGGAAAATTTGCGCGCGGTGCTGGAAGCTGCCGGCGCAACCCTCGGTAATGTTTGCAAAACCACTGTATTTTTAAAAGATATGAGTGATTTCCAGGAATTTAATTCCGTTTACGCCGAATATTTCCCTGCGGAATATCCTGCCCGCTCCTGCTTTGCCGTGGCTGAACTGCCCAAAAACGCCAGGGTGGAGATTGAGGCTATCGCCGTATTGGATAATTAGGAAATGGAGAAATTCATGTTTCATCTGTTCAAAAAATATTTTCTGATCATTTTTGCCTGCATATCCATGCTTTCCGGAGGCGCAGCCTTGGCCGCGCAGAAGCAGGCCGAGCCTGTGGTCAAGCTTGAAACAAGTCTGGGTGACATTCTTGTGCAGCTGGATACACGCAAAGCGCCTATCACAACAGCCAACTTCATCCAGTATGTAAAATCTGGCCACTATGATGGCACCATTTTTCATCGCGTAATCAAGAATTTCATGATCCAGGGCGGTGGCATGACTGCGGAAATGAAAGAGAAACATACCAATGCCCCCATCCGCAACGAGGCCAACAATGGTCTTAAAAATAAAAAATACACCATTGCCATGGCCCGCACATCGGACCCGCAATCAGCAAGCTCGCAGTTCTTCATAAATACAAAGGACAATGACTTTCTGAATTTCAAGGCCGAAACACCACAAGGCTGGGGTTACGCTGTATTTGGAAAGGTCATAAAGGGCCAGGATGTAGTCGACAGAATTGAAAATGTAGCCACTGGCCGTAAAAGCGGACATGACGATGTGCCCAAGGCTCCGGTTATCATCAAAAAGGCTGTGGTGGTGGAATAGGTTTCCCCAAGCGCCAGCATAGTTGTCATTATACATGATTATCAGGCACGGGCATTGACTGGACTGTCTGCCCGTGCTATTTTTTGCCACGGAAAAATTGTGAGCTTCAAGGATATAATTGACCAGCAAAAAGAAGGGATGCGGGCCCAGGCCAGATATGGCCTTATCGGCCTTCATCTTGTGAGCGGTCCCCTGGTTGGCCTGGCCATGGGTTATGGTCTGGATTGCTGGTTAAAGACTGGCCCCTGGCTTCTCCTGATTTTTCTTTTTATTGGCATATGCGCCGGATTTTTAAATGTCTGGCGAGACACACGCGAGCTATTGCGAAAAATGGATAATGAGCGGTCTGGCCGGATGGTGGACAGATCGAATAAAACCGGATGAATCCCATAAAAGCCTTCTGGCAAAAAATATGCGCACCGCTTGATGGTTTTCTCTGGCATAAGGATATCAGCCATCCAGTCATAAGGCCGGTACTTCGCAACCAGATACTTGGCTCCGGGTTCTGCCTGTTGGCCGGAGTGGCGGTTTATGTGGTTTTTCCATGGCTTTTCTGGTTTGGAGCTGGCTGCGCATGCATGACCTGGATTTTTTGGAACTGGGCAAGATTTTTTCTAAGTCAGCCGGTTCAGGACTTCGGCTCCATGTTTTTGCGGTCCATTTCGCGGTTTGGCTTGCGGTATCTGTTGCTTGCCGTTGCTCTTTATTTTTCGCTGACGCTTTTTCATGCCCTGGTATCTGCCCTGCTTGCAGGCCTTGCGGCAGGAGCGGCACTTGCGCTGATAACATGCGCCAGAGTCATGAAGCAGTCCGGTGGTCATTAAATGGCAGCCTTTAGCAGCAAAAGGCTGCTGATAGTTTGTTTAATGGTGAAAAGATAGGGATTTTGGCGCAAGCCTGGAAATATTTTTCCATCTCAAGCCCACGGGAGGATTCACATGGCTGGAAGTTTGCCGGAACCTGTATTGCTTTCAACATTTCTGGGCATGGACGAGCTCACCATCTGCGGGCAGCTGGTTCCATTCAAGCATGTGTTTTATTCCTGGCTGTGCATGGCCGTGCTTTTTGGCATAGGACTTTACATGCGCAGACGCCTGACAATAGTGCCAGGTGGGCTGCAGAATTTCTTTGAGGCTGTTGTTGACACCACAGAAAGATTCATCTGTTCCTCCATGGGCCAGGCAGGCAAAAAATATGTGCCGCTGCTCTGTGGAATGCTCATCTATATTCTGGCCATGAACCTTCTTGGCCTTATCCCGGGTTGCGATGCGCCAACGGCCAATCTCAACACAACTGTCTGCATGGCCCTTTTTGTCTTTGTCTATTACAACTGGGTGGGCATTGCCCGCTGGAAAGCCCATTACATCAACCAGTTTATGGGTCCCTCCAAGTGGCTCATTCCCTTGATGTTTCCACTTGAGATTGTTTCCCACCTCTCAAGGCTTGTTTCACTTTCCCTCCGTCTATTTGGCAATATACGCGGTGAGGAAATTGTAATAATCCTCTTCTTCGTCATGGCGCCCCTGCTGGGCACAATTCCCATCTATGGGCTTTTCCTGCTTGGCAAATGCATGCAGGCATTTGTGTTTTTCATGCTGACCATGTTCTATATATCTGGCGCTCTCGAGGGGCCGGAGCATTAATGGCATATAAGGTTTTTGCTGTAGTAAAAAAATGAGGATCGCAGAGCGAAAAATATGATTTTCGCTCTGATTACGCCGCTGCAGGCGGCGCGCAATCCACTTTCTGGATTGCGACTTCTGGGGGAATGGCCGCGTGCGGCCCAACAATATAAAAGGAGTATCCGATGCGTAAATTTTTCATGGTAGCTCTCAACATGGCCATCATGCTTGGCGCAGCCAGCATGGCCTTTGCCGCCGAGCCCCTTAATTCCGATTCCCTTGGCCTTACCTGCCTGGCAGCCGCCCTCGGCATTGGCATTGCAGCATTCGGTTGCGGCATCGGCATGGGTGTTGGTCTTAAGGGCGCCTGCGAAGGTGTGGCACGCAATCCCGAAGTCAGCGGCAAAATCACAGGAACCATGATCCTGGCATTCGCCTTTATTGAATCCCTGGCAATTTACGCCCTGGTTATCAGCTTCATTCTGCTTTACGCCAATCCTTACGTGTAATCCACATTCTACCGCAAAGGGGAGCCTCGCGCTCCTCTTTGCCATTTAACACATGGCCATATTCGCGGTTATCCTTGTATCTCTGGCATCTGTGCTTGCCTCAGCCTGTGCAATCAATTTTTTCTGGCGCACAGGCATAAAAAAGGCAGCCGGCATCGCCTCCTTTTTTGTGGCAATTTTTCTTGTGTTTTGGGCCAGCGGTCTATGGCAGGAAAACACACCAAGAGCCATGGGATCCCTTGTGCCTTTATTTGTCATCATCCTTGGCATTGGCTGGCTTGTAGTGCTGATTGCCCTGAAAGTTTATTTCCGCCACAAAAAAACTGGCGGAGCCGATCAGGATGAATGACGCGCATCCGCGGCACATGGAATGCCATTTGCAGACTTCATTTTTTCAGCAAGACCCACTTAAAATCACGCCCCTTCATATATTTCCAAAAAAATACATTTTCCTTCTTTCTTCAAAATCTTCCAAAACGCCATGATCCGTAAGAGTCTACTCCAATTGATATTTTCCGGCGCCTATCTCTGGCGCTGGAATGACAAACTGCGACCCGTTGAGCTGTCTGAAATTGAAAAACAGGCCCATAAAATGCTCATCGCCTGTGTGCTCTGGCATGAATATTCCCGCTCCCTAACCAATGGGCAGAGCATAGATCTTGCCAGGAGAATTATTGAAGGTGGTCTTTTCGATTATTTCTACCGTCTGATCATAACAGATATCAAGCCACCAGTATTTTACAAGATCAGGGAGAACAGGGAACATTATCGTCAGCTGACGGAGTACACCCTTGCAAGGCTTGAACCTGTGTTGTCGCATCTGGGCGATTTATGGATCAGACTGCGGCAATGGCATCTGGACGATCTGGAACCTGGAAACAGGGAGGAACCCGCGCGCAGACTTTTGACTGCGGCACATCTGTTTGCTTCCCAATGGGAATTTCAACTTATACGGCCACATAACTTTTTTGATGATGAAATGGACGGGATTGCCGCTTCATTCACAGAAATGCTGGCCAGATTTTCCGATTTGCCGGGTATGCCCCAGCTGCTGGAACCAGGCAATGCCCTTGCCAGATTCGGCAATCTCTGCGGTCAGCTGCGTTTCCAGATACGTTGGACCCAGGCGCCGCGCATACCGGCAACATCGGTGCTAGGTCATATGTTCATAGTGGCAGCCTGCGCCTATATCTTCAGTCTTTCCGTATCAGCCGGGCAGGCTCGCGCCAACAATAATTTTTTTGGTGGTCTGTTTCATGATTTCCCGGAACTTCTGACAAGAGACATTATCTCGCCGGTCAAGCAGTCATTTCCGGAATTGCCAAAGTTGATCAGGAAATATGAGGATTCCGAGCTTGAGAGGCGAATCCTCAAACCATTGCGCAATGCGGGATTTGAAAACCTCACGGAAAGGATGGGCTGGTATCTTGGGCTTGAAATTGGCTCGGAATTTCAGGATTGTTGCAGGATTGATGGCAAAATAAAATTAATTGACGGTCTGCGGGAAATGCCTGCTTATGACAGGGATGAATATGATCCCAGGGATGGGCAGCTACTGAAAATCTGTGATCTGCTGGCGGCATTTCTGGAGGCGCATAATTCCATACATAATGGTGTGTCATCTCCGCACTTGCTGGAGGCGAGATCCAGACTTAAATTTTCCCTTTTGCAACGTAATTGTGAACCTCTGCGCCTTGATGCACTGCTGGCCGATTTTGATTGACCATGGAATTAATCCTATGCAATTATCCCTCTCCGAGAATATAGTCCGCTTTATGCCAGGCCCACTTTTGCACTTCAAGGGCGCCATGGCCTTTTTGCATTCAGCATATGCCAGGATGCTTTGCCACCTAACCTGGATGCCTCCCCTGCTCTTCATGATGTCTTCACAGGCATATGCAATAAATCTTGGCATGTCTGCGCCCCACTATGCTCAACAGATGGAATTTTATTACCAGAAGCCAAAACCGGCTCTTATTGGGCCAATGCTTAAAAACTTCTGCGCCCAGGGCATCCTTTCCCATTCTGAAAACAGGCTCATGCTGGCAGCCTTTCTGGCGCAGCTTGCCCGTCAGGGCAGCATTAATCTGACCACCCTGGCCAATGCCCAATCTCCAGACGACCTGCGCCACACAGTGGCCTGGAGCATACATCTGGCGGGAATGTCCGCAGAAAAAGAGCTGCTCTCCAGCCTGCTTGGAAAAAAAGACAGGAACCTTGAGCTGCAAATACTTGGGACACCAGCAAACCTGCGCGGCTGGCTGCCACCTACGGAAAAATCTGTGGTGCAAATGTTTCTGGCAGCCTTCATGGCCACAGGCAACCCTGTCTGGATCGATGATATAATCGCCATGGCCACAAGGCCGGTACGACCTTCAGCCCATTACAGACAGGATATTAACCTGCGCAATTATGCCGCCGCCACACTGTATGATTACGCCCAAAGACATGCTGCCATCAGGGAAAGGGTAAAAAAAAGATTAAGGAATGCTGGAAGTGAGCAAAAAAGAATATTGATAAGGATAATTGGAGATAAATAATAATATAATTAGCAATATCTATTTAAATAGTATTGATAATATGAGATATCAAAGCATAACATTTACAATAAATAATAAAAAAACATAATTCAATATATTATAAACATATATTTTATCCAATAAATAATTATTTATATAGAATATATGAAAATATAAAAATTTCATTTAATTGCTTCGAAAACACCTGTTTCTGATTTTGCATAATAATTAACACGAGATTCAAGATTATCCAATTCAATGAATTTTGATTTGCATAAGTCTTGTTTTGAAATTGATTTATATCCAATAACAGAAAGAATTTGTTTATATGTATAAAAATCCAATATGCATTTATGACTAAAATTATAAAAAGCATTATTTAAAACAATAGCCTTACTTATTATCGACATATCATATGCAATTGGAAACCAATT